>NZ_AP022564.1:3957361-4261773 GCF_010727125.1 Mycolicibacter terrae | reverse complement strand
CGCAGTGTGAATACCAAAAACGTCACCGACAAGGCCCAGGTGAAGAAGCTCGCCGGGCCGAGTAGAAGGCCAAATGCCTTGTACCACAACCACATAATGCCCGACACCGGGTAGTACACGTAGTCCAGACTCCGGGGATCAAAGGCCACGTCGTTCATCCTCCGCTCGGTTGTCCGAGGCGTTCCCGGACGGACAGTCGCATCCAGCGCCGCCCCGGGACCGCTCCGGTATCGGGTCCCAGCCGCCTTGATGCCACGGCCCACACTTTGCCAGGCGCACGGCTGCCAGCCATCCGCCCCGGATCAGTCCATACTCGCTCAAGGCATCCACCGCGTATTGGCTGCACGTCGGCATGAAGCGGCAACTGGGCAATCGCAGCGGCGAGACCATGTGCCGATAGAGCTGAATGACGAAGATCAACCCTCGAACCGGCGCCGCCGCAACACCGTGGGTCACCGCGCCGCACCCCCGGATCGGTGCACCGACCACAACCCGGAACGCAACTGTTCCCGCAGCGCATCCGACTTCGCAGCGCTACTGCCGGGCCGTGCCCGGATCACCACCTGTTCGCCCGACCCCAGATCCCCGAGCATCTCGCGGGCCACGTGGCGCAGACGACGGGCGACCTGGTGCCGTTCGACAGCCGAACCCACCGACTTGGCGATGATCAGGCCGACTTGCGGCGGCGCGCATTCGTCGAAGGTGTCGGTTCGCCGGTCACAGCTCGTTCGGCTATAGACGATGACATCGGGCTGAACCGCCCTTCGGCCCTGTCTGACCGTCGCACCGAAATCCGCCGAGCGTCTCATCCGGAACTGAGCCGGGAGCACCGCGGTGCTGCCTGTGCTCAAGCAGTCAGCGAGCGACGGCCCTTGCGACGCCGGCCCGAGACGATGGCGCGGCCAGCGCGCGTACGCATCCGCAGGCGAAACCCGTGCACCCGGGCCCGACGTCGGTTGTTGGGCTGGAAGGTCCGCTTGCCCTTGGCCACGGCACACTCTCCTTGTTGCGTCTTGCGTCGCGTCTGCCCGACACACCGGAACACCGTTGTGCCTGCCGCACGCGACGCACTCGGTAAGCTCGGTGAACTTCTGCGTCTTGCTGGTAACCGGCGCGGTCTCCGGCCGAGAGCCGGTCGCTGCCGTATCGCCGACGTTCGGGCGACTGTTCGAGGGTACTGATGCAGGTTCGCCGGGTCAAACCCTGGCACTGTCCCTGCCGGCGGTGCCCTGCCGGGCCGGTCCGGACCGCGTCGGGAAGCGGCCCATCATTCACACTGGTCACACCCGCCACGGACGTTCCGGTGGCGCCTATTTTTACTCGATTCATCTCGGTGAAAGGAGTAGTCGCCCGCCCGGAAACCTGTTAACTTGCTTGCCAGCGCCGTTTCGCGACTGGAGCGGATCCCGGCCGTAATCGAAGAGGACGAAGCGGCCTGCGCTTCAGGTATCGCCGGACTGTCTGGAGTGGCCGTTGCCGAGCAACTGGCCCGGAGGGCCTCACCGGGGTACACGCACCTCATCCACACCTGTGGATAACTGTGTGGATAGCATGTCACCGCACGAGATCCGTGCATCACGACTTCGAGCCAGGGGGATGAGTCATTGACCGATGACTCCGCGTCGGCATTCCTCACCCTGTGGGACGAGGTGGTCGCAGAACTCAACGGCGAAGCCCCCGCCCCCGACGCGTCAGCTGCGGTCCTGACACCCCAGCAGAAGGCCTGGCTCAACCTGGTACACCCGCTGGCGATAGTCGAAGGCTTCGCGCTGCTCGCGGTCCCGAGCAGCTTCGTCCAGAACGAGATCGAACGGCACCTGCGCACCCAGATCACCGCTGCCCTCAGCCGGCGCCTCGGACACGACATCGAACTCGGGGTGCGCATCGCCCCCGCGCCCGCCGACGACGGATCCGCCTCGTCCGATAACCCGGCCCCGGCCCGCGCGGGCGAGGACGAAGACGACGAAGACGACACCCCCGACGTGGAATACGACTGGCCCAATTACTTCACCGAGCGCCCCAGTGACGATTCGGCGACCGCCGACGGCGCCAGCCTCAACCGGCGCTACACCTTCGACACGTTCGTCATCGGTACCTCCAACCGGTTCGCCCACGCCGCCGCCCTGGCCATCGCCGAGGCGCCAGCCCGCGCATACAACCCCCTGTTCATCTGGGGTGAGTCCGGTCTGGGTAAAACCCACCTGCTGCACGCGGCCGGCAACTACACCCAACGGCTCTTCCCCGGGATGCGCGTCAAGTACGTCTCCACCGAAGAGTTCACCAACGACTTCATCAACTCGCTGCGCGACGACCGCAAGGTCGCGTTCAAGCGCAGCTACCGCGACATCGATGTCCTGCTGGTCGACGACATCCAGTTCATCGAGGGCAAAGAAGGTATCCAGGAGGAGTTCTTCCATACCTTCAACACCCTGCACAACGCCAACAAGCAGATCGTGATCACCTCCGATCGGGCGCCCAAACAACTTGCCACACTGGAAGATCGACTGCGGACCCGGTTCGAGTGGGGTCTGATCACCGACGTCCAGCCGCCTGACCTGGAGACCCGGATCGCGATTCTGCGCAAGAAGGCGCAGATGGAGCGTCTCGACGTGCCCGGCGACGTGTTGGAGTTGATCGCCACCAGCATCGAACGCAACATCCGTGAACTCGAGGGCGCGTTGATCCGGGTCACGGCCTTCGCCTCGCTCAACAAGACCCCGATCGACCGGTCACTGGCCGAGATCGTCCTGCGTGACCTGATCGCCGATGCCAGCACGATGCAGATCAGCGCGGCGATCATCATGGCGGTCATCGCCGAATACTTCGACACCAGCGTCGAGGAACTCCGCGGCCCGGGCAAGACCCGCCCGCTGGCCCAGTCCCGCCAGATCGCCATGTACCTGTGTCGCGAGCTGACCGACCTGTCGCTCCCCAAGATCGGCCAGGCCTTCGGCCGCGATCACACCACGGTGATGTACGCCGAACGCAAAATCCGTGGCGAGATGGCCGAACGTCGCGAGGTCTTCGATCAGGTCAAAGAGCTCACCACCCGGATCCGGCAACGCGCCAAGCGCTGACCACCGCGTGCCCGGCGCGACAATCTTGCAAAAAACTTCCGACACACTCGCATCACCTGTTGCGCCCACCGCCTGTGGATACCGCTGCGGACAACCTGTCCATGAACCGATGACGAACCGGCCAGGGATACACAGCGGCCGTTCCATACACAGCCGACCCAGCCCGCCCCGGCGTGTTACTCACCGTTGCTCCCCAACCCCCTGCCCCCGCTCAACAGCGCCGATGCACCACTGTGCCCACCATGCACAGGACTTATTACTAATACTGAGATCCCTTCATCGATTCTCTCTAAAAGCAGGCCGTTGGGGATTCCCGTCGCAGGGGGCTGTTCACAACCCCCGGGCTTCCGCTTCCCGCAGGGTCGGTGCGGCCCCACGGTTGTCGTCGATTAACTTTCAAGACGGGCTTCGAGGCTCTACGGTTGGTGACCTACCGCCCTGCGCTTTGTCGGAGGGCGTTGCACGGCCGCAGGTGGGGGATGTTCACCGGTCGCCGCGGGGTAGAGCTCGATATCGGGGTGACGAGAGGACGCTATGGACGCGGCGACCACAAACGCGGGTCTGACCGACTTGAGATTCCGCTTGGACCGGGACGACTTCGCCGATGCGGTGGCGTGGGTCGCGAAATCCTTGCCGGCCCGTCCCACCGTGCCATTGCTGGCCGGGGTGCTGCTGACCGGTTCCGACAACGGGCTGACGGTCTCCGGGTTCGATTACGAGGTTTCCGCCGAGGTTCAGCTCGCTGCCGAGATCGCTTCTCCGGGAAGTGTTTTGGTGTCCGGACGGCTGCTGTCGGATATCACCCGGGCGCTTCCCGCCAAGCCGGTCGAGGTCCAGGTGGAGGCAACCCGGGCGTCGTTGACGTGCGGTAACTCCCGGTTCTCGTTGCCGACCATGACGGTCGAGGACTACCCGACGCTACCGACGCTGCCCGACGAGACCGGCGTGTTGCCCGCAGACTTGTTCGCCGAGGCGATCAGCCAGGTCGCGGTGGCCGCCGGCCGGGATGACACATTGCCGATGTTGACCGGAATCCGGGTCGAAATATCCGGCAATACAGTGGTTTTGGCGGCCACCGATCGTTTTCGGCTGGCAGTACGTGAATTGACCTGGTCGTCCGCGCCGGGCACCGAAGCCGCCGTGCTGGTGCCGGCCAAAACGCTCGCCGAAGCCGCCAAGGCCGGCGGCGACGGGACCGAGGTCCACCTGGCGCTGGGCGCGGGACCGGCGGTCGGCAGCGAAGGCCTGCTGGGGATCACCAGCGGAGGCAAACGCAGCACCACCCGGCTGTTGGACGCCGAATTCCCGAAATTCCGCCAATTGCTGCCCAGTGAGCATCTTGCGGTCGCCACCATCGGTGTGGCGGAGCTGACCGAGGCCATCAAACGTGTCGCCCTGGTCGCCGATCGGGGTGCTCAGGTGCGCATGGAGTTGTCCGAGGGAACCCTGCGGTTGTCCGCCGGCGCGGAGGATGTCGGCCGGGCCGAGGAGGATCTGGCGGTGGACTTCGTCGGCGAGCCGCTGACCATCGCGTTCAACCCGACGTATCTGACCGACGGCCTGGGCTCGTTGCACAGCGAGAAGGTTTCGATGGGGTTTACCGATCCCAAGAAGCCCGCTGTGCTGCGACCGGCCGGTGACGACGACCCGGTGCTGAGCGGCGCCGGCCCGTTCCCGGCCGTACCCTCGGATTACGTCTACCTGTTGATGCCGGTCCGCCTGCCTGGCTGACCGGCTCGGCCCGCCACGACGGGAGGGGTGGTTTCGCGGTGTATGTCCGCCACCTGGGCCTGCGCGATTTCCGGTCCTGGGCGCACGTCGACCTCGAACTGGAACCGGGCGCCACGGTGATGGTCGGCCCCAACGGCTACGGTAAGACCAACCTTGTTGAGGCCCTGTGGTATTCGTCAACCCTGGGTTCGCATCGGGTGGCCACCGACGCCCCGCTGATCAGATCGGGCGCCGAGCGTGCGGTGGTGTCCACGATCGTCGTCAACGAGGGCCGCGAACTGGCAGTCGACCTGGAGATCGCGGCGGGACGCGCCAACAAAGTCCGGCTGAACCGATCTCCGGTGCGGCACGCCCGCGAGGTCGTCGGGGTGCTGCGTGCGGTGTTGTTCGCCCCGGAAGACTTGGCGCTGGTCCGCGGTGACCCCGGCGAGCGCCGCCGCTACCTCGACGAACTCGCCAGTGTGCGCCGGCCACGCGTCGCCGCGGTGCGCGCCGACTACGACAAGGTGTTGCGGCAGCGCACGGCGTTGCTGAAGAGTGCGCCGGGCGCGCTGCACCGCGGTGACCGGTCGGTGTTGGACACCCTCGACGTCTGGGACGCCCAATTGGCGGCGCACGGCGCGGATCTGATGGCCGCGCGGATCGATCTGGTCAATCAATTGGCACCCGAGGTGGAGAAGGCCTACCAACTGCTTGCGCCCGGCACCAGGAACGCAGCGGTGGCCTACCGGCCCAAATTGGAGATTCCTCCCGAGGACGTCAACGAAGGCCCGGCCCAACTACAGGAGGTGCTCCTGGCGGAATTGGCGCGCCGTCGGCGGGCCGAACTGGAACGCGGGGTCTGTCTGGTCGGCCCGCACCGTGACGAGTTGGAACTGCGGCTCGGCGACCGTCCGGTGAAAGGGTTTGCCAGCCACGGGGAATCGTGGTCGATGGCGTTGGCACTGCGATTGGCGGCGTATCAACTGCTGCGCAGTGAAGGCGCGGAGCCGGTGCTTTTGCTCGATGATGTGTTCGCCGAGTTGGACAGCGCTCGCCGACGCGCGCTCGCCGACGTCGCGGCCTCCGCGGAACAGGTGCTGATCACCGCCGCGGTCGCCGAGGACGTGCCGGCGGATTGGCAGGCCCGCCAGGTCCGCATCGCGGTGACCGAGGGCGACGACGGCAGGGTGTCGGAACTGATCGGGGGTGGCCAATGAGCGATTCCGATGTCGAACCGTCGGCGCACCTGGCCGGCATGGATCTGGTCCGGCGGACCTTGGCCGAGGCACGCGAGGCGGCGCGCAGCCAGGGCAAAGACGTCGGGCAGGGCCGGCGGGCGCCGCTGCGGCGCCGAACGCCGGGCAGCGGCACCGGCCGGCGCGCCTGGTCCGGGCCGGGACCCGACCGCCGCGACCCTCAGCCCCTGGGCGCCGCGACCAGCGACCTCGCGCAGGCGCGGGGGTGGTCGGCGCAGGTCGCCGAGGGCACCGTTCTGGGTCGATGGCGCGCGGTCGTCGGGGAGGACATCGCTTCGCACGCCACACCGACCAGGCTCGCCGAGGGAGTCTTGAGCGTGTCGGCGGAATCGACGGCGTGGGCCACCCAACTGCGGCTGGTGCAGGCTCAGTTGCTGGCGAAAATCGCCGCCGCGGTCGGCGAGGGGGTGGTGACGACGCTGAGGATCACCGGTCCGACCGCGCCGTCCTGGCGCAAGGGGCCGCTGCACGTCTCGGGGCGTGGGCCCCGAGACACCTACGGCTGATTTCGACCGGGACCCGCGGGTAGCCGGGTGACCCGCGCCTCAGCGGCGCTACGAGCCCGAAAATTGCTCCGGCCAGCGGCCGGACACATGGTTGACCGCGATATCCGCGCCACGGGTCAATCAGATGGGTGGAAACGCCCCGAGAAAATGCCCGCCGTCGGTTCCTCACGGTAGACTGTTGCGGTATCCCCCGCGCATCCCGTGATGTGGTGCGCCGACTGCTTGCTTGTGACCCTGAGGAGAGCTCCCCGACCGTGGCTGCCCAAAACAAATATGGTGCCGATTCGATCAAGGTTCTCGAAGGCCTCGAAGCCGTCCGTAAAAGACCCGGTATGTACATCGGCTCCACCGGTGAACGCGGGCTACACCACCTGATCTGGGAGGTCGTCGACAACGCCGTCGATGAGGCGATGGCCGGCTTCGCCAGCAAGGTGGAGGTGCGCATCCTCGAGGACGGCGGCGTGGAGGTCATCGACGACGGGCGCGGGATCCCGGTGGACACGCACTCCACCGGCGTCCCCACCGTCGATGTCGTCATGACCGTGCTACACGCCGGCGGAAAGTTCGAGGAAGGCGCCTACAGCGTCTCCGGCGGTCTGCACGGCGTCGGCGTCTCGGTGGTCAACGCGCTGTCCACCCGGCTGGAAGCCGACATCTTCCGGGACGGCTACGAGTGGTTCCAGACCTACGACAAATCCGTGCCCGGCACCCTGAAGAAGGGCGGCAAGAGCAACAAGTCCGGCACCACCATTCGATTCTGGGCCGACCCGGACGTCTTCGAGACCACCAACTACGACTTCGAAACCGTCGCGCGGCGCCTGCAGGAGATGGCCTTCCTCAACAAGGGCCTGACCATCGAGCTCACCGACGAGCGGGTGCGCACCGAAGAGGTCGTCGACGAGGTGGTCAGCGACACCGCCGAAGCGCCCAAATCCGCCGAGGACCAGGCGGCCGAAGCCCAGGCGCCGCACAAGGTCAAACACCGTGTCTTCCACTATCCGGGTGGCCTGCGTGACTTCGTGCAGCACATCAACCGCACCAAGACCGCGATCCACCCGACCATCATCGACTTCGACGGCAAGGGAACCGGCCACGAGGTCGAGATCGCCATGCAGTGGAACGGCGGTTATTCGGAGTCGGTGCACACCTTCGCCAACACCATCAACACCGCCGAGGGCGGCACCCACGAAGAGGGGTTCCGCTCGGCGCTGACCAGCGTGGTGAACAAGTACGCCAAAGACAAGAAGCTGCTCAAGGACAAGGACCCGAATCTCACCGGCGACGACATCCGCGAGGGGCTGGCGGCCGTCATCTCGGTGAAAGTGTCCCAGCCGCAGTTCGAGGGCCAGACCAAGACCAAACTGGGCAACACCGAGGTGAAATCGTTCGTACAGAAGGTCTGCAACGAACAGCTCAGCCACTGGTTCGAAGCCAACCCGGCCGAAGCCAAGACGATCATCAACAAGGCGGTGTCCTCGGCACAGGCCCGAATGGCGGCGCGGAAGGCCCGAGAACTGGTGCGCCGTAAGAGCGCAACCGATCTGGGCGGGCTGCCCGGCAAGTTGGCCGACTGCCGCTCCAACGATCCGAGCAAGTGCGAACTGTATGTGGTGGAAGGGGATTCAGCCGGCGGCTCGGCCAAGAGCGGCCGCGACTCGATGTTCCAGGCGATCCTGCCGTTGCGCGGCAAGATCATCAACGTCGAGAAGGCCCGGATCGACCGGGTGCTGAAGAACAACGAGGTCCAGGCGATCATCACCGCGCTGGGCACCGGGATCCACGACGAGTTCGACCTCGCCAAGCTGCGCTATCACAAGATCGTGCTGATGGCCGACGCCGACGTCGACGGTCAGCACATCTCCACGCTGCTGCTGACCCTGCTATTCCGTTTCATGAGGCCGCTGATTGAACACGGCCACGTCTTCCTGGCGCAGCCACCGCTGTACAAACTGAAGTGGCAGCGCGGAAACGAAGCCGAATTCGCCTACTCCGACCGCGAACGTGACGGTCTGCTCGAAGCGGGCCGGGCCGCCGGTAAGAAGATCAACATGGACGACGGCATCCAGCGGTACAAGGGTCTTGGCGAGATGGACGCCAAGGAGTTGTGGGAGACCACGATGGACCCCAGTGTGCGGGTGCTACGGCAGATCACCCTCGACGACGCCGCCGCGGCGGATGAGTTGTTCTCGATCCTGATGGGCGAGGACGTCGAGGCGCGGCGCAGTTTCATCACACGCAACGCCAAAGATGTTCGCTTCCTGGATGTTTAGCGACATCAGAGCCGCCCGACCGCTGACTAGGACGAGGAACAGATGACAGACACCACGCTGCCGCCCGGAGACGACTCGGTAGACCGGATCGAGCCGGTCGACATCCAGCACGAGATGCAGCGCAGCTACATCGACTACGCGATGAGCGTCATCGTGGGGCGCGCACTGCCCGAGGTGCGTGACGGTCTCAAGCCGGTGCACCGGCGGGTCCTCTATGCGATGTACGACTCGGGGTTCCGGCCGGACCGCAGCCACGCGAAATCAGCACGCTCGGTTGCCGAAACGATGGGCAACTACCACCCCCACGGCGACTCCTCGATCTACGACACCCTGGTGCGGATGGCCCAGCCGTGGTCGCTGCGCTATCCCCTGGTCGACGGCCAGGGCAACTTCGGTTCGCCTGGTAACGACCCAGCGGCCGCCATGCGTTACACCGAGGCCCGGCTGACCCCGCTGGCCATGGAGATGCTTCGCGAAATCGACGAGGAGACAGTCGATTTCGTTCCGAACTACGACGGTCGGGTGCAGGAGCCGACGGTGCTGCCCAGCCGGTTCCCGAACCTGCTGGCCAACGGCTCCGGCGGCATCGCGGTCGGCATGGCGACCAACATCCCGCCGCACAACCTGCGCGAACTGGCCGAAGCCGTCTTCTGGTGCCTGGAGAACTACGAGGCCGACGAAGAGGCGACCCTGGAAGCGATGATGGAGCGGGTCAAGGGCCCGGACTTCCCCACCTCCGGCCTGGTCGTCGGATCGCAGGGCATCAACGACGCCTACCGGACCGGACGCGGGTCCATCCGGATGCGCGGCGTCGTCGAGATCGAGGAGGACGCGCGCGGGCGGTCGCTGCTGGTCATCACCGAGCTGCCGTATCAGGTGAACCACGACAACTTCATCACGTCGGTCGCCGAGCAGGTGCGCGACGGAAAGTTGGTGGGTATCGCCAACATCGAGGACCAGAGCAGCGATCGGGTGGGCCTGCGCATCGTCGTGGAGATCAAGCGCGACGCGGTGGCCAAGGTGGTGCTGAACAACCTCTACAAGCACACCCAACTGCAGACCAGCTTCGGCGCCAACATGCTGTCCATCGTCGACGGGGTGCCACGCACGCTGCGGCTGGACCAGATGATCCGCCACTACGTCGCGCACCAGCTCGACGTCATCGTGCGGCGCACCACCTACCGGCTGCGCAAGGCCAACGAGC
This sequence comes from Mycolicibacter terrae, assembly GCF_010727125.1. Lineage (NCBI taxonomy): Bacteria > Bacillati > Actinomycetota > Actinomycetes > Mycobacteriales > Mycobacteriaceae > Mycobacterium > Mycobacterium terrae. The sequence goes on along the minus strand of NZ_AP022564.1, from coordinate 4,251,747 downwards.
GGGCGCACATCCTGCGCGGTCTGGTCAAGGCCCTCGACGCCCTCGACGAGGTCATCGCGCTGATCCGGGCCTCGGAGACCGTCGACGTGGCACGCCAGGGCCTGATCGAGTTGCTCGACATCGATGAGATTCAGGCGCAAGCGATTCTGGACATGCAGCTGCGCCGGCTGGCCGCACTGGAACGCCAGAAGATCATCGACGACCTGGCCAAGATCGAGGCCGAGATCGCCGACCTGGAAGACATCCTGGCCAAGCCGGAACGCCAGCGCGCGATCGTGCGCGACGAGCTCGCCGAGATCGCCGACAAGTACGGCGACGACCGGCGGACCCGGATCATCGCCGCCGACGGCGAGGTCAGCGACGAGGACCTGATCGCCCGCGAGGACGTTGTCGTCACGATCACCGAGACCGGCTACGCCAAGCGCACCAAGACCGACCTGTACCGCAGCCAGAAGCGCGGCGGCAAGGGCGTGCAGGGCGCCGGCCTCAAGCAGGACGACATCGTGGCGCACTTCTTCGTCTGCTCGACGCACGACTGGATCCTGTTCTTCACCACGCAGGGCCGGGTGTACCGGGCCAAGGCCTACGACCTGCCGGAGGCGTTACGCACCGCACGCGGCCAGCACGTCGCCAACCTGCTGGCCTTCCAGCCCGAGGAACGCATCGCCCAGGTCATCCAGATCAAGAGTTACGAGGACGCGCCGTATCTGGTGCTGGCCACCCGCAACGGGCTGGTGAAGAAATCCCGGCTGACCGACTTCGACTCCAACCGCTCCGGCGGGATCGTCGCGATCAACCTGCGCGACGGGGACGAGTTGGTCGGCGCCATGTTGTGTTCGGCCGACGATGATCTGCTGCTGGTGTCGGCCCTCGGCCAGTCCATCCGGTTCTCGGCGACCGACGAGGCGTTGCGCCCGATGGGCCGCGCGACGTCGGGCGTTCAAGGCATGAGGTTCAACGCCGAGGACTACCTGCTGTCGCTGAACGTGGTCCGGGAGGATACGTATCTGCTGGTGGCCACCGCCGGCGGTTATGCCAAGCGCACCGCGATCGAGGAATACACGGTGCAGGGCCGCGGCGGCAAGGGCATCCTGACCGTCCAGTACGACAAACGCCGCGGGCGGTTGGTCGGGGCGCTGATCGTCGACGACGACAGCGAGATCTATGCCATCACCTCCGGCGGCGGCGTGATCCGCACCGCGGCGCGGCAGGTCCGCAAGGCCGGACGCCAGACCAAGGGGGTGCGGTTGATGAACTTGGGTGAGGGCGACACACTGATAGCGATCGCGCGGAACGCCGACGAAGAGCCGGCCGACGACGAGTCGAGTAGCTGAACCCGACGAGAAACCAGCCGCCGGGCGGCTCGGAGACACAGCGAAGGAGCCGTGGGTGAGCGCACCGAAGGAGCCGGGGCACCCGGGGAACGGCCCGGGTAAGGCCGAGACCCCGGGCAGCGGTTCGGCCGACGCGGCCGGTCAGCGGCCCACGGGCCGCCCCGGCCGGATCACCGAGACCGGGGAGGCGCCGCCCTGGCAACGCGGGAGCCAGACCAGACAGCCCGCGGCGGCGCGGCCCGCCGAACCGGCGCGCCCCGCCGAACCCAACACGGCTGGCCACTCCCCCGGGGTGGACGAGCGGCTTCGCCGCTTCGTCTCGGGCACCGCGGCACCCGGCGCCCCGCAGCCGGCGCCGGCGCCGGCACCGGCCCAGCCCGCCCAGCCCGCCAAGCCGGCGGTCCAGCAGCAGGTCAAGCAACAGGTCAAGCCGGCTCCGCAACCGGCCAAGCCGGCCCCGCCCGCGCCGTCCGAGGACGGCTACGGCAGTGAGCTGCCGGACCTGTCCGAACCGGCCCAGCGGCGTCCGGCAGCCCGGCGCATGCAGGTCTCGTCCGGACCGCGTGGTCCGGTGCGGGCCAGCATGCAGATCCGGCGGATCGACCCGTGGAGCGCGCTGAAGGTGTCGCTGCTGTTGTCGACGGCGCTGTTCTTCGTCTGGATGATCGCCGTCGCCGTGCTCTACGTCCTGCTGGGCGCGATGGGCGTCTGGAGCAAGCTGAACAGCAACGTTGGGGACCTGTTGACCAACAACAGTGCCGCGGAGCTGGTTTCGGGCAGTTCGATCTTCGGCGGTGCCGCCCTGATCGGGCTGGTGAACGTCGTCGTGCTGACCGCGATGGCCACCCTCGGCGTAGTGATCTACAACCTCAGCACCGACGTGGTCGGCGGTGTCGAGGTAACCCTGGCCGACCGGGACTGACCGGCAGCTCGGGCCATTTTGGCCGGGGGGCCTCGGGTGCGGTAATCTCGGCGCTCGGTCGTAGTCGACTACGGGCCTATAGCTCAGGCGGTTAGAGCGCTTCGCTGATAACGAAGAGGTCGGAGGTTCGAGTCCTCCTAGGCCCACGAGTCCCGATCAGGGGCCTTAGCTCAGTTGGTAGAGCGCTGCCTTTGCAAGGCAGATGTCAGGAGTTCGAATCTCCTAGGCTCCACAAGCTTGTCAGACCTTGTGCTGCGCCTCCACGCTGGGCGGCCGCGGCGAGGATTCCTCCGGCCGGCCAGAACGGCGGATCAGCACCACCGCCACTGCGCCCACCGCCAACGCCGCGCCGGCGGCCCCGGCGATCACCCAGGAACGGCGAATCCGGCGGCGTCGCGGCTCGCCGTAGGCCAGGACGTCCGGCAGCGCGGACACCACCTCTCCGGCGGCGGCCAACTCCCGCGCGGCCGCCTCGGCGGCCTCGGCCACGTGGTCGGCCAGCCGGCTCTCCCGGTAGCGCCGGCGCAGTTCCACGGCGCCGCGCTGCACCGCGGCCCCGCTCAGCCCGACGGCGCCGCGCGCCACGTCGACCGGCCCGCCCGCGGTGTGTGCCAGGCCCCGGGTCAGGCGTTCTCGGTGAGTCAGCTGGTTCTGGGTCGACAGGCGCATGGTCGCAACGCTACCCGTGACGCAGCGCACCCCGCCGCGAATGGCACACTGTGATCCCATGACCACCAGCCCCATCGCCACCGCAACCGCCACGCTGCACACCAACCGCGGCGACATCAAGATCGCGCTGTTCGGCAACCACGCCCCCAAGACCGTCGGCAACTTCGTCGGGCTGGCGCAGGGCACCAAGGAGTACTCGACCACCAACGCCTCCGGCGGCTCGTCCGGCCCGTTCTACGACGGCGCGGTGTTCCACCGGGTGATCGGCGGCTTCATGATCCAGGGCGGTGACCCGACCGGCACCGGCCGCGGCGGCCCCGGGTACAAGTTCGAGGACGAGTTCCACCCCGAGCTGGTCTTCGACAAGCCCTACCTGCTGGCGATGGCCAACGCCGGCCCCGGCACCAACGGTTCGCAGTTCTTCATCACGGTCGGCCAGACCCCGCACCTCAACCGCAAGCACACCATTTTCGGTGAGGTCGTCGACCCGGAGTCGCAGCGCGTCGTGGACGCCATCGCCACCACCGCGACCGACCGCTCCGACCGGCCCACCGAGCCCGTCGTCATCGAGTCGGTGACGGTCTCCTAGCGCCTCGAGGTCAACCCTGTGCGCGGCCGGTGTAACCGGCCGCTGCCAGGGCATCGAACACGTCGCGGGGATCGGTTCCGAGATCCCACCGGGACAGGATCAGCAGCGCGTCGTCGGCGGTCTCGATCTCCAGTAACCGGTGCGTGCGTCCGATCCGCTGGAACTCGGTGACGCGGACCCGGGTGAGGCTGCCGGGAGCCAGCAGCCGGGTGCGCCGCCAGTCGCGCACGGCCAGGCCCTGGGCGGTCAGCGCCAGCTTGGGCCGGGACCGCCAGGAGAAACCGGCAAACACCATCAGGCCGACTCCGGCAATACCGGCCAGAACACGTCCGGGCAGGTCTGTGGCGAGCGTCACAGCACTGATAGCTAACACTGCGCCGACAAGCGCGCAACCAGCGATTCCGCCCGCAGGAGGCGACCACTGTGTTTGCTGGCGCCGATACTCAGTCAATGCGACCTGGGGTTTTGCAGTTATCTACAGGGGTTGTCCACAATGGGGATGAATCACATCGTTGTGATTGGGCAATCGCTTGGTCTCCCAGCTGGCATCGCCGACGACGCGACATAACTGAAATCCGAGGGCAGAGCGGCTCAATGCCAGCGCATCGTGAGCAACAACCCGACGATCATGAAAGCAAACGCGATCGCGTAGTTCCACGGGCCCAGCTCGCTCATCCAGTTCAGCGCCGCCGGGGTGTCCAGCCCGGTGGCCGCCAGCTGATACACCATCAGCCACACCAGCCCGAAGAGCATCAGTCCCAGAAACAGCGCGACGAACCACATGCTCGACGGCCCGCCCTTGACCTTGACCGGGGTACGGCTGACCGCCGAGGGGGTGAAGCTGGTCTTCTTGCGAACCTTCGACTTGGGCATCAGTACCTCGGGACAGTGCGGCGGTGAAGCTGCGAGTATGGGTCGGTACGAGATTAACCCAGCCGGCCAACCAGCCGAGAATTGGAGAGCCGATGGAGGTCGCGTCCCCCGGCCGGCGCCGCTCACCATGGCGCGTAGGCGTACCCCTGGTGTGTCTGCTCGCCGGGCTGCTCTTGGCGGCCACCCACGGCGTCTCCGGCGGTAAGGAGATCCGCCGCGGCGACGCGCCCCGCCTGGTCGACCTGGTTCGCGCCACCCAATCCGCCGTGGAGGAGCTCACCGGCAAACGTGACGCGCTGGCCGCCGCCGTGGGATCGGTGCACGGTCGGGGGGCCGGCGCGGCGCTGTCGGCGATGCGCAACCGGGCCGACCAGATGGCCGAGGCCGCCGGCCTGGATGCGGTATACGGGCCGGGTCTGGTGGTGACCCTCACCGATGCCCAGCGCGACGCCAACGGCCGGTTCCCCCGGGATGCTTCCCCCGATGATCTGGTGGTGCACCAGCAGGACATCTCCGCGGTGCTCAATGCGGTGTGGAGCGCCGGCGCCGAAGCGGTCCAGATGCAGGACCAGCGGATCACCGCCGAGTCGGCGCCGCGGTGCGTCGGCAATACCCTGTTGCTGGGCGGCCGGACCTATAGCCCGCCCTATGTCATCACCGCGATCGGCGACCCGGCCGCGATGCAGGCCGCGCTGGCCGCCGCTCCCCTGGTCACGTTGTACAAGCAATACGTGATCCGGTTCGGCCTGGGCTACAGCGAACAGGTCAGCACCGGCCTGGAGGTGGTCGAGTCGCCCGGGCCCGCCCGGATGCGCTACGCCGTCCCGGCCGGCCCGGTCGACTACTGAGGCCCGCGGGCCGCGGCGGTAGCCTGTGAGCGTGCGGATTCTCGTCGTCGACAACTACGACAGCTTCGTGTTCAACCTGGTGCAGTACCTGGGCCAGCTGGGCGTCGAGGCTGCCGTCTGGCGCAACGACGACGCCCGCCTGGCCGACCCGGCCGCCCTGGACACAGTGGTGGCCGACTTCGACGGGGTGCTGCTCAGCCCCGGGCCGGGCACCCCGGAACGCGCCGGGGCATCGATCGCCCTGGTCGGCGCGTGCGCCGAGGCGCGCATCCCGGTGCTGGGAGTGTGCCTGGGCCATCAGGCGATCGGCGTCGCGTTCGGCGGCACCGTGGACCGGGCGCCGGAGCTGCTGCACGGTAAGACCAGCACCGTCTTTCACACCGACACCGGGGTGCTCAAGGGTCTGCCGGATCCCTTCACCGCCACTCGGTACCACTCGTTGACGATCCTGCCCGAAACGCTGCCCGCCGCCCTGGAGGTCACGGCGCGTACCCGCGGCGGGGTGATCATGGGGGTGCGGCACACCGAGCTGCCCATCCACGGGGTGCAGTTCCATCCGGAGTCCATCCTCACCGAAGGCGGGCACCGGATGCTGGCCAACTGGCTGGGCTTCTGCGGCTACCGGTGCGACGAGACCTTGGTGCGACGGCTGGAGGACGAGATCGCCGCCACGGTGCAGACCGCCCTCCCCGCAGATCGCGAGCCCGGCGGGGCGCCGGCGATAACACCGGTCCCGGCGATCAGCTGACGGCGGTGGGCCCGGCTACTGCCCGAACCGCAGGGTGATGTTGCCGTCGTTGTTGACGCCCTGGCCCGCCGCCGGGCTCTGATAGAGCACCCGGTTGTGGCCGGAGCCGCCGGCGTCGACGTCGGCACCCTTGATCAGCATGCCGGTCCAACCCAGCGCCCGGAGCTGCGGTTCGGCATCGGTCCAGAACATCCCGGTCACATCCGGCATGACGAACTGGTTGCCGCGGGACACCCGCAGCTCGATCACCGCGTCGACGGGGGCGGTCTCCCCGGTCGGCGGGTTGGTGGCGATCACCTCGCCGGCCGGGCGTGGGCTGTCGACCACCACCTCGGTGATCTTGGTGAAGCCGTAGACGGTCAGGTTTTTACTTGCCAGCTCCACGGTCTGCCCGGTCACGTCGGGGACGGGCTTGGTGGCCGGTCCGCTGCCGATCACGATCACGATCTCGTTGGTGATCGCGGTGGTCTGATTCGCCGGGGGGTTGGTGCCGAGCACCTTGTCCTTCAGTTCCGGGGTCGACGGCGAGTTGACCTGCTTGAACTTGCCGAATCCGGCGGCGGTCAGTTTCTTGACCGCGTCGGCGTAGCTCAGCGAGGCCACGTCGGGCAGCTGGCGTTGCTCGGGTCCGTAGGACACGTTGACGGTGATCTTGTCGCCCTTGTTGGCCGGGGCGCCGGCCGGCGGATCGGTGCTGATCACATGATCCGGCGGGACGTCGGAGTCGGCGCGCTGGTCGGTGCGCGTCTTGAAGCCCTTGTTCTGCAGTTCGGCGATCGCATCGACCGAAGCCCGACCGCGCACGTCGGGAACCTGGATCTGGTGGGTGCGGCCTCCGAAACTGTTGATCGACACCGTGACGATGACGGTCAGCACCGCCAGTACGATCGCGGCGGTCAACCACCGGCCCACCGAACCCGGCCGCTCGTGGCCGAAGTCGAGTTCCTGGCGCGGCAGCGGGTCGGTGCGGCCCGCGCCGCCGTCGCCCGGCCGGGCCGCCAGCATCGAGGCACGGTCGGCGTCGGTGAGCACCCGGGGGGCCTCGGGCTTCTCCCCGTTATGCACCCGCACCAGGTCGGTGCGCATCTCGGCGGCCGTCTGGTAGCGGTTGTCGGGGTTCTTCGCCAGCGCTTTGAGCACCACCGCGTCCAGGTCGGCGGGCAGGCCGGGTAGCCGGTGCGACGGCGGCACCGGGTCTTCGCGGACGTGCTGGTAGGCCACCGCCACTGGTGAGTCGCCGACGAAAGGTGCGTCGCCGGTGAGGATTTCATACAGCACGCAGCCCAGCGAGTACACATCCGAGCGGGCGTCGACGGTGTCGCCACGGGCCTGCTCGGGCGACAGATACTGGGCGGTGCCGATCACCGCCGCGGTCTGGGTGACGCTGTTGCCGGCGTCGGCGATGGCGCGGGCGATGCCGAAGTCCATCACCTTCACCGCGTTGTGCTTGTCGATCATGATGTTGGCCGGCTTGACGTCGCGGTGGATGATGCCGTGCTGGTGGCTGAAGTTCAGCGCCTGGCAGGCGTCGGCGATCACCTCGATGGCGCGGGTGGGCGGCATCGGGCCCTCGTTGTGCACGATGTCGCGCAGCGTGACGCCCTCGACGAGCTCCATCACGATGTAGGGCAACGGGCCGGCCGGGGTCTCGGCCTCGCCGGTGTCGTACACCGCGACGATCGCGGGGTGATTCAGCGCGGCCGCGTTCTGCGCCTCCCGCCGGAACCGCAGATAAAAGCTCGGGTCGCGGGCCAGGTCGGCACGAAGCACCTTGACGGCCACGTCGCGGTGCAGACGGGTGTCGACCGCGCGATGCACCTCCGACATTCCGCCGAAGCCGAGGATCTCGCCGAGCTCATAGCGGTCGGAGAGCCGCTGCGGGGTGGTCATCGCGCTTCCCGGGTCCAGGTCCAGCCGGAGGAGTGCGCGGGCGGCCCCGCGGGCTGTGACTCCGAGGTCGACGACTCGACCGGCCCACCGGTGTCGGTGACGGTGGCCGGCGCCAGCGAGCCGCCCGGGCTCTTGGCGTTGACCACGATCAGCACCGCGATGATGATCGCCAGCGTGCCCAGCACCCCGGCCGCCCACAGCAGCGCGCGCTGCCCGGCGGTGAAGGTGCGCCGCGGTGCTGGCGGGCGGTGGTTGCCGGTGCCGGTCCGGGCCCGTCGTGCCGCGGTGGCCCGGGCGGACACCGGTGGCGCGATCCGGGTCGCGGCCGTCGACGGGATCGCCGACGGCGCGGCACGGCCGGCCGGTAGCGATTGGCTGGGCCGCAGCGGCCGGCGACCGGAGCGCACCGCGGCGACCGCGTCGGCGAAGGGGCCGCCGCTGCGGTAGCGCATGCCGGGGTTCTTGGCCAGCGTGATCTCGATGAGTTCCCGCACGTTGGGCGGCAGTTCGGCCGGCAGCGGCGGGGGCGGCTCCTTGATGTGCTTCATGGCGACGGTCAGCGCGCCGTCACCGGTGAACGGGCGCCGCCCGCACAGGACTTCGTACCCGACGACACCCAGCGAGTACACATCGCTGGCCGCGGTGGCGTCCTGCCCGAGTGCCTGTTCGGGGGCGATGTACTGGGCGGTGCCCATCACCATTCCGGTCTGGGTGACCGGCGCGGCGTCGACGGCCTTGGCGATACCGAAGTCGGTGATCTTCACCTGACCGGTGGGCGTGATCATGATGTTGCCCGGTTTGACGTCGCGGTGCACCAGCCCGGTGCTGTGTGCCACCTGCAACGCCCGGCCGGTCTGCTCGAGCATGTCCAGGGCGTGCCGCAGCGACAGGCGCCCGGTCCGTTTGAGCACCGAGTTCAGCGGCTCGCCGTTGACCAGCTCCATCACCAGGAACGCGGTGCGGCCCTCGCCGTCCAGCTCGGTCTCGCCGTAGTCGTGCACGCTGGCGATGCCCGGGTGGTTGAGCATGGCGGTGTTGCGGGCCTCGGCGCGGAACCGTTCGATGAACTCCGGGTCGGAGGAGAACTCCGGCTTGAGCACCTTGACCGCGACCCGACGTCCCAGCCGGTTGTCGACGGCCTCCCACACCTGGCCCATGCCGCCGGTGGCGATGAGCCGCTGCAACCGGTAGCGGCCGGCCAGCGCCGCTCCGACCTGAGGACTCATGATCGCCCCTGCAGTGCCGCTTCGATGACGGCCCGGCCGATCGGTGCGGCCAGCGCGCCGCCGGTCGCCGCCAAGCGGTCGCCGCCGTCCTCCACGACGACGGCGACGGCCACCTTGGGGGCACTGGCCGGGGCGAAGGCGATGTACCACGCGTGCGGCGGAGTGTTCCGCGGATCGGGACCGTGCTCGGCGGTGCCGGTCTTCGACGCGATCTGTACGCCCGGGATGGCCCCCTCCTGCTGGGTCACTTTTTCGGCGTCGATCATCAGTTCCGTAAGCTTAGCCGCGACCTGCGAGGACACCGCACGGCGCACTTCGCGCGGTTGGGTCGTCGCGATGCCGGCCAAGTCCGGCCCCTCCAGCCCCTCGACCAGGTAGGGCTGCATCGTCAACCCGCCGTTGGCGATGCTCGCTGCGATCACCGCGTTCTTCAGCGGCGTCACCCCGACATCCTTCTGGCCGATGCTGGTCATCCCCAGTGCGGCGGCGTCGCGGATCGGGCCGACGGTGGACTCGGCGACCTGCAGCGGGATGGGTTCGGGCGTGACGTCCAGCCCGAACCCCTGGGCGGCGGCCCGCAGGGCGTCGGCGCCGGTGCGGAGACCGAGCTGGACGAAGGCGGTGTTGCAGGATCGGGCGAACGCCACCCGCAGCGGGACGGTCGCTTCGTTGCCTTCGCAGGTATTCCCGCCGAAGTTCTCCAGCGTCACGGTGCTGTCCGGCAGCGCGATGCGCGCCGCGTTGGTCAGCGGCTCGTTCTCGCCGACACCGGACTGCAGCGCCGCCGCGGTGGTGATCACCTTGAACGTCGAGCCCGGCGGGTAGGTCTCACTGATGGCGCGGTTGGTCAGCGGCGAGCGCGGGTCGTCGCGCAGCCGCTGCCAGGCCCGGCCCTGCTGCACCGAATCATGCGACGACAACTGGTTGGGGTCATACGACGGTGCCGACACCAGCGCCAGGACCTTGCCGGTGGACGGCTCCAAGGCCACCACCGCTCCGCGGCAGCCGCCGGAACAGCCCTTCTGCATCGCCTCCCAGCCGGCCTGCTGCACCCGCGGCCGGATGGTGGTCTCCACGGTGCCGCCGCGGGGGCTGCGGCCGGTGAAGAAGTCGGCCAGCCGCAGCCCGAACAGCCGGGGATCCGATCCGTTGAGCACGGTGTCCTCGGCGCGCTCCAAACCGCTGCTGGAATACCGCAGTGAGTAGAACCCGGTGATCGGCGCGTATACGGCCGGGTCGGGGTAGATGCGCTGGTATTTGATCCGGTCGCCGGTGGCCACCGAGTAGGCCAGCAGCTGCCCGGCGGCGGTGATCTGGCCGCGCTGGCGGGAGTACTCGTCGAGCAGCACCCGCTGATTGCGCGGGTCGGCGCGCAGCCCGTCGGCGGCGAAGACCTGGGTCAGCGTGGCGTTACCCAACAGCAGCACGATCAACGCCATCAGGGTCATCGTGACGCGGCGCAGGGAGGTGTTCATACGCGCTCGATCACCGCCGTGCCGGTATCGCCGATTGGGGAGGTGCGCTGCGGCTGGGTGCTCAGCGGGCGGCGGGCGGCGTGCGAGACACGCAGCACGATCGCCAGCAGCACATAGTTGGCCAGCAACGACGACCCGCCGTAGGACAGCCACGGCGTGGTGAGCCCGGTCAGCGGAATCAGCTTTGTGACGCCGCCGACCACGATGAACAGCTGGATGCCCAGGGTGGCGGCCAAGCCGGCCGCCAGCAACTTGCCGAAACTGTCGCGGACCGCGATCGCCGTGCGCATGCCGCGGACGATCACGATCGTGTACAGGATCAGCACGCCGGCCAGCCCGACCAGACCCAGTTCCTCGCCGAACGCGGCGATGATGAAGTCCGTCGACGCCGCGGGCACGTAGCCGGGCTGGCCGTTACCCAGCCCGGTCCCGAAGATGCCGCCGGTGGCGAAGCTGAACAGCGACTGCACCATCTGGTAGCCGGCGCCTTCGGGGTCGGCGAACGGGTCCAGCCAGGTCTGCACCCGCACCCGGACGTGGCTGAACATGAAGTACGCGGCGATGCTGCCGACGACGAACAGCAACATCCCGATCAGCATCCAGCTGAACCGGCGGGTGGCCAGGTACACCATCACCAGAAACGACGCATACAACAGCAGCGAGGTGCCCAGGTCCTTCTCGAACGCCATCACGCCGACCGAGATCACCCAGGCAGCCAGCAGCGGCGCCAGGTCGCGGGGGCGCGGCAGGTTCATTCCCAGTACGTGCTTTCCGGCGCTGGTGAACAGCTGGCGTTTGGAGACCAGCACCGCGGCGAAGAAGATCAGCAGCAGGATCTTGGAGAACTCGGCGGGCTGAATCGAAAAGCCGGGCAGGCGGATCCAGATCTTGGCGCCCTGGCGCTCCGACAGCGAGGCCGGCAACAGGCCGGGGATCACCAGCAGCACCAGGCCCACCAGCCCGCAGACGTAGCCGCTGCCGGCGAGCCGGCGGTGGTCCTTCAGCAACTCCAGGACCAGGGCGAAGACGATGACGCCGACCAGTGTCCACAGCATCTGCTCGCTGGCGCCGGGGCGGGTGCCGGCGCCGTCGAACGCGGCGCCCAGATCGATGCGGTGGATCATCACCAGTCCGAGGCCGTTGAGCAGGGCCACCACCGGCAGCAGCAGCGGGTCGGCGTAGCGCGCCGAGCGCCGGATGACCAGGTGGGCGAAGGCGAACAGCACCAGAAACGCCGTCCCGTAGCCGACCAGATCCCAGCGCAGGCCCTGTTCGTGACCGGCCTCGACGATCAGCATCGCCACCGCGATGATCGTGGTCGCGAAGCACAGCAGCAGGAGCTCGGCGTTGCGTCGGTCCGGCAGCACCGGGGTCAACGCCACCGGCGGCTGCGGCTGTGTGGTCATGAGGCCGCCCGGCAGTCGGTCCCCGGTTCTGGCGGGGCCGGCGGCAGGTTGGTCAGAGTGGGCAGATGTGGCACCCCGGAAGTCCGGGTCGGCTGGGGCGGGCCGGGCCGGGGACCGGTCGGGGCCGGGCCGGGATCCGGTGCGCGCGAGGGCGTCGAAGCGCTGTCGCCCGCCTTCCCGGCGGTGCTTCGCGCCGGGCACGGCGGCAGCAGGGAGTCACGGGCCAGGTTGCGCAGCTGGGTGATCGCGTCGTCGAGGGTGCCGGCGGGCAGGCCATTGCTGACCTGCTGGCGGGCCGGCAGCCGCAGATCCTGCAACGTCATCAGCCGGCAGGCCAGCTTGTCACCGGACTGACTGAAGCTGATCTGCACCAGATCGCCGCGGCTGTCGAGGCAGCCGAGCAGGTAGGGCTCCTGCAGCGGCAGCCCGAGGATCGAACCCTGCACGCCGCGCATGATCGCCACGGTGCCGCCGTAGGCGGTGACGTAATAGTTGGTGCGGATGATCGCGCGTCCGATCAGCAGCGCCGCGGCCAGCAGGATCAGCAGCAGCACTGCGACGATGATCTTGCGCCGCCGGGACCGGGGCGGTGCGGTCAGGGTTTCGATCCGCGGCAGCACCCGCTTGGCGACGGTCTTGCGCGGGGAGATCGCCGAGGCCCGTCCGGCGGCGGTGTTCAGGGCGGTCAGGTGGTCCTCGTCGTTGTCGGAGACCGCCCCGGCCAGGATCGGCTGGGTCTGGCCGTAGTCGACGTCGACGACGTCGGCCACCACCACCGTCACGTTGTCGGGTCCACCGCCGCGCAGCGCCAATTCGATCAGCCGCAGCGCGCTTTCATTGACGTCGGGAATCTCCAGCGCCTCATGGATGGTCTCGGTGCTCACCGGGTCGCTCAATCCGTCGGAGCACAGCAGGTAACGGTCGCCGGCCTGCGCCTCGCGCATGATCAGCGTCGGCTCCACCTCGTGGCCGGTCAGTGCCCGCATGATCAGGGACCGCTGCGGATGGCTGTGCGCCTCCTCCAAGGTGATGCGTCCCTCGTCGACCAGGGTCTGAACGAAGGTGTCGTCCTTGGTGATCTGGCTGAGCTCGCCGTCGCGCAGCAGATAGCCGCGCGAGTCGCCGATGTGGGCCAGTCCCAGCCGGGGGCCGGCGAACAGGATCGCGGTCAGCGTGGTGCCCATGCCCTCGAGTTCGGGGTGCTCCTCGACATAGGCCGCGATCGCCGAGTTACCTTCCTGCACCGCGGATTCCAACTTCGCCAGCAGGTCGCCGCCAGGCTCGTCGTCGTCGAGGTGGGCCAGCGCGGCGATCACCAGCTGCGACGCGACTTCGCCGGCCGCGTGCCCGCCCATGCCGTCGGCCAGGGCCAGCAGCCGGGCCCCGGCATACACGGAGTCCTCGTTGTTGGAGCGCACCAGGCCGCGGTCACTGCGGGCGGCGTACCGCAGAACCAGGCTCACCGGCGGAGCTCGATCGCGGTCTTGCCGATTCGTATCGGCGTCCCGATGGGAACCCGTACCGCTGTGGTCACCTTCACCCTGTCAAGGTAGGTGCCGTTGGTCGAGCCGAGGTCTTCGACATACCATTCCGAGCCTCGTTGAGATAGTCGGGCGTGCCGCGTGGAGGCGTAATCATCGGTGAGCACGAGAGTCGAGTCGTCGGCGCGGCCGATCAGAACCGGCTGGTCGCTGAGCGCGATCCGGGCCCCGGTCAACGGGCCCTCGGTCACCACCAGGTGCCGTGCTCCCGTGCGTTGCTGCCGCGAGGGCAGCAGCACGCCCCGGATCGACAGGCCGCGGCGAACCATCACCGCGCCGGTCGGTGCATAGATATCGGTCCGCAGTATCCGCAGTACCGACCAGATGAACAGCCACAGCAACGTCAAAAAACCGGCTCGCGTCAGCTGCAGCACCAGTCCCTGCATCCGGCGTCCTCTCCGTCCTTGCGCCGTCCATGTCGTGCTCACGGCGGAGCACTTCGGCTAAGTCACGATACTTGGACGTGGGTCGCCGTAGGGCAAAGCGGGAGGGCTTTGCTTCTCCCGGGGGCGTGTGCTCCGGTCGTACCTAGTGGACCCGGACGATGATCTCGGAGTGCCCGAGCCGGATCACGTCGCCGTCGGCCAGCTGCCATTCCTGAACGGGGGCGTTGTTCACCGTGGTGCCGTTGGTGGAGTTCAGGTCGGACAGCAGAGCGACCCGGCCGTCCCAGCGAATCTCCAGGTGACGGCGCGACACCCCGGTGTCCGGCAGCCGGAACTGGGCGTCTTGGCCGCGGCCCACCACGTTGGTGCCCTCGTGCAGCTGGTAGGTGCGGCCGCTGCCGTCATCGAGCTGCAGGGTGACCGAGGCCGGCGCCGAGTAGGCGCGCTGGCCGTAGCCGCCGCCCGGAGCGTCATAGCCACCGGCGGCCGGGGGCTGGCCGTAGTCGTAGCCCGCCTGCGCTTCGCCGTAGCCGCCCTGCGGGCCGTAGTCATAGCCGGCCGGGGCGCCCTGCGCTTCGCCGTAGCGGTAGTCGGGCTGACCGTAGTCCTGCCGACCGTAGGACGGCGCGCCCTGGTCGTAACCACCCTGGTCCGGGTAGGAGGGACGCTGTTCGGGCTGGGCTTCGGGATACCCGGCGTAGTCGTCGTGGCGGGCCGGGGGCCGCTCGTAATCGCCGTACCCGGGCTGGCCGCCGCCGGGGTAGGCCGGCGGAGGCTGTTGCTGCGGGTAGCCCGAGCCGTACCCGGCGGGGGCTCCGTAGCCGCTCGGCGGGCGCTGCTCGTAAGACGGCGGCGGGTAGCCGCCCTGGCCGCCGGGGTAGCCGCCCTGCTCGGGGTAACCACCTTGCTCGGGGTAACCACCCTGTTCGGGGTAACCGCCCTGTTCGGGGTAGCCCGCCTGCTCGGGCCGCCGCGGCGGGGCGTAACCCCCCGGGCCCCCCGGGCCGCCGGGGCCCTGGTCGGGGTAGCCGCCACCGCGCTGGTCCTGCTGGTAGGGCTCGGGCTCCGGGGCGTAGTGGCCACGGGGGTCCTGACCGCCGCGAGCGTCGTCAGCCGGCCGCCCGTAACGCGGGTCGTAGTAGTCGTCGCCGGGACGGTCCTGCTGCCCGTGGGCGCCGCGGTAGCTCGGGTCATCGGTCATCGGGGGCACTCCTGATTCTGCGGTAAACGCATGATCTGATTGTGGCGGGCGGGGTTCACTGACCGTGTGGTGGGGGCGAGCGTCCGGGTTGACAGCGCCCCGCGTGCGGACCTGACCGGTGCGCAGGCTCGGGGACTGTTCGAACCGGATAACCACATCACCATACGTTTGCCACCCCTGCTCGCCGATGTATCCGGCTAAATGCCGGGCGAAGGCCTTCGACGTCGAGCCCTGGTCGGCGCCCACATTGTTGTAGTCGTCCACACCGAGGGTAATGATGTATTCGTTGGGCGCCAAAAGCTGATTTCCGGCCAACGCCCGCACCCCCGCGGCGGCCTCCCGGCGCAACGCGGCCTCGACCTCCTCGGGGACGACTTCCCCACCGAAGACCCTGGCCATCGCATCCTCCACGGCGGATTCGAGCCTGCGCTCGATGCGCTGAACCAGCCCGCGCTGGCTGTCCATCAACTGCCGCCTCACTCGCCGCCGTCAATTCGTCGTGCCGGGGACGCGTCGCCGCGGCGTGTCGCTGCGCTGCATCGCCCTGGACATGGTATCGACCCGGTGTGCCGCCGCGGCACCCTTGTACGGCGGAGAATCGGATAAGAGCAGGTCACGATGGGGTCACGGCGGCCTGCACCACGGTGGGCCGCGGCTGCCAAACCGGTCGGAAGCACCCTCCTGGGGCCGTGATAGGCTCCCCCGGTCGCTCGGGCGAGTGGCGGAATGGCAGACGCGCTGGCTTCAGGTGCCAGTGTCCTTCGGGACGTGGGGGTTCAAGTCCCCCTTCGCCCACTTTTTGTGATGAGTCGCGTCATCAGTGACAGATAGAGCCCCGGCTTCGCCGGGGCTTTTCTGTTGGTGGGCCAAGCGTCGGACCGGATCCACCCCGGCACCACGGCGTTCGCCGGCGCCACCGGGCCCGGCGCCGCGCGCAGCGCTAGACCGCCGAACCGCCGCCGTCGACGTAGAGCGTCGATCCGGTGACGTAACTGGCGCGCGGCGAGGCCAGGAACAGCACCGCCTGGGCGATCTCCTCGGGGCCCGCGGTCCGCGCCAGCGGCAGTGTCGCCGCGATGTCGTCGATGACCTCCCCCAATGCCAGGGTGCCCGGCGTCCGCGTCGGCCCCGGCGAAACACTGTTGACGCGAACACCGTTGGCGCCGAACTCCGCGGCCCAGGTGCGGGTCAGCGACGCCAGCGCGGCCTTGGTGGCGCTGTAGACCGAGGTGCCCGGGAAGCCCTTGTAGGCGGCCGTGGAGGTGATGTTGATGATGCTGCCCCGACCGCGTTCGACCATGCCCCGTGCTACTTCGGCCACCAGGAAATAGGTGCCGCGCACGTTGGTGTCGAACATCTGCTGAAACGACGCGACGTCTTGCTCGAGCGTCGGTGCGACCGGGAACACCGCGGCGTTGTTGACCAGGATGTCGACCTCGCCAGCCTGCCCGACCAGCCGCGTGACCGCGTCCAGATCGCTCAGATCGGCCTGAACGAATGTCACCTTGCCGGCGATCTCGGCGACCGCTCGCGCGCCGCGCTCGCCATCGCGACCCGAGATCACCACCTCGGCGCCTTCGGCCGCCAGCAGACGCGCCGATTCGAGACCGATTCCAGCGGTGCCGCCGGTGACCAGGGCGACCTGATTGCGTAGTTCCATGGGTTGTTGCAACGCCAAGGCGGCGAAATTAATCCCCACCCGCCGATGCGTACTGCCTGCGAGCTCAGCCCGGCTGCGGTGATACCCGCAGCGCCGGCAGCACGTACCGCCGCAGATGCCGCCGCACCGCCGCCGGGTCGTCCGGGTCCATGTGATTACCCGGGACGCTGCCCAGACTGATCATCACCCGGGCGATCCATTCGCTGGCCTCGGGTAAGTCGGTGTCGCAGTGGATATCTCCGGTAGCGGCGGCGGACTCCAGGAACGGATACCAGAACGCCGCGAGGTCGGGCACCAAGCCGCGGACCCCTGCTCCGGCGCAGGCGGTGAACTCCTCGGGTTCGGCGGTGCGCAGGCGCATCAGCAGCGTGCCCGGGTCGTCGTAGGCACGGCGGCCGATCTGCACGCCGGCCACCAGCTGCTCCTCGAAACCCGGCAGCGTCGTGAGCTCCGCGCGCGATTGCGCCCAACTGGTCTCGACGAGCCGGATGATCGCGGCGCCCACGAGGGCGGGCTTGTCCGGGAAGTTCCGGTACAGCCAGGCGCGAGAGACCCCGGCGCGCTCGGCGACGTCGATCATCGTGGTGGCCCGAATCCCCTTGTCGGCCAGCAGTTGCTCGGTCGCGTCCAGGAGCCGATCGGTTGTCGACGACGCCGACCCCGGCTTTGCGTTCACGGACCACCTCCTGGTCGGTAAGCGTAACAAGGGAGTAGACAGATCCACGGATCTGTGTACTACTATTGCCACGCATAGCGTAGACACTCGTCTGAATCTGTCTACTCCCCCGACGGCCGGAGGCTCGCCCATGTCCGCACCACGCACCGCGATCATCGGTGCCGGCATCAGCGGCCTGACCGCCGGAAAGATGCTCTCCGACTACGCGATCGACTACACCTGCTTCGAATCCTCCGACCGGATCGGCGGCAATTGGGCCTTCGGCAATCCGAACGGGCACTCCAGCGCCTACCGGTCGCTGCACATCGACACCTCGAAGCATCAGCTGTCCTTCAAAGACTTTCCGATGCCTCCCCACTATCCGGACTTCCTGCACCACACGCTGGTCAAGGAGTACCTGGAGTCCTACGCAGAGGCATTCGAGCTCAAACGCAACATCGCGTTCAACACCGAGGTCGCCCACGCGCAGCGGCTGCCCGGCGGCGGGTGGGACCTGGAACTGGCCGGTGGTCAGCGCCGCCGCTTCGACCTGCTGGTGGTCGCCAACGGCCACCACTGGGATCCGCGCTTCCCGGACTTCCCGGGTGAATTCAGCGGTGACGCCCTGCACGCGCACCATTACATCGACCCGAAGACGCCACTGGAGTTCACCGGCAAGCGCATCCTGGTCGTCGGCCTGGGCAACAGCGCGGCCGACATCGCCGTGGAACTGTCGTCGAAGGCGCTGGACAACGACCTGACCCTGTCGACGCGCTCCGGCGCCTGGATCGTGCCGAAATACCTGGCCGGCAAGCCCGCCGACAAGTACTACCGCACCAGTCCCTATCTGCCGTTCTCCTGGCAGCGCAAGTTCGCCCAATGGGCCCAGCCGTTCATCGCCGGCCAGCCCGAGGAAGTCGGCCTGCCGACGCCTAATCACAAGTTCTTCGAGGCACACCCCACCCAATCGGTGGAGCTGCCGTTGCGGCTGGGCTCCGGCGATGTGGTCCCGAAGCCCGATATCAGCCGGTTGGACGGCGACACAGTGCATTTCACCGATGGCAGCAGCGGCGAATTCGACATCATCATCTACGCCACCGGCTACAACATCACCTTCCCGTTCTTCGACCCGGAGTTCATCAGTGCACCGGACAACCGGATCGATCTGTACAAGCGGATGTTCTACCCCGGCATCGACGACCTGGTGTTCGCCGGATTCGCCCAAGCCACCCCGACCCTGTTCCCCTTCGTGGAGGCCCAGGCCCGCCTGATCGGCGCCTACGCCGCGGGACGCTACCGGCTGCCGTCGGTCACCGAGATGCGCCGGGTCATCGACGCCGACATGCGCAAGTACACCGGTCACATGCTGGACAGGCCGCGGCACACCCAGCAACTGGACTACTTCCTCTACGAACACGACATGCGCACCTCCGAGATCCCCGGCGGCGTGCGGCGGGCCGCCGAACTCGGCGCACCGGTCTGGGCCGGGGTGGACAAGACGGGAGCCTCGGCGTGAGCACGGTCCGTTTCGACAGCGACGGCACCACGTGCGTCGGCCGGTTCTTCCCGGCGGTCGGTAATCACGCCGGCGACAACGGCGCCCCGGTGGTGGTGCTCGGCCACGGTTTCGGCGGCACGGTCGACTCGGGGCTGATCCCATTCGCCGAACGGTTGAGTGCAGCCGGATTCGCCGCGTTCGCCTTCGACTACCGTTATTTCGGGGCGTCGGAGGGCCAACCCCGGCAACGGATTTCGACCAAGGAACAAATCGCAGACTTCCGCGCCGCCTGCGCCGCGGCGGCCGGCCGGCCCGGTATCGATCCGCGGCGCCTCGTGGTCTGGGGCGTCTCGTTGGCCGGCGGTCACGTCTTCGAGGTGGCCGCCACCACGCCCGGGGTGGCGGCCGCCGTCGCGCTGACTCCGCTCGTCAGCGGCCCGGCTGCCGCCATCGCGGCGCTGCCGCACCACCGGCCATCGACGCTGCTGCGCTCGACGGTGACCGGCTGGCGCAGCGCGCTGGCCCAACGGACCGGCGGCCCCCCCGCGACAATCCCCCTGGTCGGTCGGCCCGGCGAGTTGGCCACCCTGACGGCCGAGGGCTACTACGAGGCGTACACCGCGATGGCCGGACCCACCTGGCGCAATGAGGTCGACGCCGGAGTCGGTATGCAGTTGGGCGGCTACCGCCCGGCCGCCAAGCACGCCGCGGCGATCAACTGCCCGATGCTGGTGCAGATCGCCGACTTCGACCGCGGCGCTCCCCCGCAGGCCGCGGCGAAGGCGGCGTTCGCCGCCCGCGCCGAAGTACGGCACTATCCGTGCGATCACTTCGACGTCTTCGCCGGCGGTGACTGGTTCGACCATGTCGTCGACCATCAGATCGCCTTCTTGGCCCGGCATCTGGCCGCGCCGACCGCTACCGTCACGGGTTAGGAGGGCGCCATGGCCGAGACGATGCAACAACTGCTCACCGAACGGGCTGACGCCGACGGGCCGGCCGTGCTCTACAACGACGCCCGCGGCGATCAGATCCGCTGGAGCTGGCGCGAATACATCGCCCGCGCGGCCCGGCACGCCGCCGCGGTGCTCGCTCGCGCCGACGTAGACCGCCCGGTGCACGTCGGTGCGCTGTTGGGCAACACGCCGGCGATGCTCACCGCGGTGGCCGGCGCCGCCCTGGGCGGTTATGTGCTCTGCGGGGTCAACGACACCCGGCGCGGATCGGCGCTGGCCGCCGACCTGCGCACCGCCGACGTACAACTGCTGCTGGTCGATGCCGAACACCACGCCATGCTCGAGGGCTTGGACCTGAGCGGGGTCACCGTCATCGATGTCGACGATCCGGCCTGGCGGCGGGCTTGCGACGGCGCCGGCGAGCTGACCCCGCACCGCCGGGTGCAGGCGGCCGACCCGTTCATGATGATCTTCACCTCGGGCACCAGCGGCGACCCGAAAGCCGTCCTGGTCAACCACCTGATGGTGCTGGTCGCCGGGCAGTCTCTCACCGAGAGGTTCGCGCTCGGGCCCGACGACGTCGTGTACCTGTCGATGCCGCTGTTTCACTCCAACGCGATCGCCGCCGGCTTCGGCCCCGCGGTGGCCGCCGGCGCGGCTATGGCGCCGGCGAAGTTCTCCGCCTCACGGTTCCTGGCCGATGTCCGCTGCTACGGCGCCACCTACATGAACTACGTCGGTAAGCCGCTCGCCTATGTCCTGGCCCACCCGGAGCAGCCCGACGACGCCGACAATCCCCTGCGGGTCGCCTTCGGCAACGAGGCATCCGAGCGCGACATCGGCGAATTCGCCCGGCGGTTCGGCGTTCAGGTGGTCGACGCTTTCGGATCGACCGAGAACGCCGTCACCATCACCCGCGACGAGGGCACCCCGCCCGGCTCGGTGGGCCGTGGATTCCCCGGTGTGGCGATCTACCAGAGCGATCCCGTCGCCGAATGCCCGCCCGCGATCTTCGACGAACACGGGATGCTGACCAACCCGGACGAGGCGATCGGGGAACTGGTCAACACGACCGGGGCGGGGTTCTTCTCGGGCTACTACAACAATGAGCTGGCCACCGCCGAGCGGATGCGCGGCGGCATGTACTGGTCGGGTGATCTCGCCTACGCCGACGCCGACGGCTGGATCTATCTGGCCGGCCGCACCGCGGACTGGATGCGGGTCGACGGTGAGAACCTCGCGGCCGCGCCGGTCGAACGCATCCTGATGCGTCACCCCGCCATCAACCAGGCCGCGGTGTACGCCGTCCCCGACGACGGTGCTGTCGGCGACCAGGTGATGGCCGCGCTGGTGCTGCGCGACGACGCCGAGCTGACTGACACCGAATTCTCCGATTTTCTTGCCGCCCAAGAGGATCTGTCCCCCAAGGCGTGGCCGCGCTACGTCCGGCTGACCCCGCGACTGCCCGCCACGGCCACCAACAAGATCCTCAAACGCGTGCTGGTGGCCGAAGGCAGCGATGTCGGCGCGGACGTCCTGTGGGTACGCCCCGACCGGCAACGCGAATACCTTGTGACGACCGGATCACCGGCATGACCGGGCGCGCACCGGTCGCCCTGATCGTCGGCGGCGCCTCCGGAATCGGGCTGGCCACCGCGCACGCACTGGCCGCTCGTGGCGATCATGTGGTGATCGCCGACATCAACGCCGAGGCAGCACGGCAGCGGGCCGCCGAGCTCGGGCAGGCGGCCGGCGCCGTGACCGCCGACGTGACCGACGAAGCCAGCGTCGCCGCAGCCTTCGCGGCCGCCTGCGAAGCCGGACCGCTGCGCACCGTGGTCAGTTGCGCGGGGATGTCGATCATCGGCGCGATCCCCGACATCGAGTTGGCCGGCTGGCAGGCCACCATCGACGTCTGCCTGACCGGCACCATGCTGGTGATCAAGCATGCGGCCCGCACCCTGGAGGACGGCGGCAGCATCGTCGCCGTCTCCTCGCTGAACGGCCGGCAACCGGGGACCGCGATGGCCGCCTACTGCAGCGCCAAGGCCGGCGTGCTGATGCTGATCCAGGTGGCCGCCCTGGAGTTGGCCGCCCGCGGCATCCGGGTCAACGCGGTCTCCCCCGGCCTGGTCGACACTCCCCTGGTCGCCGGTCTGGCGATGGTGCCCGGCCTCACCGACGAGTACATCGAGAACACCCCGCTCGGGCGGGCCGGAGTCCCCGACGACATCGCCGACGCGGTGGAATTCCTGACCTCGAAGCGAGCCACCTGGATCACCGGGTCCGCCTTCGACATCAACGGCGGCGCGCACCTGAAGCGCTACCCCGACGTGCTCGGCAAAGTGCAAGCGCTAACCGAAGGATGAACACATGCGCAGTGTCGTAATCGATGCGCCCGGTTCGGTCCGAGTCGACACCCGCCCCGACCCCGGGCTGCCCGGCGCCGACGGCGCCGTGGTCGCGGTGACCGCGACCGCGATCTGCGGCTCGGATCTGCACTTCTACGACGGCGACTACCCCATTGTCGACCCGGTGCCGCTGGGCCATGAGGCGATCGGCACCGTCGTCGAGGCCGGTCCCGAGGTGGCCACGGTGCGCGTCGGCGACCGGGTGATGGTGTCCTCGGTGGCTGGCTGTGGGCACTGCGCCGGGTGCGCCACCCGTGACCCGATCCGATGTCACTCCGGTCCGCAGATCTTCGGGTCGGGCGCCCTGGGCGGGGCGCAGTCCGAGCTGCTGGCCGTACCGGGAGCCGACTTTCAGCTCGCCCCCATACCCGACGGGCTCTGCGACGAGGAAGCGCTGCTGCTCACCGACAACCTCGCCACCGGATGGGCGGCGGCGTTGCGCGCCGACATACCG
Organism: Mycolicibacter terrae; assembly: GCF_010727125.1. Classification (NCBI taxonomy): domain Bacteria; kingdom Bacillati; phylum Actinomycetota; class Actinomycetes; order Mycobacteriales; family Mycobacteriaceae; genus Mycobacterium; species Mycobacterium terrae. The sequence goes on along the minus strand of NZ_AP022564.1, from coordinate 4,229,005 downwards.
GTCGGAGGGACGGTGGCCGTGATCGGGTTGGGGGCAGTGGGGCTGTGCGCGGCGCGCAGCGCGCTGTTGCTCGGTGCGGCAACGGTTCTCGGCGTCGACCCGGTAGAGCAGCGACGCGAGCGGGCGGTAGCGATGGGGATCACCCCGGCGGAGCCGTCGACGACGGTCGCGGCGATGGAGCTGAGCGGCGGGCGCGGGGTGGACGCGGTGATCGATGCGGTCGGCTCCGACGTGACGATGTCGGACGCCCTCACGGCGGTCCGGGCCGGCGGAACGGTGTCAGTGGTCGGGGTGCATGACCTGCAGCCGTTTCCGTTCCCGGCCTTGCCGGCGCTGTTGCGCAGCGTCACGCTGCGGATGACCACCGCCCCGGTCCAGCAGACCTGGCCGCAGCTGATCCCCCTGCTGCAATCCGGCAGGCTCTCGGTGGCCGGGATCTTCACCACCGAGATGCCGCTGGACGCCGCGGCCGATGCCTACCGGGCTGTCGCCGCCCGATCCGGCGAGGTCGTGAAAGTGCTTCTCACGCCGTAGCGTTCACGGCCGCTGCGGCCCGCCTGGGCGCCGGGGCCGCAGCCGAACCGGTGGCAGGGGCGGTGCGGGCAGCCGATCCAGCCGACCCTGGTAGCCGCGGACCTCGCCGAAGCGCTCGTCGCCGTCTTGCCACCGGCGCCGGAACTCGACGATCTCCTCATGGCTGCGGCCGATGAAGTTCCACCACAGCACCAGTTCCTCACCGAACGGCACCCCGCCCAGCAGCAGCACCCGGGCGGGGGAGCCGGCGGCGTTGCGCAGCGCCAACACCGTACGGCCCGGGCCCTGGTAGCCCAACTCGCCGACACCCAGGGTGACCCCGCCCAGACTGACCGCACCCTGATCGCACAGCACGCCGTGCTCGAATGCCGGATCGACGTCGAGCGCGAGGTCGCTTCGTGGGTCCAGATCGACCTGGGCGCCCAGCAGGGGAGTGAAGGACGGAACGGGGGAGCGGTGCCCGGCCAGCTCGCCGAGAAACACCAGCACCGTGCCGCCGGGCAGGGAAACAGCTTCGGGCGCAAAGTGGTTGAAGTCGCGCCCGGCGAATCGTGCGGAGTCCGGCAGCGCCACCCACAGTTGTACCCCGTGCAGGAAGGGCGCCGATCGCGGGTCGACGGAGACCTCGGAGTGGCAGATGCCCGCGCCCGCGGTCATCAGGTTCAGCTCGCCGGGGCGAACCAGCGCGTGCACGCCTGCGCTGTCGCGGTGTTCGACCAGCCCACTGAACAGCCAGGTCGCCGTCTGCAGCCCGGTGTGCGGGTGCGGAGGAACGTCCATACCGCCGTCGCGGCCGAGGTCCTGCGGCCCGTAGTGGTCCACGAAGCACCAGGCGCCGATCAGCGAGCGGTCCCGCTGCGGCAGGGTGCGGCGCACCCGCATCGCGCGGGGTCCACCCAGCGGCACGTCACGCGGGGTCAGGACCGCAATCCCGTCGGCAGGGCCCGGGGCACAGGCGAATTCAGCCGAGGAGGCCTCCAGGTTGCTCAACCGCCCACCTCCGCGCCGCAGACCAGACCGCGCCGGTGACATTACCGGTCATGCTGCCGAGGGGGAGCCGATCCGGCCGGCGGGCAGGTGAAAGACGGCCGCTGTCACCGGCAGCCGCTCTTGCTCGTGGTTGGTCAACAGCGCCTGGTTGTCGGGGAGCTCGCGGCTGTTGATCTCACCGGCGGCGATCGCCCGCAGGACCGCGTGGGCGCGGGCGAGCTCGGCTCGCTTGCGGTACTGGCCGCCGGGGAGCTTCACGCCGGCCCATACGCCGTACTCCTCGCTGCGTTCGACGGCGAGTGCGGCGCATCGGCGTTGCTGTGCCAGCGGGCAGCGGCGCAGGCACAGCAGCCGCGCCTCGGTGGAGGACTGTTCGTAGGCCCGGGCCTTGGCGGCCCCGTCGGCGCCGTCGGCGTCGGGGTAGCCGAACCACAGTTCCGGGTTCGCGGAGCAGGGGGGTGCCATCGGGAGGACCTCCTCGTAGGAACGGAGCGGATAACGTAGATGGAAACGTATACGAACGAAGAGGACGAACGCAACAGAAAGTGGATAAAAACATATATGTAAGTCGCTGCGGCCGGGGCTGTGTAGTATCCGGACATGGTCGGGGCGCGACGGTGAGCCGCGAGTCAGCGGGCGCGGCCATTCGGGCACTGCGCGAGGCGCGGGACTGGTCGCTGGCCGACCTCGCCGCCGCCACCGGCGTCAGCATCATGGGCCTGAGCTATTTGGAGCGCGGTGCCCGCAAACCCCACAAAGGCACAGTTCAGAAGGTTGAAAATGGTCTCGGCCTGCCGCCGGGCACCTATTCTCGGCTGCTGGTCGCCGAAGATCCCGACGCCGAACTGGCCCAGCTGGTGTCCGCGAGCGGGCCCCGGCCATCGGCGGCCCGGGCCGGCACGGCCGTCGTCGTCGACCGCCACAGCGACACCGAAGTGCTCGAGGGGTACGCCGAGGCGCAGCTCGACGCGTTGCGTTCGGTGATCGCCAGATTGCCCTCGGAAGCATCAGACGAATACGAGACGTATATTCTTTCCGTGATCGCGCAGTGCGTGAAGGCGGAGATGCTGGCGGCGAGCTCCTGGCGGGTCGCCGTCAACGCCGGCGGAGACCACGCCGCCCGGCTCATGGGGCACCTGCAGGACCTGGAAGCCATCCGCAGCGACCTGCTGCAGCGGATGCCCGCCAGCCTGACCGCCCGGTTCGACGACGCATGTGCGCGGTCCTCGCTACCCGAGCCGGTGATCGCAGCACTGGTCGGTGTCGGCGTCGAGGAGCTGTGGGACATCCGCAACCGGGGAGTCATCCCGCCGGGCGCGCTGGCCCGAGTGCGGGCGTTCGTCGACGCGGCATCGGATTCGCCGGCGGGCGCTGACGGAGGAGGCAACGGTGATCGATGGTGACGTGGAGGTACTCAACCGCGCCCACCAGCTGTTCGCGGCCCGTTTGCAACCGGTCTCCCTGGATGCCGGACTGGATCGATATGTCGACCTGCTCGAACGAAGCGCGCAGTGGGAGACCGGCCCGGGCCACGACCGTTACCGCCGAGCGGTGCTCGCCCAGCGGGATCGGTTGGCGGCGAACGCCCGGACCGATGCCGCTGCAACGGCCGTGCTCGCCGCCGTGGTCGCCGACCACGCCCGGGCCGGCCAGCAGACCGGGGGCGTCGTGGCGGCGGCCCGCGCCGACGCGGCCGTCGACCCGGACACCCCGTTGGCTCAGCGGGAGGCGATGCGCCGACGGGCGGCACGGTTGCGCGCCCAGCGGGCCCACGTGCTGTCGGCCCGACGCCGCGCACAGGCGCATCAGGCGGGGCTGCGACGGCTCCGCTACCGCTCGAGGCACCGGGTGCCGGGCCCGGATCGGTTGCGGCTACCAAACACTCGCGCCGGAGCGGCGGTTCGCGCCGCGCTGTCGAGGTTGGGAAGGCCCTATGTCTGGGGCGCCACCGGGCCGGACCGATTCGACTGCTCGGGGCTGACCCAGTGGGCCTACGCCCAGGCCGGAGTGCCGCTGTCACGAACCACCTACACCCAGATTCACGACGGAATCCCGGTGCCGCGCTCCCAGATTCGCCCCGGCGATCTGGTGTTTCCCAGTACCGGCCACGTTCAGCTGGCGATCGGCGGCAACATGGTGGTTGAAGCCCCGCACGCGGGCGCGAGCGTGCAGATCAGTCCGCTGGGGGCCCATGTGGCGATCCGGCGTCCGCTGCCGTGATCGAGCTGTCCACACCGGGCCGGCGGGTGAATTGTCGGTCCATCGCGGCGTCGGTACAGTCACCGGGCATGGAGCGGTCAGCAGCTGAACAGCGGCCCGGCGCACCGGCGTTGGGCTGAGAACATGACGACCCGCGACGACGTGCTCGATGCGATCCGCAGGATCGAACGGGCCGGCGGCGGGGGCGAGGTGACGCGCATGGCGCAGGCGGGGCTTACCCTGCCACTGCCGGAGGCGGGCTACGACCGCATCCTGACCGGACTGGGATCGGTGCCGCCACCGCCGGGCGAGGAACAGCAGGGCCGTGCGGCGCGGGCGATGAAGACCGCCGAAGCCGCACTGGCGCGCCAGCTGTCGGCGACCGCGGAGTTCGACCGGCAGATCATCGAAGCGCTCCGGCATGCGCACAAGACCACCCTGGAGGGCCGCCGGCGCCTGGACGACCTGGAGACGGAAATTGCCGGCGCCGCACAAGCCTGGGATCTGGGCACCGCCGCCGGGGCGCGGGAATTCCAGCGATTCCTGATCGCCAAACTCGCCGAAATCGTCAGGGTGGTCGAAGAGGCCAACGATGACGACATGTCCAAACAGGCGTTGGCCATCGCGTTGACGGCGTTGTATGCGGGACAGGCCGACCGCGCCGGTCCCGCGCCCGTCGAGCCGACGCCCGGACCCGACGACGACCCGCCGGCGGCGGTGCCGTTCCCGCCGGACGGCGATGAGGATGCCTACCTCGATCCGCTGCCCGAAGGCGATCCGCAGGAGGGTTACCAGCTTTTGCCCCAGCGGCCCTCGGAGGCCCCCGCGATTCCGATGGTTCCCGGCCTCGGTGGTGACGGACCGGGGTTCGGTGCGATGCCCGCCGCCATTCCGGCAGGGTTTCCGCCGGCGGAATCGCTGTCCGGACCGGCCCTGGCCGATACATCCGGCGATGACGGGATCGAGCCGGAGCAGGCGGCGCCGTCCGACGACGCCACCGCCGAGGACGCGATGACCGACGGGGACACGCCGTCGGAGACCGCGCTCCCCGACGGTCCGGTCACCGTGACGCTGCCCGACGGCGCGACGACCACCGTCGCCGATGCGCGATTAGCCGCGGCGATGCAGGCCGCCGCCGATGGGACGCCCGTCGCAGAGGCGTTCCGCCGCCAACAGATTGACATCCCCCCGCCCGGAATCCCGGTGACGGCGCCGGTCGACCAGGCCCGGCTGCGGCCCGGTGACATCGGGGTGTTCACCGACCGCCATGCGGTGGCCGTGGGCGACGGCAAAGCACTGCTCGACGGACAGATCCACCTCGCCGGCAATCTGCGCGGGCCCGGATTCCTGGGCTGGCAGCACCTGCGAATCGGGGAGCCCACCGCGGCCGGTGAACCGGCTCCGACCCGGCTGGCGGCATATCTGCGCGGCCTGCGAGCTTGAAAATCCGCGTTCCACCCGTCATCGTCGACTAGCCAGGGAGGTAAGAGATGCCAGAGAAGATCCACGTCGATCAGGGCGTTCTGACCAATGCCGCCGGCAATCACCGGCAGGCATCGGAGTATCTGGCCACCGTCACGGCATCTCACGAGGGAATCCAGACGAGCCTGGGTGCGCTCGGACCGATCTACGGGGACTTTCGTCGGGCGGCCGGGGAGTTACTCGACGCCCGCAAGGACTGCTACGACGACCAGTCGAGCGAACATGGGCAAGTGTCGGACAATCTGAACCTGGCCGTGGCAACGTGGAACAAGCATGAAGAAGACGCGGCCAAGGCCTTCCGGCACCTCACCGATGGGCGCTGATGACTGAACCGAACCCGGCGTTCGACACCACGCATCCAAGTGGTGATGTGCTGTTCCGGTCCTGCCGCGGCGGTTATCTGCACAGTGTGGTGCTCACTGAGGAGGCCATGTCGGCCGACGCCCATCGCCTGGCCGAGGCCATCGTGTTGGCCGCGGACGTGTCGTTTCTCAAGGCGGCGTTGGAGATCCGCGGCGAGATCGTCACCACCGGGCACGCTCCCTCGGCGGCGGTGCCGACCCACGACGATCTCCGGGTTGCCACCGGGCGCCTGCTGAGCCACCAACTGCACGCCGGCCATCGGTCCGGTGAGGGTATCGGACGTTAAAGCACCCAGCGCCCGGCTGCATCGGCCCGCGGCGCGATGTCGGCGGGAGGATCAACCACCATGTCGCCGAACAGGTTCCGAGCGCGGGCCAGCAGGGCGAGTACTTCGCTCAGCTGCGCTGCACACCCGGTGGCGGGGGACCCGACGTCGGCCATGGACTGCACGCTACCGACCTGGTGTTGGGCTGACAATTCACGGCACGCACCGGTTGTGAATGATCGGCTGCCGGTGGTGCACGGCGGATTCGGCGGAGTCGAGATTCCGGCTGGGCGGCCCAGCGGCAACGGTAGGCTTGCGCGGTGGCAATCTTCGGTCGACGGTCGGCGCGCCAGCGCCTGCGGAGCGCGGCTCGGGAATCGCTCGCGATCCCGGCCTTCAGCGCTCCGGTGGACTGTAGCGCCTGGGTGCTCGGCGGCCTGTGGCCGGCCGAGCTGGCGACCATCACCCCGGAGACGGCCCCGCTCGCCGACTACCTGAACGCGGATCTGCAACGCATCGCCAGATCGGCGAACGAAAAGCTGCACGCGATCGGCCGATCCGACCTCGCCGGGCAGGCGCGACAGACCGCGGAGGCCAGGGTCATCAATGTCGCCCGGGCGTTCGCGGTCCTGCGGGTGGAATCGACGGTTCGCCAGCTCCACAAGGAGGCCCTGGAGTTCGGCACGGAATACGTCAGCCTCAATGCGGCTCCGGCGCCCGTCGAGCCCCCCGAGCAGCTTCCGCCCGCCCCGCCCGAACCCGAGCGGTTCCGCTCGCCCGAACCTCCCCGGGAGGGCGGCAAACGGCGCGCGAGATCGGCCCGCCACCGGATGCCCGAAGGCCTCGTCGTCGAGTCTCTCGATTTCGCGGAGCCGACGCCGACTCCGCCGCCGGTCGAAGTGGCTCCGCCACCGCCACCGATTCCCGAGGTCGCCGAGGTGTTCGGGGTGCCGCCCGTCGCTTCTGAGCCCGTCGCCATACCGCTGACGGAGGCGCGCGAAGACCTGACCGCCGTCATCCCGGTAGCCCCCGAGCCGGCCCCGGCGCCGCCTCCCCCGCAACCGATACAACCGGCGGTCACCGAGTCCAGCGAGCAGCGGCTGCAGCGCCTGCTGGCCTTTGTGGCCCGTCAGGAACCGGCGCTGCGCTGGGCCATCGGCACCTTCGCCGACGGAAGAACGTTGCTGGTCACCGATGTCGCCAACGGGTGGATCCCGTCGGGGATCGAGCTCCCGGCCGGGGTGCAGCTGCTCGAGCCGGGCCGGCGCACCGGGACGGCCACCGCGCTGCTGGGGACCCCGACGGAGTCGGCCTCCTACAGTCCCGGTGATCGTCTCGGCTGGGCAAGTGACTTCGGTGAGACGGACGCCTCGGTGCAGCCCCGGGAGCTGGCGCCCATCGAGGATCTCGGCTGGCAGCTCAGCGAGGCCACCCATTGGCGTGATGGGCTGCCGCGCATGGCCAACACCCTGGCCAGGGCCGGATCCACCGGAACCGGCGTGGTCGACGCCGAAATCGACCTTCTGCGGGTACATCTGGACACCCTGCGCTACCAGTTGTTGGCGCAGTATCCCGACACCGATACCGCCGTGGTGCTGAACTGCATGCTGCTGGCTGCGACCGAGGGCATCGCGACGGGGGATACGGTGTCGGCCAATTACCACTACAGCTGGTTCCGGACGCTCAGCGCGCCGCCGGCCGACCAGTGGGATCCGCAGAGCTGACGGCGAGGATGAATTGACGCTACTCACACCGGCTCGACATACTTAGCCAATGTCGGGGCCGGACAGCCGCGCGGAGCTCAGCGACAAGGACCTCGTTGAGTCCGTGCTGCGGGATCTTCGTGAGGCCGCCGAGAAGTGGGAAGCCCTGGTCGCCGAGGCCGAGAACACCACCTACAGCGTCGATCTCGGGGATGTCCGCGCTGTCGCGAATTCAGACGGCCGACTGCTGGAACTGACGCTGCATCCCTGTGTGGTGAGCGATTACACCTACAGCGAACTGGCGGATCGGCTCAACGTCGTCTTCGCCGCGCTGCGCGAAGAGGCCGAGTCCGATTTCGTGGCCAGATACCGCAGCAGCCCGATCTGACTCCAACTCCGACGACGCTCTACCAGCTGATCGCGGCCATCTCGCGTTTGGTGTCGCACACGGCACGGACGGCGTTGTCGATGTCGGCGGCGGTGATGGTCTTGAGGTCGTCGATCGTCACCTCGCGGCCGGCGCGTTTCTGCGCCGCCACCCTGGTGTCACGGGCCAGTTCGGCTTCCTCGATCACGTTCCTGGCGAACCGGCCGTTGTGCATGACATTGATGCCGTGCTCGCCGCGCGGGCTGACGTAGCCGCGGATCGTGGTAGCCATCTCCAGGAATCGCTGTCGCGCTTCTGGATTCAGTTCGGTGGCGCGGCTGGATCCGTACCGCTCACCGATCTCGACGATCTCTTCCGGCGAGTAGGACTCGAACCGGATCTTGCGGTTGAAGCGGCTCGCCAGGCCGGGGTTGACGGTGAGGAACTCGTCGACCTGGTCCTCATACCCGGCGGCGAGGAAGCAGAAGTCGAAGCGGTGTTTCTCCAGGGCGATCAGCAGCTGGTTGACGGCCTCCATGCCGATCATGTCCGGCGTCCCGTCCTGATGACGTTCCACCAACGAATAGAACTCGTCCATGAAAAGGATTCCGCCCAAGGCCTTTTCGATCAACTCGTTGGTCTTAGGGCCGGAGGAGCCGATATGCTCACCACAGAAGTCGGAACGGCGCACCTCGGTGATCTCCGGATTGCGGACGATGCCCATCCCCGCGTAGATCTTGCCCAGCGCCTCGGCTGTGGTCGTCTTGCCGGTGCCGGGCGGGCCGACCAGCAGCATGTGGTTGGTCTGGCCCTCCACCGGAAGGCCATGTTCCAAACGCATGGCCCGGATTTCGAGCTGGTCCTCCAAGGCCTTCACCGCGCGCTTCACCTCGGCCAACCCGACCTGCCTCTCCAGCTCGGCGCGGCCCTGCGCCAGCAGCTCGGCGCGGCGGTCCAGTGCGTTGTCTTCATCGAGTTCGGCCCTGCTCTTCGCCGAGCCGGCGTCCCAGCGGTCGGTGCGGCTGTCGATGATCTGTTCCTCGGTGACCACCAGGCGCAGATTCGGCTCGGCCAGCGCCGCTTTGGCCGGCTCGGTCAGCACGCCGTTGATGGCGGCCTTGGACAACCAGACCTGGGCTTTGTCCTCCTCGCCGAGCTGACGATGCACCATTCCGCGTACGTAGGCCAGATCCGCGGCCAGCAGTGGGATTTCGCTCGGGTTGATCGACGCGGTCAACACGCCGGCGGAGAAACGTTCCGAGGAGCGGGCCTGCCCGGCGATGTCGACGCGATCCAGCCAGTCCAACGCCACCCGGCCTTGGCCGAGATGCGCGGCCGCGTAGGCGGCCAGCGCGCAGACCGACGCGGTGACCGCGGGCATGACGATCGCCCGTTCGGGCAGCTCCTCGGCGGCTACCGTCAGCAGATCTGGCCAGCGCTGCGTGACGAACATCAGGTAGGCGCGGGCCAGTTGATGCCATTGGTGGTTGATCCAGCTGTCCAGCAGAGCCTTGTCGGCCAGCAGCGCGTCCGCCCGCTCGTATTCACCGGACACCGTCAGCGCCGAGGCCAACGCCAACCCCACATGCGAGGCGTCGGTCACCGTGATCGACAGGTAGGGCCCCAGCGGGATCTGGGCGGCCAGGTGCCGGCCCAGCCGGGTGGTCTCCTTGTGCAGCCAGTCGCTGTTGGCGTACAGCCGCTTGAGTGTGTCCAGGGCGGTGTCGCCGCAGGCGATGCGGCCCAGCCAGGCGTCGGCCATCGAAGGATCGGCTTCGGTCGCCGCCACGAACTCGGCCCTGGCTTCGGGGGAGCCGTACCGTCCGTCCATGCTCACCATGGCCCGGTCGAAATGCCGGCGGGCGGCCAGCAGGTCACTCAATGTCTGTCGTCCTCTGTCACATCTACGGGTTGTCGGGCTGACTGTCGGTCCGGCGGAGTGTCATCGTGACGACATCGGCGCCAGCGCCTCCGGGCTGCAGTACCGGTTTTCCGCCCGGAACAACTCCACCGTAGCCAGCCACGATTTTCCGCCCGCGGCAACCCGTACCGCGGTCCGGTCGAGCTGCTCGATGCAGACCTCGACCGCATCCGGTGGCGGGGGAGGCGTACCGGGAGGTGCCACGGTGATGACGGTGGCCGGTCGCGGTGACGGGGCGATCGGTCCGTCGACCACACTGACCGTGCTGCGTGGCGTCGGCCTCGACTCGCCGACCACCGACACTTCGGGCATCCGGACGCTGGCCCAGCGCGCCTTGTCCCGGGTGTGGACACAGACCCGCTCACCGGCCCCGGCGGCACGGATGATGATCCGTTTCGCGATCAGGTCTTCGGCGGCGATGAACACCCGGCTCAGCTCGCCGGAGTCGGTCAGCGGAACCATCAGCCGGTCGCCGTTGGCCAGCTTGCCGACCAGGACACCCGACGGGCCGATCTCGACGGGCAGGCTGGCCGGCAGCGGCCCCGGCCGCAGTCCGCGCAGCCGCGGGCGGGGAGCGCACATGTTGGCCTCGATGGCGGCGGCCTGCTCGCCGTTGAGCCGCCGCAGTACCACCGCCGGGGGCGTCGGTGCCGGCTGCGGAGTCTGCAGGGTGACGGTGGCCGTACACGTCGCATCCGGGAAGACGGTGATGTTTTGGACCACCTCGTCGACGGGCAGGGTCCACACCTGGGCCAGCAGTTGCGCGTTGATCTCGTGAGCCGGGTAGGCGTAGGTAGTTACCCAGCCGCCCTCGGTGCGCAGCGTTTTCCAGCGCTCGGCGTCGGTCAGCAGCAAAGGCCCACCGAGCCGGCGGTCCAGTTCGGCCAGATCACTTGCGGTGGCGACCCGCGCGCGTAGTCCCTGGCAACGCAGCAGGCCGGCGATCCGCTGGGCGACGGCGACCGCGGTGGCGCCCAGGGTGGTGCGCCAGCGCAGGGCGGTGGTGTTGTCGATGATCCGCAACCGCAGCAGCAGCCAGGTCTCGCGTTGGCCCGCATAGGGAGGCGTGCCGATCTCGGTGTCATAGACCCGCGGATAGTCGCCGGTGGTGGCGCGGCGTGCTCCGATGCTGATCACACTCATCGACTCCAGCACCAGCCCGAGCGCGTGCCGCAGCATCGGCAGCAGGGCGGCGACGTCGATGACGTTGTCGGTCTCCACGTTCACCGATCCGGTGGCGACCGTGGCGGTGTGTGCCCTGCCCAGCAGGTGAACGGCCACCACCGCCACGCCGTCTTGAATGCGGACCCCGCCCCCGGCGCGGTTGTTGGCCACCGTGATCGGGTCGGACCAGTCGGCCGCCGTCCGCCGCCGGAGCCGCAGCACCGCCCAGGACCACGCCGGCTGGCCCCACCAGGGCACCAGTACCAGCAGCACCGCGAGCGGCACGGCCACCGCGACACCGGCCAGACCGCCCAGCGCCCACCCCGCCAGACCGCTCAGCGTGATCGCCGCCGCGCACAGCAGCCGCCGGTTACTCGAGGCGCTGAACCCGGTCAACCGGACCTGGTCCTGACTCATTTGAGGGCCCTTCGGATCCGCGCGGTGACGGCGGCGGCCAGCACCGCGGCGGCGATCGCACCGAGGAATCCGAGGGCAACCGTCCGGGCCCGATGATCCGGCGGTGGCGGCGCGGCTGCCGGGGTGATGACGCGGCTCTGCGATCCCGGCGCCACCGCCTCACCCGGCGGCACGTTGAACGTCAGCGCCGCCACCGGGTCGACCAACCCGTAGCCCACCCGGTTGTCCACCCCGGCGGGCGGATTGTGCGCGGTCTGCACGATCCGGTTGATGACCTGGTGCGCGGTGAGCTGAGGATATTTGGCCCGCACCAGAGCGGCGACCCCGCTGACGTAGGCCGCGGAGAAACTGGTTCCCCAGAACGGCATGTTCTTCTCGCCGGCCCGGATCGGGGGGTAGGCGTTGACCGGTCCGCCGCCCTGCGGGGACAGCCCCATCACGTGGGTGGCGGGCGCGGCCACTCCCACCCATGGCCCGGACATGCTCTTGTCGATCGGCGCTCCGGTGGCGTCCACGCCGCCGACCGACAGCACGTAGTCGGAGAACCAGGATGGGCTGGAGATGACCTTGACCTGGTTCCAGTCGCGGGGGTCGCCGGGGTTCAGCGGGTCGAACATCGGGTTGTTGGCGCAGCCGGCTTCGCCGACGTTGCCGGCGGCCGTGACGATCACCGCGTCCTTGACGGTCGAGGCGTACCACAGCGCCGCCCCCAGGGCCCGCTGGTCGAGCCCGGCCGCCACCGAGACACACGAGGTCACCGAAATGTTGATCACCTTGGCGCCCATGTCGGCCGCGTGGACGACGGCTCGGGCCAGCGTGGCCAGCGTGCCGGCTTTGATCCGCTCGTCGTCGTAGCCGAACCGTTGCGGGTTGACCGGCTCGAAGGCCCGCGAGGACTGGCGGATCGAGATGATCCTGGCGTGCGGGGCGACTCCGACGACACCGTCCGGGGCGCCCGGCGGGGGCGGCGGGACCGCGGGTTCGTCCTCGGTCTGCGGGTCCGGCGGACCCGAGGCCGGCGCCATAAGGCCCTCTTCCGGCGGGGGCGGAGGTGGCGGGGGCGGCGGTGGCGCGGTCTGGGTGATCGTCACCGGAACCGGCGCCGGGGGAGGCGCCGGCGGGCCGGGAAGGTCAGCCGGCGGCGGCGGTTCGCCGATGCTCGGCGGCGGGCCGGCCGGTGCCGGGAAGGCGGGAACCTCCGGCATCGGCCGGGGCATCGGCAGCACACCCTGCGGGGCCGCGGCGATGATCGACGCGGCGATGGTGCCGTGGGCGTCGCAGTCCTGCAGTCCGCCCAGGCCCTCGGCTCCGCCCATGATGTAGTCGCCGCCGGCGACCGCAGGCAACCGCGGATTCGGTGTGACGCCGGTGTCGATGACCGCTACTGGAACCCCGTTGCCGGTGGAGTACTGCCACGCCGTGGCGATACCCAGCATGTCGAATCCGGGGGCGAGCTGTGCCACGTCGGGGTTGCTGACCGTGATCGGGACGCTGCAGGAGTTCGAGCGGCGCATCGGCTGATCGGGGCCGGGCGGCCCGTCGGGCGGCGCCATTGCGGGATCCACCGACGGGGGCTCGATCGCCCTGGCCATCGGGGGGACGTCGGCGAGGCCGGCCAGCAGCACCACGGCGGTCAGCGCGACGGCCCGGGTGCGCAGCCGACTCAGTTGCGCACCCACACGAACAGCCCTCCCAGCCAGGCGCCGAGCACCCCCACCACGATGAAGGCCAACACCTCCAGCCATTCGACGGCCAGCCGAATCCACGGGACGAACTTCGTCTCGGGCACCAGCAGACCCGCGGCCAGGCCCAGCGCGGCGAACACCGCCACCGCCGCGGCCGGCCATAGGAAACCGCCGGCGGTGTAACCGGGAGCCGCCAGGGCGTACTTGGTGATCCCGACCAGCACCGCGGCACACGCGCCGCCGACCAGGGCGATTGCCTGCACCCGGCCGGCGAACCCGCGGCCCTGGGTGATGAACAGCCCGGCCACCAGCCCGCACAATGCCACCGCGCCGCGCTGGTGGGTCGAGGCCGGTGCCAGCACCATCCACACCGCGATCGGCAGCGCCGCCGCGATCGCCACACACATACCGACCTGTACCGCGTTGATCAGCCGCGCCGACGCCGCGATCGCCGCCCCCCGCGCCGAGATGTCGACCAGGTCGTCCTCGTCGTCCTCGCCGTCCTCGGGGGCGACGGGGGAGACGGTGTCGATCGGCATGTTGGCGCGGCGAGCGAACAGGTCCCGCCCGGTGATCGAGCCGAAATACGGTGGCCGCACCCGCGCCACCCACAGCGCGATCGTCGGCGACATGCGCACCAGCATCAGCAGGCCGAGCAGCATGCAGATACCGATCACCTGGGCGGACACCGGATGCCACATCCGCACCGCCGCCACCGCCCCGCCGATTCCGCTTGCGGTGACGACCGCGGTGGCCACCGCGGCCTGCGAACGCAGCAGGACGCTGAGCGCGATCGCGCCCATCGCCAGAACCGTCACCCCGATCAACAGGTGAGGCGCGCCCAGCGATCCGGGGGCCGCGCACAGCGCCGCGCCGGAGAGCGCGATCACCGCCAGCCAGCCGAATCCGCTGAACAAGTCGGCGCGCGCGGGCCAGCTCCGTCGGACCACCGCGGCGCCCAGCGTCAGCAGGCCGCCGAGACCGGCCAGAACCACTGCAGGCGGCCAACTGTCACTGAACGTGCGGGCACGCACCGCCAACCCGAGGAGCACCAGAACCGCCATCGCCAGCAGGCCGATCGCGGTGTGCGCCGCGGTCACCGCCGTGACCGGCGCGAACATCCGGTCAACCTTGACATTGAGCAGTCGGGTGACGGTCTGCTCGTCGGCCTTGTGGCCGCACTCGGAGCACTGAATCTCGGGTTGGGCGCCGAGCCGGCGGGCCGTTGCAGCCAGCGCACTCGACAGCGACTCATATTGCGGCTCGAACGAGTCACCGCCGACCACCGGCACCAGGACCAGGGTGTCACCGTCCTGCACACCGAGGTCATCGAGGCTGCGGGTGATGTCCAACCGCACCCCGTTGACTTTATGCAGCTCGTAACTTCCCGGCGGAAGGGCGACGCCGTCGAACCCGTGGTGTTTCAAATCCTCGTCGAGTAGCTCGACCATTCCTTCGAAGAATTCTTCGACCGGAATCCCGGCAGGAAAGACCTGCGAGACGAGGTGTTTGTCATAGGCGACGCTGACCGCGCATCGTGCCGGAAACGCGACTTTAGCCGGTGTCGGGGTGCTCACCGCGACTACCGTTCAGTGTCCGGCACGAATTTATCGGCCAGACCGGCAGTTATTTCAAATAGCCGCAGCCGCGTCTTTTTCTTGACCTCATGGTGGACGTCGATTATTCCCCCCTTAGCCAGATGGGCGTCGTAGGGCATGACCTCCACTGTGGCGCCGGTTTTGCTGAACCGTTCGGTCAGATAGGCGACCGCGGCGCTGTCCTCGATGGGAGAGGAGTGGTTCAGGATCACCGTCGCACGCGACACCAGTTCGTGATAGCCCTGGGCGGCCAGATAGTCGACCGCGCGCAGCACCGGTCGGGACTTGTCGGCGGTGATCCCGGAAACGAAGACCAGCGTGTCGGTATTCTCCAGCACCGGCTTCATCACCGGGTGCTCCAGATCGGATGCGGTGTCGACGATGATGACGTTGTGGGTCCGGCGAAGCCGCGACAACACCCCGCTGAACATGGCCGGGACGAGTGGGCGAAGCTGATCGGAGGTGCGGTTGCCGGCCAGCACGTCCAAGCCGAGGGCATTTTGCCCGAGGTGTTCGCGGATATCGGAATATCCCTGTACATCGGTGTCGCTCAGAACGGCCGAGTAGTCCCCGGGCGGGTGCTCGTCGATGCGGTCCGACAGCGTCCCGAACCCCGGGACGGCGTCAATGGCGATCACATTTTCCGGGCGGCATTCGCGGAAGACACTTCCGATGGAGGCGGCCATGGTCGTCACACCGGTGCCGCCTTTCCCGGATACCAGTGTGATCACGTATTGCCGGCGGATATGTCGCCGAATTCTATTACGCAGGTCTCGGTAATGGCGTTCGCGTGGCGATTCGCCCGGATTGATCACCTTTGCCGACGCCACATATACCAGCTTGCGCCAGCCTGAACCGGGTGGAATCTTGCGCGGTGTCGCCAGGTCGGAAATGCGCATGGAGTCCGATACGGAATCCCGGTAGCGGTGGCCGCCAGCCGGATCCCGCCGCCCGGATGCGCCTTCGTCAGCCATATTGTGGCTATTCCATGGACTCGTCACGAGCGTGATGTTAACACGGTTACGGATACCTCGTTTACAATGTTTCTAACGACCGTCAGTAATATTTGATAATGGTGTCCAGACAAATTCACTGTTACACAACCCGCCGGTGTGAATGCCAGTCCGCGCCGGCCGGCAGCCGACGGATGAGCCGCAGGATCGCATTGGCGACGTCAGCTCGCGACCCGGGCGAGACGATCTGATAGCGCCGGCCCGCGTTGTCGATGTTCTCCACGCAGACCCGGCCGGCCGGGGTGTCGGAGATCAGCACCGCGGTGTCGCCGATGGCCATCCGGGCCAGATCCTCCGGCCCGGCACCGGGCTGGAGCGCGACGATGTTGGCCTGCCCGGACACCTCCGGATCGGCGGCCATCAGCAGAGTCTGCTGCTGGTCGATGTCGAGTCGCTGAGCCGCCAGGTACTTGCGGAGGCTGTCGGAGTCCCGCACCCGGTCGAGTAGTTCCTCGGTGTCCAGGGTGACCGGCCGCAGCGGGGCGGCCTCGGTGACACCGCACAACCGCTCGATCTGACCGACGACCAGGTCTCCGGCGGCCGCCTCGTCGGTCGCGGTGCCGGCCGGATACAGCCGGATCTCCTGGTCGTGTCGCTCCAGCACCACCCACCAGGACGCGAACCGGCTGATCGACACCCGCGTCATGTGTTGCGGGTCGCCGTAGGGACGTCCGGGGAAGTTCAGCTGCAGCAGCAGGGCGACGTCGCGGCGCATGATCACCGTCAGCCATTCCCGGATCATCAGATCGGCCTCGCCCTGGCCGTCGAGTGCACCGATCGCGGTCAATTCCTCGGCCACCGGATGCTGCAGGGCCCGCTCGGCGGTGTCGAGCCGAGGCAGCAGCGGCCGCAGGCCCAACTCCGGGCAGAGGGTTTCGATCCCGGTCACAGCCTGTAGTACCCACAGCCCGTCGAGGGTCGTCGTCAACATGTCAGTGCCGCCTCACCCGTGCGTCTTCAGCCTTGAACGCGAAATGGGGTATCTGCGCCTGTCGCGCAGACACCCCACTTCGTCATCGCTGTTTGGTCACCACCCCGCGATCGGCACTGCGATCCGGGCGCCCGCGGTGGTGGTCAGAAAAGGCTGTTGATCGTCTGGTCGGTCTGCATGGCCCCTTCCAGCACGGAGCCGATGGTCGAGCCGTGCTGGCCGATGGTCTCGATCAGGCCCTGCAGACCGGAGAGCATCTGCGCCTGTGCCTCGAAGAAACCGGTGGCGCCGTGGCCGGCGAAGTACTCGGTAAGCATCTGGGTGAGCTGGTGGGCGTCGGAGTGGATCTGGTCGAGGGTGCCGGCGCTGCTGATCACGCTGTGGGCTTGGTCGGAAACCGGACCGGGGTTATAGGTGATGCCGTCAGCCATGGGGATCGTTGTCCTTTCGAGTACGGGGGGTCAAGGAGGGCTCAGGCGGACTGTCCGCCGAACAGCGAGTGGAAGGCGTGCTCCGAGTGGGACTCGTGGGATTCCATCAGGGCAGCGGCCTGGTTGAGGCCCTCGGTCAGGCGGGTGCCGCCGATGAGGACTTTCTGCATGTCTTCGTGGATCTGGGCGGCCGTGGCATACGACGCCTTGGATCCGGCACCGTCCCAGGTCCCGGCACCCAAGATGTTCTCGTGGTCGGAGAGGTACTGGTTGGCGATCGCTTGAGCGTGTTCGATGTGTTGCCCCAACTTCGACGCGGTGTTCCGCATCAGTTCCGGCGTGACGACAATGGCTGCCATCGTTTCCTCCTTGGTTGTAGAGCAACCCCCCGGGTTCGGCGGGATGTGCCTTGCGGTAGTGTATGGGCTTCTCTGGAATGTGTCGATTCACCCTGTGGACGGCGAATGCCCAGCTCACAGCCGGTCATCGACCACTCGCACCGTGTTGGCCCGGTCGGAGGAACGACCGCCCTGACCTTTTCCGGCGGCCCCCGCGGCGTGCCCGATCGGCATTCCGCCCATCCCGCCGGCACTGGCGGTGGTCACCCGTTGGGACTCCACCGAACCCAGCGCGCCACTGGCCCGCAACCCCACCGGCCGGCCGCCGCCGGACTCGAACGCGCTGACGGGTCGGGTGAACGCCGACACCGGCGCGCCCGCCCCGCCGAAGCCCCCGCCCCCGACGCCGGCGCCCGGCGCGGCCGTCGCGTTGGCCAGCATCGCGGTGGCGGGAACCCCGCCGGCCCCAGCGGAATTGAGCGCGCCGCCGAGCATGCTCGGGTTCATGAACATGCCCATCATCGACTGCATCGGGCCCATCATGGTCTGCGGCACCTGGGTGAGCATCTGCGGCGCCTGCATGAGCGACGAGCCGATCTGCTGGACCGGTCCGAGCAGCGAACTCATCTGGTTGCCCATACCCTGTGCGGCGGAGGCGCCCTGCCCGGCGGTGTTACTCGCCGCCTGGGTTCCGGTGTAGGCCGCGCGCATGGCGCCGCCGGCCGCGGTTTGGGAGGCCGCTTCGCCGACCGCGCTGGCCGCCGCGGCCGGGGCAGCGGGTGAGGCTCCCATTCCGGCGACCGGGGCGGGAACGGTCAGACTGGACATCAGGGCGGTCAGGGTGGCCCCGTAGGACCCGCCCACCGCGCCGTTGTTCGGCCAGAAGATTCCGTAGTACTCGAACTCCAGCGACGTGATCCGGGGCGTCAACGCCCCGAGCACCGACGGGTTGATGCCGTAGTCGGTGGCCGTCTCGATTCGGTTCTCCTCGCACTCCTGGGCGGTGCGCATGCTTCCGTAGGCCAATTGGTAGGCCTCGACCGCGGCCGCGACGATCGGCGCTTTCATATCCACCCAGCCCGCCAGCCCGTGCAGGGCGACGTTCAACAGGGTGGCGTTGAGCGCCGAGCCGGCCGATCCGGCGCCGATCCAGCCGACGGAGGTCAGTGCGGTGTTGACCGCCGAGGCGATTCCCGACGCGTGGTGGGCCGCGCCCAGTGCCGTCCACGCCGCGCCGTTGGTCAGCATGGTGGCCACGCCCATGCCGGACTTGATCAACGTGTCATTGACCTCCGGTGGGCGGGCGGCCCATCCCGGGTCGGCCATCGGCTAGCCGCCGAGCGCGGCGGTGGCTGCCCGCAATGCCTCGGTGGCGCTGTAGACGCCGGCCGCGGTCGCCTGGGCACCGGAGAACAGCCCGCGTTGCGCGGAATGCTCGGCGACGATGCCCAGGTATTCGGTGCCGGATGCCAGTAGCGCGGCCTGGAAGGCGATCGAATCGGGGTCATTGCCCATCGGCAGGACACCGAGCAGTGCCGGGGTGGCCGAGGAAGCGGCCGCCGCGGTTTCCGCGGTGATCCCCGCTTCGACGCCCGAGGACGCCAGCACCGCTTCCGGTTCTACAGAGAACATCTTTCCTCCCGATGCCTCATCGCTGATATGCCGACGTTGGCAGGTCGGAGTAGATCGTAAACCGATTTCGGGTCCGGCGTCACTTCACCAAGTAAATACCGGTTACTGCTGTTCGAAATTGTGGATCATCGACGACGGCACGCCGACCAGCACACCTTCTACTCCGGAGTCGTCGGTGACCAGCAGACCGCGACCGGCCGGCAGGGCCTGGGCGCGTACCGTCCGGCTGACCTTGTTCTGCGGGTCGTTGTCCATGAACAGCGTCGGCACCTTGGCGCTGCGCTGCGTCTTCACCCACGGATCCATCTCCAGCTGGCCGAAGTTCGACGAGTTTCGGGTGGTGAACACGTGCAGGCCGATTTGGCGCCCGCGCTCCATCAGTTTCCACAGCGCCGCGCCCACCGGCGGCTTGGCGGGGTGGATCTGCGCGGGGCGCAGGTCCTGGACGTCGTCGATCAGGATGAAGTGACGGGGGCCCTCCCAGGGCTTGAGCGCCCGCAGTTCCTCCTGGCTCAGGCCCTTGGCGGGTAGCCGGGGGAGTAGGACCTGCTGGGCCAGCGTGGTCAGCACCTCGTCGATCTCGTCCTGGTCGTAGGCGTAGGCGTTGACGTAGCCGGGGCCCTGCAGGTCGCGAAGCGGCCCGGTCTTGGGGTCGATGATGGTGATCTGCGCCTGCTGGGGGGTGAAGCGTGCCATCACCGCCTCGCCGATCGCGGCCAGGGTGGCGCTCTTACCGCACAGCGCGCGGCCCAGGATCATCATGCCGGGGTGTTCGGCCAGCTCGAGTGGGACCGGCAGCAGGTCGTGCTGCTCACCGATCATGAACGCGATCGACGGGGCGGTCTGGGCGGGCGGGCGCTGGGCGACGTCGTAGGCCAGCACCTCCGACAGCGCCACCGCCGGCGGGAGCCGCTTGAGGGTGGCGTGCTTGGTCACCCCGGCGACCTCGGCGACCCGGGTGCCCAGGTCACGGGTCCCGATCCGGGTGCCGTCCACGGCGCTGAGCTCCGGCAGCCCGATGAGCATCTCGTGCAGGGATTCGGTGAGCCCGAAGCCGGGCCGGTTCACGGTGCGCTTGGCGGCGTCACGCGCGTCCAGCGAGGCGGTGCCCATCTCGTTCTCGCCGGGGTTCTGCAGCCGCAGTTGGATGCGTACGTCGGAGTTCTGCAGCAAGGTCTGGCGTTGGCCGTGAATCCAGCCCGATGCGCTGGTCATCAGGTGCACACCGTATTCCGGGCCGACGCCGCTGAGCGCGATGATCCGGTCGCCGAGGATGGTGTCGGCGGCGTAGAGATCGGAGAAGTCGTCGATGACCAGGAACACGTCCCCGTACGGGTCGCCCGGGTCGGTGCCGCCCAAGCCCTCGCCGCCGGATCCGAAGCGCCGCTCCCGGAACTCGTTGATGTCGATCTTGTCCCGCCGGAAGGTGTCCTGGCGGGCGCTGACCAGCGCGGCCATCGTCGCCACGGTGCGTTCCACGCCTTCGCGGTCGGCCGGTGAGACGATGTCGGCCACATGCGGCAGGGTCTCGGCGTAGCCCAGCGTGGCGCCGCCGACGCAGAAGAATGTCAGCCGGGCCGGGGTGTACATCAGCGCCGCCGAACACATCAGCGTCATCAGCGTCGTCGTCTTGCCGCGGCTCTTGGCGCCGACCACCATGACGTTGCTGCGCAGCACGTCGACGCAGTGCACCAGCTGCTGGGCGTCCTCGGGGATGTCCTTGATCGCCAGCGGCCACACCAGACCCGGGTTGCGTCCGTAGTCGGCGTCCCAGGGCTTGCCCCGGTACAGCGCGACCAGCGAGTCGACGGACTCAGAGACCTCCAGCGGGGGCAACCACGGCAGGTGGGGCGCCTTGCGGTCCGCGGCGACGAGCGACTCGCGCAGCACGTCGACGATCTTCTTCTTCTTGAAGCCGTCGGCATGCAGCAAGAACTCGTCGGGCTCGGCGTCGGTGGCCGACATGTCCTGCAGCGCTTGGGCGTCCGCCTCGTCCAGTGGCTGGTACTGCCAGGTGTAAAGGCGCGGTTTTGTCAACGTCATGTCGAGCGTCTTGGCCGTCGAGGCCTTGCGTTTAGGTACGACGAACGGCGCCGACAGGTAGAAGCAGCGGAAGGGTTCCAGATCCCGCGGCCCGACTTTGAGCAGCCCGAAGCCGTTCTCCTTCGACGGCAGGTGGTAGGCGGCGTCCGAGCCGATCACCTCACGGCTGTCGTCACCGGACTCGGCGCGCAGCGCGACCCGGAAGGCGATGTTGGACTTGACTTTCTGCAACGACGACAGGTCCAGTCGCTGACCGCCGAGCATGAAGAAGACGTTGGCCCCGCGGCCTTCCTGGCCGATGTGGATGATGAGGTCGATCCACTTGCCGTGGTTCTGGAACAGCTCCAGGTATTCGTCGATCACCACCAGCAGGATCGGCACCGGCTCCAGATCGCGTCCGGCCAGCCGGATCTCCTCATAGTCGTTGGCGTCACGCGCGCCGACGGAGTTGAACAGCCGGTAGCGCCGGGCGATCTCGCCGTCGATCGCCCGGCGCATCCGCTCGGCGAGGTGCCGGTCGTCCTTGCCGAGGTTGGACAGCGCCGCCGACACGTGCGGGATGCCGAGGATGTCCTGGGCGGCGGACTCGAACTTCATGTCGACGAAGATGACGTTGAAGGTCTCCGGCGAGTGTGTCAGCGCGATGCCGTACACCAGCGACAGGAAGAACTCCGACTTGCCCGAACCGCTGGTCCCGATCACCACCGAGTGGAAGCCGAAGCCGCCGAAGTCCTTGGCGCGCAGCACGACGTTCTGCAACTCGCCGTTGGGTTTGGCCCCCACCGGGATCTCAGCCCAGCGCTCGTCGCCGCGACTGCGCCGCTCGGCCCAGAGCCGGTCCACGTTCAGCTCGCGCGCGTCGTCGATTCCCAGCGCGCGCAGCAGTTCCAGCGCGCCGCTGCCCGAGTCGGTGACGTCCACGCTCGCCGTCGGCGACCAGCGCGCCATCGCGCGGGCGTAGCGGTAGGCGCGCGGCACCGACAGTTGATCGGCGTGCGCGAAGAACTTGCCGCCCGCGCGCAGCATCGGCGGGGCGGACGGATCGGCGCTGCGGCCGTTGCGGCGGTGGGCCGCGGACGGCTCCTCGGTGCGGCCGTGCCGAGCCGGATGGTCAATGATCTCGAAGGTCTCGTCGCGGGCGAACCCGACACCGGTACCGAGCCGGGAGGCCACCCGCAATACGGTGATGCCTTCTTTGCCGACCCGTCCGACCACGCTCTCCCACGCCTCGGGGCTGCCCGTGTTGTCGTCGACGATCACCCAGTGCGGGCCGAGATCGTGCCCGTCGCCGCCGGTCTCCAGTGCCGAGCCCATGGTCGTCGGGCTCGGCGCCGACGGTGGCCGCCACGCGCCGCGCTTGCCCTTCATATGCAGGTCGGCCCCGAGCGTCGACTCCAGTTCGGTGGGGGTGGTGAACACCAGCCGGCGCCATCCGCAGGCGTCGAACAGCTCGTCGTGCTGGTTGTGCGGCAGCCACACCATCCAGGACCACAGCTCGGGGTGGCGGGTCACCACCATCAACTTGACGTCGAGCGGATTGTGGAACACCGCCAGTGCACTGAGCACCGATCGCAGCAGGGAGCGGACCCGGTCGAGGTCCTCGCCGACGAAGCTGAACCCCGGGCGGGAGCGCAGGTTGACCACCTTGGCGATGTCACGGATCTTGCGCTGTTCGAGGATGAAGTCGCGCAGCGCCTGGCCGGTGACCGGCTCGAGCTCCTCATCGACCGGGATCTCCGGCCACTGCACCGATAACACCGAGTCCGGCGCGTGCTGCACACCGACGCCCACCCGGACGTCGAGGAAATCCGGATCGGAGCGCCGGCGCTCCCACATCTGCGGCCCGCCGATGACCGCGCCGAGCCCCTGCGGATTGGAGTGCACCATTTCCTGGGCGCTGCGCTGGCCGCAGACCGCCTTCTGGATCTCGTCGCGTTCGCCGTCGAGCGAGCGCAGATAGCTGCGCCGGTTCTTCTCCTGCTCGCCCCAGCTGATCTTGCGCGCCCGCCCGAACCGTCCGGAGAACATCAGCATGCCCAGACCGGCCATCCCCACCATCGGGAACATGCCCGACCCCAGGCTGCGCACACCGGAGACATACAGCATCACGATCGTGCCGATCAGCGCGACCACCAGTGCGGGAAGGCCGATCATCACCCACAGGTTGCGGGGTTCGCGTTCCGGCAGGGCGTCGGGCGCGCGCGGGGCGACCCGGACCGGTTTGGGTTCGGGAACCTGGAGGCGCACCGGAACGAACGCTCGTTTGGACATCGCCTCAGTGCCCTCCCGGGATGGCCTGCTGGTTATTGGGTGCCACCGGCATCACCGCGCCGGTGGACGCCACAGTGTCGCGGGCCAGCAGGGCGGCATGCCGCGACAGTTCCGGGCCGGCCGCGAAGGTGCGCAGCAGCGGCCACGGAGCCTGCTGCGCGGAGGCCGGGTCCAGTCCGAGGCCACGCAATGTCTCGTCCTCGGCGGCGATCCCGTACCGAACCCCGTTGGGGGACACCCAGAACAGGGTCTCGCGCGAATCCGACTCGAGCAGTGCGCTGGTCGACGTCACGAAATTGGTGGCGCCGGGCAACACCAGCACCTGGTTGGCCACCACCGATCCCGGCGTGCGATCGTCGCGCACCAACCGGACGATCCGGTTGTCCATGCCCGGCGACACCGGCAGGCCGCGGCCGTTGAACACGGTGATCCGGGCCTGACGATCGGTTGAGGCCTTCTCCCATCCGACGCACGTCGTCGGGTCGGCGGCGGTGTCGACGAACTTCAGCCGGCTGTTGGGGTAGTAGTCGACCGGCAGGGTGCCCACTTCGGGGATGTTGACCAGCTTGTCGGGGCTGATCACCAGCGGCGCCACCGATCCGAACGAGTTCGCGCTGCGGATCAGGTCGGCCACGAAGCTGGTGATCTTCTGGACCCCGTCGGGCACCAGCACGTAGAACTGGGAGCCGCCGCCGGCCGTGCGGGTCTCCAGCACCGCCCCGACCTGGGACCCCGGCACCCACTGCGACGGTGTGCCCGCCTGCGGGATCATCGGAACCCGCAGCGGTTCGGTGCTGGGCAGGGCGTCGAACAGTGCCCGCGACATCTCCACCGGAACCGTCGTCCCGGGGTCGATACCCAGGCTCAGGGTGATCGCCCGGTCGGCCGGGTCGACCTGGGATCGCTTGCCGCCCCAGATCACATAGGTGGCGCCCTGAAAGCGGGTCAGCACCGCGGCATCGGGAGCCAGCGGCGCCGCGCGGCCGGCGTGGCTCAGCGATCCCGCGATGGCCGTCACCACGGGCGGCTCGGCTCGGCGCGGTGACCCCGCGGTGTCGCACACCGCCCACGCCGACGGGGCGCCCGTACTGGCGATCAACGACGCCGGCGCGCCGGGGATACCGATCATCGGCCCCGTTGGGTACTTGGCGATCTCCGCGGGTTTGACCCAGGTGGGAAGCTCGGCGTTGCCGACCGCGAGTCGCGCCGAGGTCATGTTGAGGGCCGGATACAGCCGGCCGTCGATGCGGGCGTAGATCGCGCCGGAGTCACGGTCACCCACGATTGCCGATGTCCGCACGATTCCGGCCGGGCGCAGCACGTTCAGCAGCAGCATCCAGCCCATGCCGATGAAGATCAGCACGATGGACAGCACGATCGCGGCGGTCTGCTTGCGGTCGTCGTGCTTCATGCGCACCGAGAATTTGGTGGTGGCTGCGCGCAACCGACGGTTGTAGAACAGGTGACCGGAGTTCTGGTCCCGGTTCGACAGGCTCAGCGGCATGACCTGGCTGCTCCTTTGATCGACAACCGCACGCGACGACAATACTGGCGTCAGCCTGCGGTAACCAGTCATCAGCGGTGACGTGACGACGGTGATGCGGGTAGTTTTTGCGCTATGCCAGAGGTGATGGGGGCATTCGCCGACGCGGCGCGGGTGCGTGAAGGCCAACTGGTGCAGCGGTTGGCGACGTCGGTGGAGCTGGACCGCGCCTTCGAGGAGATCCTGCGCGGTGCTCACCAGTTCAACCTGCAGTCGCGGCAGCGCCTCGACGCGCTGGAAGCCGTGATCCGACAGGCTGCGTCCGCCTGGCCGGGCCTCGATACGCCGGTGGGCGCACGCCAGTTCCAGGCGTACCTGGCCGGCAAGACCCGCGAGATCCACAAGATCGTGGCCGACGCCGCGGCCGACAGCCAGCGCCGCGCGGCGCAGGTGCAGGCGCTGACCGGACGCTATCCGCTGGGTGGGGACCGAACTGTCCAATCGGTCGATGTCCCGCTACACGGCCCGCCACCGGTCGACCCGCTTGAACAGATCTTGACCAAGTACCAGGTGTCGGAGGATCCCGATGGCGAACGCGATTGGGAGCCGCCGTGGCCACTTAGTTTGGCCACCGACCCGGTGCACGTGACCGCGGGCGAGGCGCGCATGCTCGAGGACCTCTCGCCGTTTGCGCTGCGGGATCTGAACCAGATCAAAGAAGCCGCCGCAACTGAAGCCAAGGTGCGTTTCGCGCCCCAGAATGGCCCCAACGACACCGCCGACAACCACACCGACGCCTTCCGGCACGCATACTGGAATGCCTTGATGACGCAGCGATTCGGCGAGAACTGGACCCGCGACTTCGCGACTGCGCACGAACGGCTGCCCAACAACCCGGCCACCGCTGAGGCGATGGATCTGTACAACAACGAAATCGGACGAAGTATCGCAACGGCTAATCCGGGTGCAACTCCGGCGCAGCTGGCCGACCTAGTGCAACAGGCTGTCACCAGAGGCGACACTGTCGTGATCGCGCCCGGCGGCGAGAAGCTGGCCTGGAGCAACACCATTGCCTGGGGCGAGGCCGGCACGACGACGCAAGTGGCGGTACCGGGTCAGGCGTCAACACCAACCGGCGCCGGGCCCGGTGGGATCTACGACCCCGGCCAGCCTGGCGGCTACGGAACGTCGGCAGGAGGGTACTGACCGTGGTGAGCAGAGCAACGCCGATACGCAGTGCGCTTAGTGTCCTATTGCTGTGCATGTTGGTGACGAGTTGCGGGCTGACGAGGAAATCGATGGACATCGACTACAACAATCAACGGCTCAACAACGGCTTGGAAAGCCTTCTGCATCAAGGTAAGTCGGGCAGACTGAGCGACTTCACCTCGTGGCCCTGGGATGAGGTGCATCTGTTTCATGAATACACCGACCGGGAGTCCATCGAGAAAACTGTCGGCGCACCGGTGATCCGGTCGAATTTTTTTGAATCCAAAGCCAGTCTGTTGGTCTTCGAGGACCACGGGAAGCCGGTCAAGGCCGTCGGTGTCAGCGGCGACTACCTGCGGGGGCAGGACCATCGCGTGAGTTGGCCCAACGAGGTGATCGTGCAACCGTGGGGTGGAGGGTTTCTACAGCTGACGTTGCCACCGGCGGGCGAGTAGATCCCGCGAGTTCATCGGTCGGCCTAACACCACACGTCCCTGGCGAATAGACGACGCGGCGGCAACCACCAATCCTCGTGGCGTTGCCGCCGCGCGGTCACTTCGACGACGTTAGCCAGCGGGGACCGGTGGGTGCCGATGACGCGGTGACGTGATGACGCCGTCGCCGCTCAGGACGGCAAGACCTTTCTAGCTGTCTGCACCGCAGATCCTGCCAAGAAGGGTTGAAGCTGTTAGTGATTCAGCGCTTCCTGGGCTGGGCTGAGTCGCTACTTCGACGAGTCGTCCTTGTCGACGATGCGTTTCAGGGGCGTCAGACCGGTCGGGCCGGCATCCTTCGCGACGGACTTCGTCACCGGTACGTTCGGCGGGGCCGTGGTGCGGCCCTTGACGGGCTGGCCGTTGGGAACGCCGGGGGCGGCGATGCGCTTCTCGCCGGCTTTGTCGTCTTTGCCGCCCTTGCCGCCGGCACCGGCCGCGCCGGGCATCATCGGCATCATGCCGCCGCCGCCCGCACCGCCGGTTGCGGGCGTGCCGCCGGTGGGACCGGCCGCGCCGGTGCTCGCCAGCGAGCTGGCGGGGGTCGTCGGCGTGGAGGTTCCGGGCACCGGGGGCGGGCCGAGGTTACTGGCGGGGGTGGTGCCCATACCCAGCCCGCCGCCGCCACCTCCGCCGGTGCCGAAGTCACTGCCACCCAAGCCGGGCTCGGGACTGATGTCGGAGGCAAGCGTGGCGCCGGCCCCGCCGAGTCCGACCTTGCCCAGGGACTGCGCCGCGCTCATCAGCGGCGACAACGCACCCTGGCCGGCTTGCATCAAGCCCTGCGGCAGCTTGCTCACCGAGCCGAGTGCTCCGCTGAGTGCGCTGGTGATGCCCTGCATCGCCCCGGTCATGCCCTGCATCGCTTCGCCCATGGCTTCCTGGGAACCTTGCTGTGCCATGGTGGCGTCGCCCTGGGAGGCCACATCCTGGAACTTCGATACCGCGTCGGCTTCGTTGGTGGCGAATTTCCTGGCCGCGTCGGCGGCATGGCCGGTGCGATCGGCGTGATCTTCGGTCAGGTGGGTGTTTGTCTCCACCAGGTCCAAGTTGGTTGCGGCACCAAAGGCCGCCATCGTGGCGTCGACGGGGGACGTTCCGCCCGGGTGGACTGGACCCGGCGGGATCGGCACCGGCGGAAGGCCGGCCGCTATCGCCAGGTAGTCCAGCGGATTGACTTCGATCGGGTCTGTCATGGCGTAAACCCTCCGTGCGGTACCCCCACCGCCTGGTGCCACGCCAGGTGATAGTGGGCGAGTTCCTCGCTTCCCTCGATGAGGGCGTCGATGGCGGCCAACAGCATCCAGTCGGCGACATCCCTGGGAGCGTGCTCGGGATAGGCCGACACTACTCGCGTAGCGGTGTCGGCGACCACCTGCCGGAATAGCTCGACCTCGTTGTCGGCGACGCCGGATCTGCGGGCCATCGCTTGTGCGACGGTCTGCACGATGCGCGGCAGACGCGTGCTGGCCCCGGCGGCGTCGATCAAGGTCGGCCCCAGTTCGTCGAGCCGCTGGCCGTAGCGCGCCCGTTCCCCGCTCCCGGGAACCGGATCGCCCGGGTCGGCTTCGGTGATGTAGGTGTTGGGCTCATGAGTTGCCGCTGCAATCACCGCGCCCAGCAGGTCCATCGCGCTCGTGGAACGGCGGCGGTGCGCTGGATCAAGCAAAGCGACCCCCGGCGGCAGCTTGACAGTCGGGGGAATCCAGCCGCCGGCCAAATCGGTCACCACCACGATCGTGGTCTCGTCATCACGTAATCCGGCTGCCCAAGCCAGATTCGGAGCCTGACGGGCGACGGCGTCAACCTTGTGCTGCAAATCCTGGTGCTCGGCCAAGCGCTTGGCGGCGGTGCCAGCTCCCGCCCCGGCGGTTCCTCCGGCTGCCATACCGCCGGCCATCGCCGCCCCCGATTGCCCGCCGGCCGCTGGAGACGGTCTCCCCGGTGCGGGACGGTCTCCCGAGGATGCCACTGTGGTCCCACCCGAAGCGGGGGTAGTCGTGCTACCTGGCGCCGACGGTGTTGTCGGCGCCGCAGGCGCACCGGCAGGCGCTGCGGGGGCCCCCGTGGCTGCGCCCGCTGCCGGGCGCAGATCCGCCCCGTAGCCGGGCAACGGGCCCGATGCTGCGGCCGGACCCGCGCTGATGGGTGCCGATGACACGGGGGTCGGCCCGGCAGTCATGGGCGGCGACGCGGGAGTGGGCGCCGGCGTCGCGGCGCCCGCGGTTTGAGCTGTGGAAGCGGCCTCCGGGCTGGAGCTGGCCAGATGGCTGAGGTTGCCGAGCACGCCGCCCGCCATCGGCGTCGACGACGGCGACGGTGGAACCTGTGGAGCCGATGCCTGGGAAAGGCCGGAGCCATCCAGCCCGCCGTGCAGCGGACCGCCCGGGCCCCCGGGTCCACTCGGCATTCCCGAGGCGAATGCCTGGGTTGGGCCGCCACCTGCAAGGCCAGCTGGCGTAGCGGGTGTGCCGCTGCCTCCAGCGAGCCCTGGCGCGGAGGACGTTAGGGGTGACACCCCCGCGAGCCCACTACCTGATCCACCGCCACCGGAGGCCCCGAACCCCCCGCCTGGTGTGCCGCTGATGCCAGATCCTCCGCTACCGGCGCCGGCCGCGGCGCTGTCCAATCCCCGACTGGCGTTTCCGGCTGCGGGCCCGCTGCCCCCGTAGCTGATCCCTTCGTTGCTGCTGGTTCCTCGGCTGGCGTTTCCGGCTGCGGGCCCGCTGCTGGGGTTGCTGATCAGGCCGCTGCTACCGGCCCCGTGGCTGGCGCTTCCTGCTGCTGTTCCACCGTTTGTGTTGTTGCCGGTGGAGCCGTCGTTGCCGCCACCAGTTCCGGCGGCCCCCGCCGGAACGGTGACCGGGCCAGGTGCGCTCGCTGCGTCCGCCGGATTAGCCGTACCGCCTTGTCCTGCTGCCGGTCCTACGGCGCTCTCGCCACCGATTTTCGGTGGGATCGAGCCTGCGCCCGCCTGGCCGTCTCCGCCGTTTCCAAACGGGAACGGAAGTTCGTCGTCGCGGGCTCGCCCATCGGTGATTTCGACACCGGCCGCAGTGGCGACCATCTCATCGGCGGTCAGTGGTGGCCGGCGCGGCGGTGCCTCGAAATTAGCCCCATTTTTTTCGAGCCACTCGCGCGCCCCAGCATCGACACCCATTTTGGTGAACATCTGCTGGGTTGCATCAATGATCGCATTGTTGGCGGCCATCCCGGCCGTGGCGGCTTCGTCGTTAGCGTTATTGATCGCGTTGATCACCGCAGTGAGTTTCGCGGTCTCCGGCTCGTTTTTCGCAAGGATGTCTCTGATCGCTTGGTTGCCCTGCGAGGCGATGCCGCTTAACCGACTGCGAAGCTCAGTCACCGCATCGGCCACAGCGCCACTGGCGCTACTCTTGGCCCGACAGTGCTCTTGGGCGTCGAGCAGGCGCTCCTTTCCGACCCGAAAACGCTCCACCATGTCTTCGGCGGTACGGCCGTGGTTGCGAGATCCGAATTGTGTGCGTTGATTTTGCACGTGCTCGGCCTCACGTCCCTTGACGTCAGCCTGGTCAGACCAATACATCTTTCCCGCAGTCGGTTCGCTCGGTGGCGCGGGCCACCACGCCCCCACCAACAGTAGAGACCACTCGCCTGGCGGTAGATCAGTCACCGCAGAGTTCTTTCATCACGCGATCCTTGTCGTTCACGGCGTCCATCGCGGCCTGGAACTGCGCTTCTCCGGCTACGCCATTGGTTCCCATGACCGTCAGATCTTGGTATGCGAGGGCTAACGCACGTACATCAGTGCGAGCGTCCGTATCGAGCGCCGGATCCATGGCCGCAGTTTCAAGCATGACGGCTCCGTTGGTGAGAGAAATCCGCGCTAGCGCGGTGTTGTCCGGAATTTTGGTCTCGATCCCGACGCTACGAGCAGCAAGTTTGTATCTGTCACACATGGTTGTTTTAGCGGCGGCTCTTTGCGCCGCCGTGTAGGTGGAGGCGGTCGCAGACTTTGTCAGGGCTAAAAGGGCGGTGGTTAAAGCAGCAGCCGATAGCAACGTAGTTAGCGCCATGAGCGCAAATACCAAACGACGACGCGGCTGAACTGGGGGCGGCGCTGGCCAGGGCGGCGGTGTCATGGTCACCTTGCGGATGGTAGACCCGAATGCCACTTCTTCGCTTACGTCGTCGCCTCCGCTGCCCGCTACTGACGACTTAAAGTCGCCCAACTGGGCGGCGAGTGGCAAGTGTGGGTTAGGCCGCAGCTCAACTTGAAGGGAACCGCTGCCGCGTAGCCTCGCCAACTCACTAGATCTGAATTGCTGATGCGGGGGCGGCGGTTGCCTTTGCCGGGTGGCGGACGTCCTCGGTGCTTTCGCCGATGCGGCGCTGGACCGGGAAACCCAACTGGTCCAGCGACTGGCGGCAACGGCGGCGGCGGACAGCGAGTTTGAGTCGGTGTTGCGCGGTGCTGTCGAGCATAACCGCGCCTCGCGGCAGTGTCTCGACGCCATCGAGGCTGAGATCGAGTAGGCTGCCGCCAATTGGCGGGGACTCGAAACCCCGCGGCCGCTCGCCGCGGCCGCTCGGCAGTTCCAGCAATTCTTGGTCCACAAGGCCCGAGAAGTCCACAAGGTTGTCGCTGATGGCCTCGCTGACAGCCAGGCGCGGGCCGAAGCGCTGCACAAGCTCGGTGAGTCTTACGCAATCCGCGGCGATCTGCCCGCGGCGCCGCCAAGGGCGCCGACCGATGACTCCGACCGGCCTGGCGATAGCGGAATAGAACCGGGCGACATTGCACGGGCGGTTGGCGACGATCACGACAGCCTGGCAATACCCGTGGGATCCGCCGCCCCCACTGACTCGGCGCCGGGCGGCGCCTATTGGGATATCGACGGTCAATCGCCGTATCAAAGTGGACCGGGTGGTGGGCTGCCCATGGGGCCGATTGCGGCGCCGACGCCATGGCATCGCCATTTGTCGCCGGTGACCGGAGCCAGTTCGGGTCTGGACGAGGTGGTGGCACCGCGGCCAACGGCTGGGGAGTGCAGCCGAGCTGGACTCTGCAGGAGGCGTACCGGTTTCGAGTGGTCGCCGAGGGGTTCAACGGTGCGCCCGGCCATGTGTGGTGGGTGCAGCGCGACGGAAAGTGGTATCAAGCGAAGTGGATTGACTTCGACTTCGAGGCCGAGCACGTACGGGCCTTGGTGCCGCACATTGACGCCGAACGATACGGCGCGAAACCGTGGGGCATGAACAAGTGGAATCCGATCGGCATAAAAGACATACACAAGCTGCAGGTCAGCAATCCGCGGCTGTCACTGTTGTTGCCTACGACTGTCGGCGGTGCTTCCCGATGCGGGCGAACGCGCCGCGGGTGGTCTCGGGACCGTGATATGACAACGAGCCGGTACCGTCGCTGGGCCTTGGTAACCGTGGCATTTGTCGCGGTCGCCTGGGTGACGTCCGCCGGGGTATGGGCGTTTCGTCACCGCCGTGCATCATCAGCCGCCAGCGTCGACGACTGCGCTGTGGTGGCGCAGTTGGCCCAGCTGTGGCGGGCGGATTCGGAAGGCGCAATGGATGCGCTAGCTGTACTGACCTGAGAGGTTAGGTACGCGACTGGCGGGTGGTTGACCTTTGAGTGAGGTGTGGCCGCGGTGGTGATTGTAGTGGTGCACCCAGAGTGGGAATTCGGCGCAGCGTTCGGCGTCACTGGTGTAGAGCCGCACGTAGGCCCATTCGTCGGCCAGAGTGCGGTGAAACCTCTCGACCTTGCCGTTGGTCTGCGGCCGATACGGTCGGGTTCGGCGATGCTTGATGCCACCGAGGGCGTCACGGAATACGTGCGAGCGATAGCAGGAACCATTGTCAGTCAACACATTTCGCACGGTGAAGCCGCACTGAAGGAACCAAGCGTTGGCCCGTTTCCAGAAGTCCGCCGCAGTTTGTTTGCGTTCGTCAGCCAAAATCTCGGAGTACACCAGTCGGGAGTGAGCGTCCAGGGCGGTGTGCAGGAAGTGGTGTCCCCGCAGCGGATCGCCCCACTTGCTGCGACGGCCTGAACTTTTATCAGCTCGTGAGTTGTGATTGCCCTGGGTGCGACCGAGCATGCGCCAGCCGCCGCCAGCGGGGATCTTGCCGAGTTTCTTGACATCGACGTGCACCAGATCGCCCGGGGCTGCGGATGTCATCCGGCGGATGACGCGTCCGGTGGGGCGGTCCAACCAGCGCAGTCGGGCCAGCTTGTAGCGACTCAACACTTTGTGCACGGTGGAGACGTTGAGCCCGAGCAGATAGGCGATGCGGGCCGGGCCCCACCGTTTGATCACCCGGACTTTGATGATGCGCCGTTCGGTCCGCGTCGGAGTCTGGTTCGGGCTGCGGTGCGGGCGTGAGCTGCGATCAGCCATGCCGGCCGGACCCTGCTCGCGGTAGCGCCGAGCCCATCGCTGGGCGGTGGTTACCGCGACCTGGAACCGTTCGGCAGCTCTGCGCAACGACCACCCGTCCTCGACGATGCAACGAGCCAGGCGCAGACGACCGGTTTCTGACAAAGGGGCATTACGGTGGGACACGAAGACCTCCGAGATTGAGCAGTGCGTTCCTTAGACAGCTCGCACTTCACTCGGAGGTCTTCTTCATGTCACCACGCCACGCCGTACCTAACGTCCGTGGTCAGTACAGCTAGCCCGAGACGACGACAACTCACTCGCCGAACCCGACGGAACCGCCGCGCTGAGCGAGAAGGTGCGCGACGCAGCGCAATCGGTGTCCGATCCTGCAGTCAAGGAGGACCTGGACAGTTGGGCGGACGGCTTCGCCCTGCTGGCCCAGGTGATCCGAGGCGACGCGCAACGGTCCTCGCCAGAAGATCCACCCGGGGAATCTGACCGCATTCATCAAGCCGGGTGATCTGATCTATCTGACCGCGGACAAGCTACAAGCGGCCTGTCCCGAGGCGTTTCCGCCGCGACGTTGACCCCCTACCGCGCCAGCGGCTTATAAAACACCAGCCCGTTGCCCTTGTTGTCGTACACCACGGCCCGGCGCTCATGCGCATCGTCGTAGGGGCCCTTCACGATCCCACCGCCGCTGGCTTCGATGGCCTTCGCGGCGCCGTCGACGTCGTCGGTCTTGATGCCGACCACGACCTGGCCGTGGATGGGGTGATCGACCGCGGTCGCCAACGCCAGGGTCACGGATCCGCCGTCGAGGGCGGCGAAATGCGCGCCGTCGCGAAACTTCAGCGCCATGCCCAGGGTTTCGCTGTAGAACTTGATCGATTCATCCAGGTCGTCGGTGGACAAGACGATCATCCGAATGTCGTGGTCACTCACGGCTACCTCCTGTGGGTTCACTCTGGATCCAGGCTAAGCCCGGGATACCGTCAGCGGGTGGGTAAACGCCTTGCCGCCTTGGTCATCACGGTCGTCCTCGTTGCGTTGCTGGTCAATGCGGTGGTCACCGATCGCATCTCACGGTCCGCCGAGCCGTTCGCCGGTGGGCGGGTGCTCGAGTTGGCCGGGCCCGATGTGAACATCCGCGAATACAGCTCAGGCGGTGACCGCGCGGTGGTGCTGCTGCACGGGTATACCGCGTCGATCCAATGGTGGGAGGCGGTGGCACCGGCGCTGGCACACGGCACCCGGGTGATCGCGATCGACCTCGTCGGCCACGGCGGCTCCGAAGCACCGCGGGATCGCGCGGCCTACAGCGCCGACGGGCAGGCCGCAGCGGTGCACCAAGCTCTGGATGCGCTCGGTGTGCGCCACGCCGCGATCATCGGGCACTCGATGGGAGGGCTGGTGGCCACCGCGCTGGCCGAGAGCGCACCGCAGCTGGTGGAGCGGGTGGTGGTCTCCGATACCCCTGCCGCGCCGGGGATGGTCGCCCTGCCCGCGTTGGGCAACGCGGTGTGCTGGCCGGTGCTCGGCGCCGCTATGGATCGCTTGCGTGCCCTCGACGCCGTCGACAAGCCCTCGCTGCAAACCGGATTCGCCGCGGATTTCCCCGTTCCCGAGTTGGCGTACCGATCGTTGAAACGTATGACTCACAACGCCTTGTGCGACGCCAAGACCGCGGCCGCCATCAACGAGCAGCGCGCGGTGGCCGACCGGCTGGCAGGCTTGGGCAAGCCGGTGCTGGTGCTCTGGGGTGAGCATGACGTGCTGACCCCGACCCGGGCCAACGTTGACCGCTACCGGGCTGCGGGACTGCCGCCCGTCGTCATCGCCGGATCAGGGCACAGCCCGATAGTGGAGAAACCAGCCGAGTTCCTCAGTGCAATAGATGAATTCGTCCGCAGGGGCTAATCGCCCCAGGTCTGCCGGGCCACCCGGTGGAAATTCCCGCCGAGCACCGCGCGAACGTCGGCATCGGCCCAGCCGCGCGACGACAGGTGCTCGCCTAACCCCAGCCAGGTCTCCGGCGGCATCCACTGGATCGGCCCCCAGCGGGTGTAGCTGTCGTCGAACAACTGTGGGTTGGCGGCCAGCTCGTCGGTGAGCTCGGTGGGATCGAACGAGTAATCGGTACTGACCCCGACGTGCTCGATGCCCACCAGCTCGACCGCGTACTCCAGGTGACGGGTCATCGCCTCCAGCGTGGGAGTGTTGGGGCCCAGGAAGATTCCCACTCCGGTGATACCGACGACGCCGCCGGTGCCCGCGCATGCCCGAGCCTGATCGTCGGTGATGTTGCGGGGGTGCTCCCAGATCGCGGCCATGCAGGAGTGGCTGTAGATGACCGGCGTGGTTGACACCTCACACAGGTCCAGCCCGGTGCGGGCGCTGCAGTGCGAGCCGTCGGGAACCATGCCCACGGCGTTCATCTCGGCGACGATCGCGCGGCCCCACCCGGTGAGCCCGCCGTCGTTGGCATCCAGGCAGCCATGGCCGGCCCGGTTGGCGTGATTGTAGGTGGGCAGCAGGGTGCGCACCCCGTGCTCGGCCAGCACGGCCAGGTTGTCGAGATCGTCACCGAGGGGGTTGGAGTCCTCCAGGTCGAACACCACCGCGATGCCGCCGGCGCCGGTGATCGCCTCGACATCGGCCAGGCCGGCCGCCACCGCCAGGCCCGGATGGGCGTCGATCGCGCCCCGAAAGTGCCGCAGCAGCCCCATGGTGTCGGCGAACCGCTGCGGTGAATAGCCCGCATTCACCGACAGGACGGCGCCGCCGCGGCGCTGGTAGCGGGCCAGCGGTGCCACCTCGGTGCCGTCGCGCAGCGGCAGGCAGGTGTGCTGGTCCCACAGCAGGGTGCTCATAGCCGCTGATCTTGCTCGCTACGACGCCCGGATGCGACGCATTAATCTGACGGGATGGCTATCGATGTGCGGACCGCGCGCAAACCCGACATCACCCCGCTGGCCGCGACGTTGGGCCGCGCGTTCTACGACGATCCGGTGTCGATGTGGATGCTGCCCGACGACGCCGCGCGCACCGCGCAGATGACCACCTACTTCGCCACGTCCACCCGCTATCACCACCTGGCCGGTGGTGGCGTGGAGATAGCCAGCGACGGTTCCAACGTCGGAGCGGCCGCATTGTGGGACCCGCCGGGCCGCTGGAAGCAGTCGATATGGACGCAGGTGCTGATGGCGCCGGCCCTGATCCGGTCGTTCGGTCTGCGTGTTTCGCAAGGGCGGGCGGTCTCGGATCTGTTGGACGCCAACCACCCCGAGGAGCCGCACTGGTATCTGGCGGTGATCGGCAGTGATCCCTCGGTGCGCGGGCGCGGCTTCGGGCAAGCGGTCATGCAGCCTCGGCTGGACCGCTGCGACGCCGAGTACTGCCCGGCGTATCTGGAATCCAGCAAGCTCGAAAACGTGCCGTATTACGAGCGTTTCGGCTTCCGGGTGACCGGGGAGATCACGTTGCCGAATGGCGGCCCGACACTGTGGAAGATGTGGCGGGACCCGCGGTAGTGGCGATGGCTAGTCGCTGACGGAGTCACCGAGCCGTTCGGCGGCGGCGAGGTAGTCCTGCGCGAACTCGAACACCACATCGCGCGCCGGCCGCACCTTGTTCATCAGGCCCACGCCTTGGCCGACGAAATAGGTGGACAGCGCTTGCGCTCCCGGATGCCCGGACGCGGCCAGGATATCGACGCGGCGAAGTGCGGGTTCGGCCAGCATGGACTGCAGCGGCAGCGGCAAAGTCGGGTGGCCCTTCTCGTTGGGCCGCCACGCGTCGGTCCAGTCCGACACCAGCTGTCGGGCGGGCTTCCCGGTGCGTCCCGTGGAGCGGATGGTGTCGCGGGAGGACGCCGCGAGCATTTTCTGCTTGGTGTGCGGGGCGGTTTCGGCTTCGTCGGTGGTGAGCCACACCGAACCGGTCCATGCCCCGGCCGCGCCCATCGCCACGCAGGCCGCCATTTGCCGACCGGTCACGATGCCGCCCGCGGCCAGCACCGGGACGGCGTCGTCGATGGCGTCGATGACTTCGGGCACCAGTACCAGGGTGGAGACTTCGCCGCAGTGCCCGCCCGCCTCGGTGCCCTGGGCGACGATGAGGTCCACGCCGTGGGTCACCTGCTTGAGGGCGTGTTCCTTCGCGCCGACCAGGGCCGCGACCGGGATACCGTTGTCCTTTCCGGACTTGATCATGTAGTCCGGTGGCACACCGAGCGCATTGGCCATCAGGCGGATCGGATGGGTGACGGCAACCTCGAGTAGTTGTTCTCCGGTGCCGCCGGCGAGCATGGCCGGCCCCAGTCGGGGGGTGTCATCGAGCTCGATGTCGTGTTGCGCCAACAGCTCTGCGATAAAGCCCTTGTAGTCATCGGGGATCCGGTCGGCCAGCTGACGCCCGGACAGGTTCTCGCCCTTGCCCTCGAATTTGGCGGGCACGATGATATCGATGCCGTACGGCTTTCCCTTGACCTGCTCGTCGATCCAGCTCAACTCCAGATCCAATTGCTCAGGGGTGTAAGCGGTACCGCCGAGCACGCCGAAGCCGCCCGCGTTCGTCACCGCGGCCACGACATCGCGGCAGTGGCTGAAGGCGAAGAGCGGGAACTCGATGCCGTACTGCTCGCAGATTGGGGTCTTCACGTGTTCGCCGCTCCTTCGTTGGACAGGCCGCCGGCCGAATCATGGCCCGCGAGGGAAGTACCTGCCAGGACGGTAGCGCAGCGCAGCGGCTCAGCCCAGCAATGTGTCGAGGTCGACCAGTGCGGGCAGGTCGGAGTCTCCCAAGTCGGGAGCGACAACGGCGTGGTCGGCCAGCAAGGCCTCCAGTGAACCGGTGTACTCGGCAACACCCGGTAGGGGCAGCGGTGCATCGTTCGGCGCGATGACGCCCGCCCCGGTCAGGTATCCGACCGCTCTGCCCAGGTCGGTGGCCACGTCGGCCACCACTCCGCCGACGGTGTTGAGCACCCACTGGGCGCCTTGGGCCAGTCCGCTGATCAGGAAGATGTCCTGGTCGATGATCGTCTGCAGGTAGTTGCTGATGGGCGGCAGGAGATAACTTTCGATGAAGAAGCCGGCGCCGCCGGCCAGCGCGCGAAGGCTCAACATGATGTCGGTGCCGATGTTGGGGTAGCCGAAGCTGTTGATCGCATCGGTGAGGGCCTGCTTGAGGTCGACCGGCATGACGAAGCTGTCCAGAATCTCCGGGTCGCTCTGCATCGGGACACCGTCGAAGTCCGCTCGCATCGGAATCCCGAAGGCCTGCAGGATCGTCGGCGTGATGTCGACGGTCTGATAACTCAGGTTCTGGCCGCCGGCCTGCGCCTCGTTGCCGGCCAGCGAGAACATGATGAAGCTCGACGTCTCGTTGGGTGACTGGAAGCCGTGGCCGAGGCTGAAACCGGGCAGCGTCACGGTCTGCTGATGGCCGTGGTCGGTGACGGCGATGATCGTCCAGCGGTCGCCGGTGGCCGCCTCGGCCTGGGCGACCGCCTCCAGGATCTGCTTGAAGTTGGCCCCGACATTGATGACGGCTTGGGCGTACTCTTCCGAACCGCCGCTGAACGAGTGTCCGGCGTGGTCGACCTGCGACTGGTAGGCGAATATGAAGGTCGACAGGTCCGGGTTGTCCGTGGTGCTCAGGATTTTGGCGACGGTGGCTTCGGTGGCCAGCGCATCCATCTCCGCCGAGCTGGAGCCACCGGTGATGGCGATGATGTTGTCGGCGGGATAGCCACCGGTGGAAGCCATCTCGGTGAACAGGCCCCTGCCGGAGATGACGGTGGTGTCGATCTCCGGTTTGTTGTACTCGATCAGGTTGAACACCGACGGCCAGGTGGTGTACGGCTCGGGACGGTAGATGTTGCTGACCACCCCGTGCTTGTCGTCCCACACCCCGGTCAGGATCGTCGACCAGGACGGAGTGGACATCGTCTGGTGGCCGAGAATGCTGGTCGCGGCGGTGACGCCACGGTCCATCAGCATCTTGAATCCACTGTCGTCGCCTGAGGCGTACTCCAGGATCTTGTCCAGGTTGGTGCCGTCGGTGCCGAGCAGCAGCACGTGCTCGGCGGCAAGCATCCACTCGGCGCTGAGCGTGGACAGTCCCACCTGCGTCCCGACCGCCGCCCCCGTTCCGGCGACCAGGCCGGCAACGGTTGCGCCACACAGAAAGCGCTTGATTGTCGTCATGATGTGTCAGCCCAGCAGGGCATCGACGTCGAGCAGCAGGGGCAGATCGCTGTCGTGGAAGTCAAGGAGGCTGAAGTCGGCGCCTCCCGGCAGTGGCAGCGGCGCGTCGATCGGCTCGACGACACCCGCACCGAGCAGGTGCGAGATCGCCACGGCCATGGCATTGGTGGAGTCCACCACCAGTCCTCCGGTGAACTGGACGACCTGCTGGGTGAGTTCGGCCAGACCGCTGATCAGGAAGATGTCCTGGTCGATGATGGTCTGCAGGAATTTGGTGATCTCGGTGAGGCCGAGGTTGATCCCGTAGGGGATGCTGGCGATCACCGTGCGGATGGCCAGTTCGATGTCGTTGCCGATGTTGGGGTAGCCGAACATCGCGATCGCGTCGGTCAGTGCCTGCTTGAGGTCGACGGGCGCGACGATGCTGTTCAGGACGGACTGATCGGTCATCGAGACACCGTCGAAGTCCGAGCGCATCGGGATCCCGAACAGCGACAGGATCGTCGGCGTGATGTCGGCGATGGAGTAGTTCAGGTTCTGGCTGCCGTCCGTCGCGTCATGGCCGGCTTGATCGAAGATGACGAACTGCGTTGTCTCGTTGGGCGACTGGAAGCCGTGACCGAAGCCCAGCGACTGGGTGTGGCCGTGGTCGGTGGTGAGCATGATGGACCAGTCATCCCCGGTGATCGCCTTGACTTGTTCGATCGCGGCCAGGATCTGTTGGATGTTGGCGCCGAGATTGATGACTGCCTGCGAGTATTCCTCCGACCCGCCACCGAACGAGTGTCCGGCGGTATCGGCCTGCGACTGGTAGGAGAACAAGAAGCTCGAGATGTCGTCCGGGTTGTCCTTGGTCGCCATGATCTGGGCGATGGTGAGCGCAGTGACCAGCTCGTCGGAGTCGGCCGGGCTGCCCTCCGTCGGGACGAAGACGTTGTTGTCGGCCGAATACCCGCCCGCCGCGGCCAATTCGTTGAGGTAATGCCAGTTGCTGATGATCGTGGTGTCGATCTCCGGCTTGTGGTACTCGATCAGGTTGAACACCGACGGCCATTTGTCGTACGGCTCGGGCCGGAACAGGTTGTTGATCACCCCGTGCTTGTCGTCCCACACCCCGGTGAGAATCGTCGACCACGACGGCCCGGAGATCGTGGTGTGGTTGACCTCGGTGGCGGCCCCGGTGATGCCCTGGTCCATCGCCGTCTTGAAGCCGCTCGCGTCGTTGTAGGCGTATTCCAGGATCTTGGAGAGGTTCACCCCGTCGACGCCGATCAGCAGCACGTGCTCGGCCGCGAGTAGCCAATCGGCGTTCACCGCGGAATACCCCACCGGTACCCCGACCGCCGCGCCCGTCCCGGCAACCAGGCCGGCGACGACGCCACCACACAGGAACTTCCTGATCTTTGTCACGATCGACTTTCCTCCGCCGAAGTAGCACTAGAGATTGGCGGCGATACTAGCAAGTCCCCAGGGAAAACTCAGTTTCCTGTCCAATTTCGCTCATTCGACCAGTAAGTGACTGAGGATTCCGTGCGACCGCCCACGTCGTTGCTGCTGTTCATGGTCCCGAATCAGGGACGGTTGTCCACTAATGTCGCTCGGAACTGCATCACCCGGTACGGCCAGCCGCGCGCGGTGTTCCACTGCGAAACCATCAGGCCCACCCCGCCGGCGCGGTTCACCCGCGAACCCGGCAGTACGTACCCGCCGTAGAGCTGGGCCACCCGCCCGGCAGCGTGGTTCTCGTCGTCCCAGCTGCAACCGAGCAGTGGCAGTTGCAGCGGTGCGCCGGATACGTCAGCGGTGGGAGAGGCCAGCACCCGGTAGCCGAGGGCATAACGCGACGACACGAACCCGCCCAACACCCAGGTTCCGGCAGCCAGTCGCCGCAGCGACAGCTCGCCCCAGGTCTCACCGGGCGGGGTGATCGGCACCGGGGTTCGGCCCCAGGCCCGGTGGTCACCGCGATACCCCCAGCTCGAGTACTTGGCGGGGTCGGAGATGTCGGTGGGGCGCACCCGGCGCAGGATGATGCCCTTGTCGCGCTGAAACCCGGTCGAGACCACGTACACCCAGCCGTCGTCGGGATCGTAGTCCCAGGACCAGCATTGGGCATGCCCGCGATGCAGCTGTGCGGGGAACCGTGCCCCGGTATTGCGCCAGGAGACACCGTTGTCGGCGGACTGCCAGATCTCGGTCCAGGCCACGTTGCCGAAGCCACGGTTGACGATCGCGTGCAGGCAGAGCATCTGATCGACCCGCAGCAGATCCGACGGGATCACGGTACTGATCGAGCTGCGATCCAGCCGGCCCGCGGGCTGGCGGTGCCGGTAGTGCCACAGCTGGCGGGCGTAGTCGGGGTCGGGGCCGCCGGCCCGCTGGTAGCGCACCCGGTGGACGGCGTCGCCAGTGCCGATCAGGACCACCGGGGAACGCCAGTCGCCCTGGCCGACCCGCTCCCCGGCGAAAGTGTCACCGAACACCGACACCAGCGTGCCGTCGGGCGCCAGCACCGAGGAGCCCAGATCGGCACACGCCACGCCCCATCGGTCGGTGATGCCCGGGCCGGTGACGTCGGCCAGCTTGCCGGGGCCACTCCGCGCTGCGGGGCTCACTGCTCAGGGCTTGCTGCGCCAGCCGCCGGCCGCGAGGGCGATCATCCGGAGTTGTTTGACGGCAACGTGCTTGATCTCGGCGAGCGTGTCCGCATCCGGGGCCTCCTCGATGGCCTCGGCGTTGACGGTCATCGCATTGACGAACAGCCCCGCCAGGATGTTGAGATCTTCGGTGCTCCACCCGCTCAACGCCGGGAAGCGCGCCAGGTCGGTGGCCAGCTCGGAGGTGATCAACCGGATCTCGGTGCGAATCGCGTACCGCAGCACCGTCATACCGCTGAAGCGTTCCCGGTTGATGAAGCGCCAGTATTCCGGGCGGGAGGCGACGCTGTTGATCAGCACCTCGACGGACGACTCGATGATCCGGTTGGGGTCGACCCCACCGCTTCGGGCGTCGCGGAGCGTCTCCCGCAGCGCCCGGAACGACTCGTCGATGAGCACCAGACCCAGCGCATCCATCGACTCGAAATGCCGGTAGAAGGCGGCCGGCACGATGTTGGCCGCCCGCGTCACCTCGCGCAGGCTCAGTGCGCTGAAGCTGCGTTCGGCCAGCAGGGTCAGCGCCGCGCTGATGATGGCGCGGCGGGTGGCTTCTTTGCGTTCCTCGCGCGAGGGCCGCTCCGGCCGGTCGGGACGGGGCGGACGCTCGGTACGGGGTGGGCGCGACGGCCTCGTTCGCCCCGACCGTGAATTCGGCGTACGACTGTTCACCGGTGTGAAGCCTAGCACAACGAGCGAATACCCCTTGACAGGTCGTGAACAAGTGTTCACTGTGTACATATGTTCACTCAAACTTTGACGCGGCGGGTACTGGGCTCAAGCCTGCTCGACCTGCTCACCGGCCCCCACGGGGTCGACCGCTACACCGAACTGGTGTCGCCGACCTGGACCCGCAACGATGCCCGCGCCCGGGTGGTCGCCGTCCGCCGCGCCACCCCGCGCAGCGTGACCCTGCTGCTGGAACCCAACGACGCCTTCGCCGGGTTCAGGTCCGGCCAACACATCAACCTGTCCGTCGACATCGACGGAAGGCGGCGCACCCGGTGCTACTCGCCGGCCAGCGCCGAGGGGCAGCGGCTCATCGAGCTCACCATCGGCCGCCATGAGTCCGGCCTGGTCTCCGAGCACCTGTACCGCAACGCGCGGCCCGGCATGATCGTCGGGCTGGACAAGGTCGGCGGCGACTTCGTGCTGCCGGCGATCCGGCCGCGGCGCATCCTGCTGGTCTCGGGTGGCAGCGGAATCACCCCGGTGATGTCGATGCTGCGCACGCTGATCGCCGAACGCTATTCCGGCCGGGTCACGTTCATCCACTACGCCCGCACCCCCGAGGAGGCCTGCTACCGCGAGGAACTCGCCGCGATGCCGCGGGTGAAGGTGCTGCACGGCTACACCCGCGCACCCGAAGCCGGTGACCTGCAGGGCTACTTCGACGCCGAGCACCTGGCCGCGGCCATCCCGGAACCGGACGCGGTGTACGTGTGCGGCCCGCCGGCCTTGGTGGCGGCCGTGCGCGAGCAGCGGCCAGACGCCATCTCGGAGAGCTTCGTGCCGCCGGAGTTCACCGCTCCGGCCGAAGCGTCCGGGGGGCAGGTCACCTTCCTCGGCAGCACCATCTCGGTGGTCGACGACGGCCGGCCACTGCTGGAACAGGCCGAAGCAGCCGGCCTGCAGCCGGCCAGCGGATGCCGGATGGGCATCTGCCACAGCTGCACCTGCCGCAAAACCGGCGGCACGGTGCGAAACCTGATCACCGGAGCGATCTCCAGCGCCGAGAGCGAAGACATCCAGATCTGCGTGTCGGTGCCCGTCGGCGATGTCGACATCGACCTCTAGACAAAGGAGCCAACCATGACACAGTCAGTCCTCGCACCCGAGCGACCGCAGGCGAAGCAGTCGCCGGCAGAGCAGCCGCAGGTTCTCAAGCGCTCGGATTTGCCGCCGAACCTCGACGAGTTCGGCGCCGAGCTCGACGCGATCCGCCAAAGCGTCCTCGACGACCTCGGCGAACGCGACGCCGATTACATCCACCGGATCATCAAGGCCCAGCGCACGCTGGAGGTGGGTGGGCGCGCGTGTCTGTTCTTCAGCATCATCCCGCCGGCCTGGCTGGCCGGCACCATGATGCTGGGGCTGTCGAAGATCCTCGACAACATGGAGATCGGCCACAACGTCATGCACGGTCAGTACGACTGGATGGGCGAACCGGCGTTGTACGGCAAGGACTTCGAGTGGGACAACGCCTGCCCGGGCGACCAGTGGCGGCACTCGCACAACTACATGCACCACACCCACACCAATATCGTCGGGATGGACCGCGACGTCGGCTACGGCATTCTGCGGATGAGCGAGAAGCAGCCCTGGGAGCCCTACTATTTAGGCAACCCGCTCTACGCCTTTCTGCTGATGGTGTTGTTCCAGTACGGCGTCGCGGTGCACGAGCTGGAGGCCGAACGCATCCGATCCGGCGAGATCGGGCTCTCCGACAAACGTGAGATGCTGCGGGAGACCTGGCA
This sequence comes from Mycolicibacter terrae, assembly GCF_010727125.1. NCBI lineage: Bacteria > Bacillati > Actinomycetota > Actinomycetes > Mycobacteriales > Mycobacteriaceae > Mycobacterium > Mycobacterium terrae. Next base: position 4,184,752 of record NZ_AP022564.1, on the reverse strand, counting down.
GAAGGTCCGCCGGCAGACCCTCAAGGACTATGTGGCGTTCCCGCTGCTCGCGGGCCCGTTCGCGCCGCTGGTGTTCGCCGGCAACATGACCGCCAACCTGATGCGCAACATCTGGTCCTACACCATCATCTTCTGCGGGCACTTCCCCGACGGCACGCAGGAGTTCACCGTGGCGGAGACCGAGAACGAGTCACGGGGGATGTGGTACTACCGCCAGATCCTCGGTTCGGCGAACCTGACCGGCGGAAAGTGGTTCCACATCCTGACTGGCAACCTGTCGTTTCAGGTGGAGCACCACCTGTTCCCCGACCTGCCGGCGCACCGCTACGCCGAGATCGCTCCGCGGGTGCGTGAGGTTTGCGAACGCTACGGCGTCCCGTACAACACGGGCCCGCTGCTCAAACAGTTCGGCAGCGTGGTGCGCAAGATCTGCAAGCTGGCGCTGCCCTGGAATTAGGGCTCCTTGAGCGCTACTCGACGCCGATGGTGACTTCGGTCGATTTGATGAACACCGTCGCCGGCTGACCTACCTTGAGGTCGAGGTCCAGGGCGGCGTCGCGGGTGACCGACGAGGTGATCACCTGGTCGCCGCCGTCCAGACGGATCTTGACCACGGCCATCACCGCGCCGACGTCGAGGTCGGAGATGGTCCCGGTGAGTTGGTTGCGCGTCGACAGTTGCATGGCGGTCCTCCGGATTCTCCAATGCGCCCGATGGACCAACGGTAGTTCAGCGCCGTGGTCCAAGCAGTGCAATCGACGCGTCGACGGCGGGCTCGACGATGGCGCCGATGTCGGTGCCGTCTTCCACCGCCAGTGCAGTCAGCTCTCGCAGGCCACCCAGCAGGATCACCGCCAGCGCCGGACTCAACCGCGGCAGGTCGGCCCGACGGAACCCCGGACTGCCACTGAGCTCGACCAGCAGGTTCGACATCAGATCCAGGCCGCGCCGCTGGGCCGGGCGTGCCGCCTCACCCAGCGACGGCAGTTCCCGGATCCAGCTCAGCGTGATCGCGGGCCGGGATCGGATCTGGGCGACGTAGGCCTGCACCGCCTGGCGGATCTGGTCCTGCCAGTCGGCCTGCGGATCGACTGCGGTGCGAATCCGCTGGGCCAGTGCTTCGTTGTCGGCGCGCAGCAGTTCCAAGAAGCACTCCTCCTTGCTGGCGAAGCGATCGTAGAAGGTGCGCTTGGACGTGCGGGCGACGCGCACGATGTCGGCGACGGTGCTGGCCCGGTAGCCACGCTCGGCGATCGAGTCGGCCAGGCCGTCGAGCAGCCGGCGCCGGAACGGGTCGGCGGCATCCGTCATCTCGCCGTCGGCCGCCAGCGTCGTCATCCCCGCACCTCTCCCGTAGGCCCTTGCCAGTCCTTGGTACTTGAGAGTACCGTGTCCGACAAACGTTTGGTACGCATCGGTACCACAGATCGCCCCGGGAGGCATCGCATGACCCGCACGGTCGCCAGCAATCTCACTGACACCACCGACGCGCCTGCGATCAACCTGCCCCCGGGTCCCCGGACACCCAAGATCGTCTCGATCCTGCTCTTCACCCTGGCCCGGAGACAGATGGTGGCGCGGCTGACCCGCAAATACGGCCCCGCGTTCACGGTCACCAGCCCGGTCTTCGGGTCGACCGTCTTCGTCACCGAGCCGGACCTGGCCAAGCAGGTGTTTCTCGCCAGCCCGGAGGACCTGGGCAACATCCAGCCCAACCTGTCGCGGTTGCTGGGGCGCGGCTCGGTGTTCGCCCTCGACGGCGCCGAGCACCGGCGCAGGCGCAACCTGCTGAGCCCGCCGTTCCACGGCAAGAGCATTCGGGCCTACGAGCAGATCATCGTCGAGGAGACGCTGCGCGAGATCGCCGATTGGCCGATAGCGAAGCCCTTCGAAACGCTGGTGCCGATGAACCGGATCACCCTCAACGTGATCCTGCGGGCGATCTTCGGCGCCGAAGGCGCTGAACTGGACCAGTTGCGGGTGGGTCTGCCGAAGTGGGTGACGCTGGGCTCCCGGCTGGTGGCACTGCCGGTCCCGGTGCGCGACTACGGACGGTTCACCCCGTGGGGCAGGCTGGCCGCGTGGCGCGAACAGTACGAGGTCATCCTGGACAAGCTGATCGAGGACGTGCGTGCCGATCCGAACTTCGAGAACCGCACCGACGTGCTGACCCTGTTGCTGAACAGCACCTACGACGACGGCACGGCGATGACCCGCCAGGAGATCGGCGACGAACTGCTGACCTTTCTGGCGGCCGGCCATGAGACCACCGCCTCGACCATGGCCTGGGTGTTCGAGCGGCTGAGCCGCCACCCGGAGCTGCTCAACGAGCTGACCGCCGAGGCCGACACCGACCAGAACACGTTGCGCCGGGCCACCATTCGGGAAGTCCAGCGGGTGCGCACCGTGATCGACTTCGCCGGCCGGCACGTCTACGCGCCCAGCGTCCAGATCGGCGAATGGGTAATTCCCCGCGGGCACGGGGTGATCGTCGCAATCAACCAGATACACCAGAACCCCACCGCCTTCGAGGATCCGGACCGACTCGACCCCAAGCGCTACCTCGACGGGAACCCGTCGGCATTCGAATGGCTGCCCTACGGCGGCGGCAGCCGGCGCTGCCCGGGCTCGGCGTTCGCCAACCTCGAGATGGACCTGGTGCTGCGAACCGTGTTGCGGCACTTGACTATCGAACCCACCAGGGCGCCGGGGGAGAAGTACCATTCCCGGGGAGTGGCATTCACGCCGAAGAACGGCGGACGGATCACCGTGCACCGCCGGGGCTGATGGGGCTCACCGCTTAGGATCAGCACACATGAGCACACCCGAAATGATGAACGGTGCGTTGGAGCACACCATCCCGGTCGCGCACCGGATGGGGGTGCGGATCCTCGAGGCCGGGCCGGGCCACGCGGTGGCCGGTGTGCCGGTCGAGGGCAACGGAAACCACTTCGGCGTGATCTACGCCGGGGTGCAGTTCACCGTGGCCGAGATCCTGGGCGGGGTGATCGCGATGAGCACGTTCGACGCGGCCAAGTACTTCCCGCTGGTGAAGAACGTGGACATCTCGTTCGTCGGGATGGCCCGCTCGGAGCTGCGCGCCGAGGCCCGTCTCGATGAGGCGACCATCGCGCGGGTCCAAGCCGAGGCCGCCGAACGCGGCAAGGCTGACTACACCCTGGAAGCCGTGGTCACCGACGCCGACGGCAACACCGTCGCCACCACCCGCGGGCTGTATCAGCTCCGGGCCCACAGCAAGTAATTTTTCGGCTCTCCGTTGAGAGTCGCTACGACTGGCGCTGCAGCTGCCAGTCCGGCCGGATGTAGTGGCAGGTGTAACCGCCGGGGAACCGCTCCAGGTAGTCCTGGTGCTCGGGCTCGGCCTCCCAGAAGTCACCGGCCGGGCTGACCTCGGTCACCACCTTGCCCGGCCAGCGCCCGGACGCCTCCACGTCGGCGATGGTGTCCACCGCGATCTGGCGCTGCTCGTCGTCGAGGTAGAAGATCGCCGAACGGTAGCTGGCCCCGACGTCATTGCCCTGCCGGTTGCGGGTCGTCGGGTCGTGGATGGCGAAGAAGAACTCCAACAGGCTGCGGTAGTCGGTCGCGGCCGGGTCATAGGTGATCTCGATGGCCTCGGCGTGGGTGCCGTGATTGCGGTAGGTGGCGTTCGGTACGTCACCGCCGGTGTAACCGACTCTGGTGGAGACCACGCCGGGTTGCCTGCGGATCAGGTCCTGCATGCCCCAAAAGCAGCCGCCGGCCAGGATCGCTCTCTGGTAATTGGTCATGCCCCCGATTATCCGCAGGATGCCGGCGGATAGGAGCAATAGCTGGTCAGCACCGCGCTGGGCTCTCGGTGTGGCGGCGGTTGCGCGGTGAACTCTGGGAAACGGTCGAGCACGGACATCAGGTGCGTTCGGCAATCCAGGACGCCACCAGATCGGCGCAGACGGTCCGGCTGCCCGCCGGCTGCTGCAGGTAGTGGTCGCCGGCGATGAAATGCAGTTGTTTGTCGGTACTGCCCAGTGAGTCGTGGATGTGGTGGGCGTCGCTGGGGAACACGCCGGTGTCGGCGGTGCCCTGGATCACCAAGGAGGGCAGCGTGATCCGGGCCAAATGCGGGGCGCCCTGGCAGAACGACGTCTGCAGGCTCCACATCGACAGCCAGGTCCGCAGCGTGCAGTGTGCGGCGATGTTGTACGGCGCCCGGTTGGCGCGCCGGGGATCACCCAGGTAGCACTGGTTCAGCGGGCGGTCCGACGGGTCCAGCGATCCGTCCAGGTAGCGCGGGTCGGCCCAGACCCGGTGTACCGAGAAGGAGCGGTCGTAGGTCCCGGCCGCCTTCAGCCGTTGCAGCTCGGCCTGCGCCCACGAGGTGATCCGATCGTTGCGGTCGCGCTGGGCCTGGCGGTAGCGGGCGAGGAACTCCGGGGTGTAGGGCGGCGCGTTGTGCTCGGCGTACATGTCCAGGGTTGGGTCGCAGGACAGCGGGTCGGACTCGTCGGTCACCGACGGGTCCATCCAGGCGGTCAGCACCTCCGGGCGCCCGGCGTGCGCCTGGGTGGAGACGTACAGGTCGGCGGCCGGCAGCGCGTTGACCGCATCGGGCACCGGGCCGCCGCCGACCGCGGTGATGTGCGGGTCGACGGCCTGGGACTGGTAGGCGGCCATCAGCGACCCGCCCCCGGAGTTGCCGAGCAGCACCACCACCTCGACACCGGCCTGTTCGCGCAGCCACTGCACCCCGGCGGCGATGTCGAGCAGCGCGTGTTCGAGCAGGAACAGTGACTCGCCGCTGCGGAACCGGGTGTTCCAGCCCAGAAAGCCGTAGCCGCGTTCGGCAAGCAGTGGCGCAAGGTAGTGCTCGGCGAAGTCGACGTTGTAGTGGCTGGCGATGATCGCCACCTTCGGCGCGACGCCGGACGGGGACCAGTACAGCCCCTGTGCGGGGTGATAGCCGGCGGGGTTCACCCCTGCCGATGCCGAAGTGAGCGAAACGAATTCGCGCGTCACCGCCACTGCACTACTCCTTTGATCAGGTTCCGTCAGCACGCCGGCTCACCGAGCGGTACCAGGTGTCGGTGAGCGTCTTGATTGCCGCATTGTCGTCGAGTTCGCGGTCCGTGACACTGATCCGAATGTAAACCCGGATTCGAATCCGGTCGCCCTCGACAACTTCGATAGAACGTGTTCTAGTTCTTCGCATGACGAATCCGCAGTTCAGCCGCGCGGAGCTCGCGGCAGCATTCGAGACCTTCGAGCAGACCGTCGCCCGTGCCGCCGAGACCAAGGACTGGGACGCCTGGGTCGGCCACTACACCCCCGACGTCGAGTACGTCGAGCACGCCATGGGCACCATGCACGGCCGCGAGGAGGTGCGCCGCTGGATCCGCAAGACGATGTCGACCTTCCCGGGCAGCTACATGACCGCGTTCCCGGCACTGTGGACCGTCATCGATGAAGACGGCGGGCGCATCATCTGCGAACTCGACAACCCGATGCGCGACCCGGGCGACGGCACCATCATCAGCGCCACCAACATCTCGATCGTCACCTACGCCGGCGACGGCCTGTGGAGCCGCCAGGAGGACATCTACAACCCGCTGCGCTTCGTCGCCGCGAGCATGAAATGGTGCCGCAAGGCGCAGGAACTCGGCACCCTCGATGAGGAGGCGGCGACCTGGATGCAGCAGTTCGGAGGTGATGCGTGAACGCCCGCCCCAAGCTCGTCATCGGCGCCAACGGATTTCTCGGCTCGCACGTCACCCGCCGACTCGTCGATGCCGGAGAGGACGTGCGGGTCATGGTGCGCCGCGGCGCCAACACCATCGGGATCGACGACCTCGACGTCACCCGGTTCCACGGTGATGTGTTCGACTCCGCCACGCTGCGCGAGGCGATGACCGGCTGCGAGGACGTCTACTACTGCGTGGTCGACACCCGGGCGTGGCTGCGTGATCCGGCGCCGTTGTTCCGTACCAACGTCGAAGGCCTGCGCAACGTCCTCGACGTGGCGATCGAAGAGCCGATCGCGGCCGCCCTGCGCCGGTTCGTGTTCACCAGCAGCTACGTGACCGTCGGCCGCCGCCGCGGGCACGTCGCCACCGAGGCCGACCAGATCAATCGTCGCCGGCTCACCCCCTACGTACGCTCCCGGGTGCAGGCCGAAGACCTGGTGCTGCGTTATGCCGCCGACGGCCTGCCGGCGGTGGCGATGTGCGTGTCGAGCACCTACGGCGATGGTGACTGGGGCCGCACCCCGCACGGCGCGTTCATCGCCGGCGCCGTCTACGGCAAACTGCCGTTCGTGATGGACGGCATCCGCCTGGAGGCCGTCGGCGTCGACGACGCGGCGCAGGCGCTGATCCTGGCCGCCGCGCACGGCCGCAACGGGGAGCGCTACCTGATCTCCGAGCGGATGATCACCAACGCCGAGATCATCCGGATCGCCGCCGATGAGGCCGGCGTGCCGCCGCCGGCGCGGTCGATCCCGGTGCCGGCGCTGTATGGCCTGGGGGCGCTGGGCGCGCTGAAGGCCCGCCTGGGCGGCAAGGACGCCGAGCTGTCGCTGAAATCCGTTCGGATGATGCGCGCGGAGTTCGAAGTCGACCACAGCAAGGCGGTGCGTGAGCTGGGCTGGCAGCCACGGCCCGTGGAGGAATCGATCCGGGAGGCGGCGCGTTTCTGGATGAAACTGCGTGATGCCAGGAAGCGAGGAACCGCCGCATGACCCAACGAGACTCGAGCGGACGGCCGGTTCTCACCCCGACCGCCGAATACCCGATCAGCGTGACCCCGACCGGCCGGCACGTCACGGTGCGCATCGGCGGCGAAGTCATCGCCGACACCGACGACGCCCTGACACTGCAGGAATCGGCTCATCCTGCGGTGCAGTACATTCCGCTGACCGATGTTCGGCGCGAGATGTTGACCCGGACCGCGACGAGCAGCTACTGCCCGTTCAAGGGCGACGCCGCCTACTACACGGTGACCACCGCGGCCGGGGAGACCGTCGCCGATGCGATCTGGACCTACGAGCAGCCGTTCCCCGCGGTCGGCGCGATCGCCGGACACATCGCCTTCTACCCGGACAAGGCCGATATCAGCATCGCCGGAACCTAAATCCCCAGCACCTCCGCGGCGAACCGCGTCTCGGTGTACTCGCGCACCGACACGATCCGGCCGTCGTGGGTGTCGACGATGAACACCAGGGGGCTGTCGTAGTGGGCGCCTTCCGCGGCGACGCAGTCGCCGTGCGCCTCGATCACCACCGTCTCACCCTCGTTGATGCAGCGGGTCAGATCCAGGGTCACCCGCAGGCCACGGCGGCGCTCCTGCACCTGCTGGCGCAACGCGTCCGCGTCGATCGCCTCCCGGGTCAGGATGCTCCAGTAGGTGAAATCGTCGCTGACCAGGGTGAAAATGTCGTCCAGGTCGTCGTCGCCACAGATGCCCTGCAGGAACATCCACGCCAATTCCGCCTGCGGATCGTCGAAGGGGGTGGACACCCCCTCATGGTGGCGTGGCGAAGCGAAGCGGTCAACGTGGGAACAACGACCCTATGATCACCTCATCGACAGTTCCCTTCGCCGCACCGTCACATTCCCCGGCCCGGCCAGCCCGGCGTTGACGTTGGCGCCGCTGCGTCGCGGCCCCGGCGATCCCTGCTTGCAGATCATCGACGGCGCCATCTGGCGGGCCAGCCTGATGCCCAGCGGGCCGGTGACGGCGCGGATCAGCCGGGCGGCGTCCCGCGCGGTGGACTGCGAGGCGTGGGGCGCCGGCGCCGCCGAGTTTCTCGACGGCGTGCCGGGACTGCTGGGCGCTGACGACGACGCGGCGGACTTCGCGCCGACCGAGCCGACGGTGGCCGCCGCGCACCAGCGGTTGCCGCACCTTCGGCTGGGCCGCACTCATCGGGTGCTCGAAGCGCTCATCCCCGCCGTACTCGAACAGCGGGTGCCGGGCACCGACGCGTTCCGGGCCTGGCGGGTGCTGGTCACCGAGTTCGGCGCAGCGGCGCCCGGCCCGGCGCCGGCGCGGATGCGGGTGCCACCGTCGGCCGAGGTGTGGCGGACCATCCCGTCGTGGAAGTTCCACCGCGCCAACGTCGACGGCGGCCGGGCCCGCACCGTCGTCGGCTGCGCGCAGCGGGCGGCGTCGCTGGAACGGCTGGCCGGCCGGCCGGCAGCGGAGGCGCGGGCGGCACTGATGTCGCTGCCCGGCGTCGGCGTGTGGACCGCGGCCGAGACGGCGCAGCGTGCCTTCGGCGACGCCGACGCGCTGTCGGTCGGCGACTACCACATCGCCAAGATGATCGGCTGGACGCTGTTGGGCCATCCGATCGACGACGACGCCATGATCGAACTGCTGGAGCCCATGCGACCCCACCGGCACCGGGTGGTGCGACTCCTGATCGAAAGCGGGCTGGCCGTCGAACCGCGGCGCGGACCGCGGCTGGCGGTGCAGCGCATCAGCTCGCTGTGAACGGCCGTCCGGGGGCCGCGGAGTTCGCGGTGGCGAAGCGACCCGAGTCGAGTGCGTCGAGCAGCTGGCCGGATATCCACTCGATCGCAGCGCTGTCGCGCGGCAGCAGCGCCTGCTCGTAACCGATCAGCAGGTACATCCCCCAGCTGGCGAACAGCTGCGCCTGACGCTCGTCGCCCAGCACCTGCAACGCCGACTCGTAGAGGATGTCGAAGCGTTGCCGGTCCACCTCGGTCTGCACCGCCTGCACGGCCGGATCCGCGGAACTCCAGGCCCGGATCGCGGCCTCCGCCCCGTGCGGGAGCGCCAAACCGATCTGGATCAGGCTGTCGAGACGTTCACGTGGGTCGGGCAGGGCCCGCACGAACTCCACGTGCTGGACGGTGCGGACCTCGAGCCAGTGCTGAATCAGGTCGCGGGTGTAGACCGGCCAACTGGTGAAGTAGTGGTAGAAGGAGCCCGTCGTCACCCCGAGTCGGTTGCACACCTCGGCCAGTTTCAGGCCGCCGTAGCCCAGTTCGGACAGCACTTCGAGACCCGTCTCGAAATATGCCTGTCGGGAAAGGACCGCGCCCATAAGTCGACTTTAGTTCGCCGGGTCGCCGGTGGGTACTCATCTGGAGATGCAGAAGTGAATGATCGTAATATGGAATTTACCGACGGGTAACAGCTCCGGTGACAGAATTCCTCAATGGAGGAAGTCACGCTACATCGGCTCGGGCGTCCCCGCGGCGCCCGGTCGAACGTGACCAGGGAACGCATCGTGGTCGCCGCCAGCGGCGTGTTCGGGGAGTTCGGCTACCACGCGACGACGTTTCAGGCCGTCGCGGCCCGCGCGCATCTGACCCGGCCGGCGATCAACCACTACTTCGCGAACAAGCAACTGCTCTACCAGGCGGTCCTCAACCGCAACGAATCGATCCTCGACAACGCCGTCGAGCGGGCGCGTACCGAAAACAGCCTGATCGCGCGACTGTCGTCGGTCATCTACGCGTTCGCCCAGCTCGGCGAGGAGGACCGCACGGCCGCGGCTTTTGCGGTCACCGCGGTGCTGGACGCGCAGCGCGACCCGGAACTGCGGCTACTGGTCGGCGATCTGCAGGGGCCCACCCGGCGATTCCTCACCGAGTCGCTCACCGAGGCCATCGATCGCGGAGAACTCGCCACCTCCGCGACGGTCGCCGACCTGACCGAGACGCTGCTGGCGGTGTTGTGGGGGATCGGTTTCTACATCGCCGCACTCGGCGACCGCGACGAGTCGGCCGCGGTGATCGCCAGCGTGCAGGCCCTGTTGGCGAACCGACTCTGGCGGATTCAGCTGCCGATCTCACCGGCCGCCGCCGGAAGTAGTGAATAGGCAGCCTAACTTTTTTCGGTAGCATGGCTTGCGACACCGAACGGCAAGCAAGCGAGGTAACCGATGAGCTCACTGCGTACCCATGACGACACCTGGGACATCGCCACCAGCGTCGGCTCGACGGCGGTGATGGTGGCCGCTGCCCGTGCGGTTGAGAGCGACAGCCCGGAGCCGCTGATCTCCGACCCGTACGCCCGACTTCTGGTCGCCAACGCCGGCACCGGCGTATGGGAGACCCTGCTCGACGAGGCGCTGACAGACAAGTTGGAGTCCGTCGACCCCGAGATCGCCGCCGTCTACCACCACATGCGCAGCTACCAGGCGGTCCGGACGCACTTCTTCGACGCCTACTTCGCCGAGGCGGTCGACGCCGGTATCCGCCAGGTGGTGATCCTGGCCTCCGGGCTGGACTCGCGGGCCTACCGGCTGGACTGGCCGGCGGGCACCACGGTCTATGAGATCGACCAGCCGAAAGTACTGGCCTACAAGGAGACGACGCTGGCGGCCCACAACGTGACGCCGACAGCGCAGCGGCGCGCGGTGGCCATCGACCTGCGACAGGACTGGCCCGCCGCGTTGACCGCCGCGGGCTTCGATCCGGCGGCCCCGACGGCGTGGCTGGCCGAGGGGCTGCTGATGTACCTGCCGGCCGACGGCCAGGACCGGCTGTTCGACCAGATCACCGCCCTCAGTGCGCCCGGGAGCCGGATCGCGGCGGAGACCGCGGCCAACCACGCCGACGAGCGGCGCCAGGAGATGGCGGAGCGGTTCAAGAAGGTCGCCGAGCAGATCGGCCTGGAGCAGACCGTGGATGTGCAGGATCTGATCTACCACGACGAGGACCGCGCGGCGGTGACGGAATGGCTCAACGGGCACGGCTGGCGTGCCACCGCACAGCACTCGATCGACGAGATGCGCCGCCTGGACCGGTGGGTGAACGTGCCCATGGGCGACGACGCGGAGGCGTTCGCGGAGTTCGTCACCGCGGTGCGCACCTGACCAGGCGGATCTGACCGGCGGTCACTTCTTACGCCGATCGTGCGGCATGACCGCCCGGTCAGCGGTAGGAATGGGACCATGACCACAACTACAACTACCGGCGTGGCCGATGTCGTTGCCAGACTGCGCGACACCTTCGCCACCGGGCGGACCCGCGATGTGCAGTGGCGACGCACCCAGCTGCAGCGCCTCGAGCAGATGATGAACGAGAACGAGACGCAGATCGCCACGGCGTTGGCCGCCGACCTCGACCGCAAGCCGTTCGAGGCCTGGCTGGCCGACAGTGCCGGCACCGCGGCCGAGGCCCGCTACGCGGCCAAGCACGTCAAGAAGTGGATGCGGCGCAAGTACCGCCTCCTCGAGCTCGCCCAGCTTCCCGGCCGCGGCTGGGTGGAGTACGAGCCGTACGGCACAGTGCTGATCATCGGCGCCTGGAACTTCCCGTTCTATCTGACGCTGGGGCCACTGGTGGGGGCGATCGCCGCGGGAAACACGGTGGCGCTGAAGCCATCCGAGATCGCCCCGGCGTCCTCGCGGCTGATGGCCGAGTTGGTGCCGCGCTACCTGGACACCGACGCGATCGTGGTGGTCGAGGGTGACGGAGTGGTCAGCCAGGCGTTGATCGCGCAGGGCTTCGACCGGGTGATGTTCACCGGTGGGACCGAGATCGGGCGCAAGATCATGGCCGGCGCAGCCGAGCATCTGACCCCGGTGACGCTGGAACTGGGCGGCAAGAGTCCGTGCATCGTGGCCGCCGACGCCGACGTCGATGTCGCGGCCAAGCGGATCGCCTGGACCAAACTGCTGAACTCGGGCCAGACCTGCGTCGCCCCGGATTATGTGCTGGCCGACATCACGATCCGCGATGAGCTGGTCGCCAGGATCGGCCAGGCCATCACCGACTTCCGGGCGCAAGAGCCGCACGGGATGCGTATCGTCAATGAGCGTCAATTCGACCGTCTCACAAACTATTTGGCCAATACCCGCGGCACGGTGGCGCTCGGCGGCGGCTCGGACGCCACGACACTGCGGATCGAACCGACCGTGGTCGTCGACCCCGACCCGGCCGAGGCGTTGATGACCGACGAGATCTTCGGGCCCATCCTGCCGGTGATCTCGGTCGGCTCCGTCGACGACGCGATTCGTTACGTCAACGCCCGGCCCAAGCCGCTGGCGGCCTACCTGTTCACCAAGGCCCGTGCGGTGCGCGAGAAGGTGATCGCCCAGGTGCCCTCGGGCGGCATGCTGGTCAACCACCTGGTGTTCCAGGTGTCGACCGCCAAGCTGCCCTTCGGTGGGGTCGGACCGTCCGGGATGGGGGCCTACCACGGCCGGTGGGGTTTCGAGGAGTTCAGCCACCGCAAGACCGTGCTGACCAAGCCGACCCGACCCGACATGGCGAGCCTGATCTATCCCCCGTATACAGATAAGGCCTGGAAGTTGGCGCGCCGGTTGTTCTAGGCCTGTTTCAGCGCGGCGATCGAATCGAGGAAGGAAGCTCATGCCCGGAGTGCAGGATCGTGTTGTCGTCGTCACCGGAGCCGGTGGAGGCTTGGGCCGTGAATACGCCCTGACCCTGGCCCGTGAGGGGGCCAGTGTGGTGGTCAACGATCTCGGGGGTGCCCGCGACGGCACCGGAGCCGGGCACAATATGGCCGACCACGTGGTCGCTGAGATCAAAGAGGCCGGCGGCCGGGCCGTCGCCAACTACGACAGCGTCGCCGACGCCGACGGCGCGGCCAACATCATCAAGACCGCGATCGACGAGTTCGGCAAGGTCGACGGCGTGGTCAGTAACGCCGGCATCCTGCGTGACGGCACCTTCCACAAGATGACCTTCGAGAACTGGAACGCCGTGCTGCAGGTGCACCTCTACGGCGGGTACAACGTGGTCCGGGCGGCGTGGCCGCACTTCCGCGAGCAGAGCTACGGCCGGGTGGTGGTCGCCACCTCCACCAGCGGACTGTTCGGCAACTTCGGGCAGGCCAACTACGGGGCAGCCAAGCTCGGCCTGGTCGGCATGATCAACACGCTGGCCATCGAGGGCGCCAAATACAACATCAAGGCCAACGCGATCGCTCCGATCGCCGCCACCCGGATGACCGAGGACATCCTGCCGCCGGAAGTGCTGGAGCGGCTCAAGCCCGAGTACGTCGCACCGGTGGTCGCCTACCTGTGCACCGACGAGATCGCCGAGACCGGCTCGGTGTTCATCGCCGGCGGCGGCAAGGTGCAGCGGGCGGCGCTGTTCGAGAACGCCGGCGCCAATTTCGACAACCCGCCGTCGGTCGATGACGTCGCCGCGCAGTGGTCGACGATCGCCGACCTCTCGACGGCCAAGGCAGCCAGCTTCTCGCTGCAGTAGGGCGTCCCGCACCACGCGTCCCACCCGTCACGAATTGTTCACCGAGTGTGCGGTTCGGTTGCCGAATCGGCCGATTTTCTAACCAAACCGCACACTCGGCGGCGGGGCGTAACTCCCGGAACGCTCTCAGAGTCCCAGGCCGGCGAAAATGGCGTTGATCTCCGAGATCGTGTTCGTGATGAGCTGGACCTCGAAACCGGCCGCCAGTGTGTAGATCGCGGTGTTGGCCGCGAACGGCAGACCGAATGCGTCGAGCAGATCACCGTTTTGCAGGTTGGTGGTGAACAGGCTCAGGTCGTAGGACGGCACGCTGGTGAACAGCGCGTTGGCGATGTCTGACGTCCCCGACAGCGCACCGTTGATCGCCGAGGTAGCGCTGGTGAACGCGTCGATGATGTCGGACAACGACGGCAGGGTCGTCACCGCCGTGTGCGTGACGGCGTCCGAGACCGCGGGGGAGAACGCCGCCATCAGCGCCGCCGGATCGGCCAGGTCGGCCTGGAACGCCTGCCAGCCCTGCTCAACCCGGTCGACGAGATCGTTGAACACCGTCGTCGGGTCGACGTCGGGGAACAGCCCGAACGGCGTGGCCACGTTGGCCGGTGCCGTCGAGTAGCCGAAGTCGCCGTCGCCGTAGCCGAGGTTGATCAGGTACGTCAGGGCCGGACCCAGCAGATCCTGCAGCGGTTTCGGCAGCAAGGCCACCAGCGGTGCGGTCTGGTCGATCATGTAGTAGTCGGTGAGGCTGCCCGGCGTGCCGAGCGACTCCGAGCCGGGCAGCAGGTGCGCGTCGGCGATCTGCTCGGGTGTCGGGCCGTTGCCGTCCACGCCTCCGTTCAGGTAGGTGCCGTGCAGCGTCCGGATGCCCAGGAAGGCGTTCAGGTCGGCCAGGAAGTTCAGCGGGTAGCGGGGGAAGTCGGTGAAGCCGTCGTATTCCATCGAGTAGATCGTGGTCTGGAAGGCATCCGACGGGGTCGAGCTGTCGAAGCTGAAGCCCAGGCTCGGCAGGTTCAGCGGCAGGTCGTGCGTCTGCCCCGAGGTCGTCTCGAAGCCGCTGAAGCGCTCCAGAATGCCGCCGTTGGGCGCGCTGGGGTCGCCGATCAGCAGGAATTGCACGGGCGAGCCGCCGAGGCCTTCCGCCTGCAGCTTCTCCATCTCCAGGCTGGCGATGGTCGCGCTCTGCGAGTAGCCGAACACGGTGCTGGTGGCGCCGGCCGCATTGTTGGTCTTGATCCAGTCGTCCAGGATCGTGAGGCCCTGACCGACCGAGGTGCTCTGGGCGGGAAAACCGCTGGCATCGTTGGGGTAGTTGAAGCGCAACACGTTGATGCCGTCGAGTGGATAAAGCCCCTCCGGCGTGAAGACGCCGTTCGCGAGCACACCGGGGTAGGTGGTGCCGGGATAGATCGGATGCAGCGGATTGTCGATGAAGAGCTGGTCGGCGGCCTGCACATACCCGGACCCGGGGATCGGGATGCCGCTGCCGCCGATCACCAGCCCGATCGCCGGATCGGTGGCACTGGCGGTATCGCCGACCGTGAGGAGCACGGCCCGAGCCTGAACGTCGGGTGGTGCTATCGGGCTGATCGCGACGATGCCGGCACCGAGGAGGGCGCAGCCAATCATCTGGTAGGGGCGGTGTTCAAGTTTCATGAGAAACCCCCTAGATAAACCTAGGTACCGACGTTAACTTTCCGGCTGGTCGAAGGCAAGGGGAATTTTCGGGTGGCCCTCAGCCGAGCAATGCGACGCGCAGGGCCTCCCGCTCGGCATCGAGGACACCGCAGGCGTGCAGGAAGCCGTCCAACGAGCCGAAGTTCTGCTCGATCGAGGCATGGGCGGCCTCCAGATAGTCGGCACGCACGCCGAGCACCTCGTCGGAGAGCCGCGCCTCGGTGAAGGTCAGCACCTCGGGAGTGATCTCGTCCTCCGGCCGCTGCCGGATCATGTCCATGATCCGGTCCCGCAGGACCGGTACCGCAGCATTGCTCCGCAGGTAGTCGGCCACCACCGCATCCCGGTCGACTCCGGCCGCCTGCAGCACCACCGCGACGACGAAGCCGGTGCGGTCCTTGCCGGCGAAACAGTGCGCCAGCACCGGCCGGCCCGCTGCCAGAAGCGACACCACCCGCTGCACCGCCCGGCGGGATCCGCCGAGGGTGGGGAAGCGCTGGTACTCCTCGAGCATGTAGCGGGCGGCGACATCGGCGGCCGAGTCGGCGTCGGGTTTCTCGGCCATCATCTTGCGGAAGGCGTCCTCGTGCGGCGACGAACTGTCGGGCGACTGGTCGCCCGCCAGGTCGGGGAAGGGCAGCAGGTGGATATCGACACCGTCGGGCACCAGGCCCGGCCCGCGACGCGTCACCTCCCGGGGGGAGCGCAGGTCGGCGACATCGGAGACGCCGATCCGCAGCAGCTGTTCGCGGCCGCGATCGTCGAGGCGGCTCAGCTCGCTGGACCGGAACAGCCGGCCCGGGCGCAGCGCGCCGGTGGTCTGGGAAACGTCGCGAAAATTCCACGCCCCGGGCAGTTCCGGCTGGGAGGTCACGTGGTCACGATAAGTCACCGCAGCAAATGGCCCCCGATCCGCGGTGGATCGGGGGCCGTGACGTCTGATGGGGGACTAGATCGGCGGGTAGTTCTGCGGGGGGTAACCGCCGCCCCCGTCGACACCGCGCAGACCCCAGGTGAGGTACTTGAAGAAGAACTCGGCTTCGTCGCTCAGCTCGTAATCCGGATTCGGATCGTAACCGTAACCAGGACCCATGTCATCAACCCCTCAGCTTGGATTGCACCAGTTTAGTCGCCTCGTCAACGCCCCAACAGCGGACTGCATAGAATCCTTCCAACCAGTTGATTGAGACCGGATGACTCCGGCGGCCGAATAGCGAGTGCACATGCCAAACGACAAGGGCGGGTCGGGGAACTCCGCCCAGGGGCCCTCCCGCCGCGAGGAGTTACTCGCGGTCGCCACCAAGCTGTTCGCCGCCCGCGGCTACCACGGCACCCGGATGGACGACGTCGCCGACGTGGTCGGCCTGAACAAGGCGACTGTCTACCACTATTACGCCAGCAAGTCGTTGATCCTCTATGACATCTACCAGCAGGCCGCCGAACGGACGCTGGCCGCCGTGCACGACGACCCGTCGTGGACCGCACGTGAGGCGCTGTACCAGTACACGGTGCGTCTGCTCGACCAGATCGCGGTCAATCCCGAAGGTGCGGCGGTCTACTTCCAGGAGCAGCCCTACATCACCGAGTGGTTTACCGAGGAGCAGGTCGCCGAGGTCCGGGAGAAGGAAGCCCAGGTCTACGAGCACGTGCACGGCCTGATCGACCGCGGTATCGCCAGCGGCGAGTTCTACCCGTGCGATTCGCATGTGCTGGCGCTCGGCTATATCGGGATGACGCTGGGGGCCTACCGCTGGCTGCGGCCCAGCGGACGACGCAGCGCCAAGGAGATCGCCGCGGAGTTCAGCACCGCACTGCTGCGCGGGCTGATCCGCGACGAGACCATCCGCGTCGAATCGCCGTTGGGGGTCTAGGCGGCCGGCGCTTTGAGGTTGCGGTCCAGGAACTCCAGCTGGTCGGCGACCACCCGCTCGAAGGCGTCGCCGACGTAGATGTCGAAGTGGCCCTCGGCGTAGCGCTTCACCGTGCCGCGGGGCGCCCGCGCGGCGTAGCGCAGCGTGGGGCCGGGCGGGGCGACCGAGTCGCTGTCGCAGACGCAGAACAGGATCGGGCAGGTCACCTTGGCCGCCAGCCGGCCCGGGCGGTAGCCGAGGACCTTCATCCCGAATCGTGCGGCGACTTCATTGCGCACGGTCTGCCCCTCCGGAACCAGCTGCAGGTAGCCCCGGTAGGAGTCCGGCGTGGTCATCAGCGCGACCTCCCCGGGGCGGCCGGCGGTGGCCACCATCACCGGTGGGTTGCCCAGCCGGGCCGCGGCCAGGTCGCGCATGGCCAGCAGGCTGACCCGAGCGAGGGTCAGCGGCGGGATGGTGCGTGCCGAGGCGATCCCGTCGGTGAACGGGCACTGCGCCACCACCGCCGCCACCGGCAGCCGTGCCGCGGTGGCGATGACGTGTCCGCCGCCGAACGAGGTGCCCCACAAGCCGATTCGGGCCGGGTCGATCCCGGCCAGGTTGTGCGCGAAGTCGACCGCCGCGGCCCAATCGGCCAACTGCATTCCCACGTCGAGCAGCTGGCGCGGTGCACCGTCGCTCGCGCCGAAATTGCGGTAGTCGAAGACCAGGCAGGCGTAGCCGGCCGCGGCGAACCGCTCGGCGTAGGCATCCAGGCGCATGGTGCGCACCGCACCGAGTCCGTGCGCCATGACCAGCAGCGGCGCCCCGGTCGGCCCGGCACCGTCGGGCCGGTACAGCCAGGCACTGACCGAGGCGTTGCCGGATCGGAAAGAGATGTCTTCGCGGGTTGCCATGCCAAAAAGGTAGCGCGGCATGTGATAGACCGGGGCGGTGTCAGCGAGCCTGCTGGGAAGCCTGGCCGAGGTGGTGGGTCCCGCCCACGTCACCGACGATCCCGACGTGCTGGCCGGACGCAGCGTCGACTACACCGGCCGCTACCGGGGGCGGGCCGGCGCGCTGGTGCGGCCGGGATCGCCCGACGAGGTTGCCGCGGTGCTGCGGGTCTGCCGGGACGACGGCGCGTACGTCACCATCCAGGGCGGCCGCACCTCGCTGGTGGCCGGCACCGTCCCCGAACACGACGACGTGCTGCTGTCCACCGAGCGGCTCACCACCACCGGTGACGTCGACGCGAAAGAGCGTCGGGTGCACGTGGGCTCCGGCGTCACCCTCGCGGCGGTGCAGCAGGCCGCTGCGGCAGCCGGCCTGGTGTTCGGAGTCGACCTGACCGCCCGCGACACCGCAACCGTCGGCGGGATGGCCTCGACCAACGCCGGCGGGCTGGCCACCGTGCACTACGGCAACATGGCCGAGCAGGTGCTCGGCCTGGAGGTGGCGCTGCCGGACGGCTCGCTGCTGCGCCGGCGCAGCGCGGTGCGCGCCGACAACACCGGCTACAACCTGCCGGCGCTGTTCGTCGGCGCGGAGGGCACCCTGGGCGTCATCACCGCCCTGGATCTGCGACTGCGCCCGGCACCGGCGCACCGGGTCACCGCGGTCTGCGGCTTCACCGAGCTCGACGCCCTGGTCGATGCCGCGCGGGTCTGCCGCGACGTGGACGGCGTCGCGGCGCTGGAGCTGGTCGACGCCCGTGTCGCCGCGCTCACGCAGGAGCGGCTCGGCGTCGCCGCGCCGGTGGCCGGTGACTGGCTGCTGCTGGTGGAACTGGCCGGGGACAGCGATCAGAGCGACCGACTCTTCGGCCTGCTCCAACAGGTGTCGGCCGCCGACCAGCCGGCGGTCGGCGTCGACGCCGCCACCCGGCAGCGGCTCTGGCGGGTCCGTGAGGCGGTGGCCGACGTGCTGGGCGCGTTCGGCCCACCGCTGAAGTTCGATGTCTCGCTGCCTTTGGCCGCCGTCGCCGGATTCGCCGCAGCGGCGCGAACCGTGGTGGGCAGGCACGCACCGGAGGCGCTGCCGGTGCTGTTCGGCCATATCGGGGAGGGCAACCTGCACCTGAACGTGCTGCGCTGCTCGGCGGCGGCCGAACCCGGTCTGTACGCGGCGATGATGCAGCTCATCGCGGAGTGCGGCGGCAACGTCAGTTCCGAACACGGGGTGGGCAGCCGCAAACGGCCCTTCCTGTCGATGTCGCGCGGGCCGGCCGATATCGCCGCGATGCGCACGGTCAAAGCGGCGTTCGATCCGACCGGTTACCTCAACGCCGCCGTGCTCTTCGACTGATCGGGGCCGTCAGTCCCGGTGCCGGATCCCCACCGCCTGACGCAGCTGCGCCAGGAACTGGTCGGAGTCGTCACTGCGAATGATGTAGTGCGAGATGGCAATCCGGATGGCCGCCGCCGCCTTCACCGCGGCATCCGGACCGGACAGCATCCGCTGCAGCCCCTCGCGCATCGGGACGATGATCCGGGAGAAGTCACTGAGCACATGCTTGGGTTCGATGTCGATCATCCGCACCCCGGTGGAGGAATGCTGATAGTCGACGATGAAACGCAATGCGGCATCCAGTTTTTCGGTGCCCTTCAGGCCCTCGGTGGCCCTGCTGAGGCCATTGTCGAAGACGTGGCGTTCGTAGCGCGAGAACGCCGAGATCAGTTCCTCTTTGGACGGGAACCACCGATACAGGGTGGGGCGTGACACGCCGGCCTGGGAAGCAACCTCCGACAGGCTGAGCTTGGTCATCCCGTTGCGGCCGAGGACCTCGGCGGTGGCCGCGAGGATCCGCTGGCGGGTCGAACCGTCGGGGCCGTCCACCGTGCTGCGGGTCATACCGGAGACTTTACAAAAAATAGCGAGAGTGTCACGCGGGTTCGGTGTCGTGCCATCGTTCCTCACCGTCGCGGGGCACCAGGGATAGGGCGGTGGGGCAATTATCGTGATCCGAGCGCCACAAGTCACGTGCGAGCACCGCTGCCACCACCGCGTGTCGTCGCGGTCTTCGCGGGGCCGGGTTGCTAACGCCGTCGCACCAGCACCGATTGCTGAATGCCGGCCACCGCACCCTGCTCGTCGAAGAGGGTGCCGATGGTCGTCGCGATGCCGTCCGGTCCGTAGTTGGTCTCGGCGCGGATCCCGATCCACTCGCCGTCGGGAATCCGGTGCACGTGCACCACCAGGTCGGTGTTGAGAAATGTCCACGTGCTGATGTCGAGTTTGGTGCCGACGCCGTTGGCGTCGTCGGCCACCGCGAACAGCCGCTGCAACGGGGTCATCGCCTCGCCGGCCACCAGGTCCACGACCGGTGAGATCCAGGACTCCCCGGCGCCGGGCGCGAGCGGCTTCGTCAGCCACCGCCAGTCCAGGCTGTGCACGTAATTGCGGTCCCAGTTCGCCTGCATGTTGTTGCTGCGGGCCTCGCTGACCGGCCGCAGCGGGGGAGCCGAGGCGTGCCGGACGTCACCGGTGTCCAGGGTCTGCAACCGCCACCCGGTCGCCCGGGCCACCGGCCGGGGACGTTGGTCGGGACCCGGTGCCAGCATCTCGGCGCTGATGAGTTCGATCTGCTTGCCGGCCCGGTCGACCTGCGCCCGGACCCACAGCGCACCCTCGGCGGGAACCGGCCCCAGCAGATCGACGGCGACCCGGCTCAGCCGGGTGTCGTCCCGGGCCTCGTGGCGCTCCAGTGCACGCACCAGCAGCGCCGAAACCGGTGCGGCGTGCTGGATCTGAGCCGACCAGGTGCCGCGAACCAGATCGGTGGCGCAGAATTTCTCGCCCCGCGGGTCGGCGGCGTCGAGCAGTTCGTAGTAGGAGTCCGTTGTGTCCACGTGTCGGATTCCCGTTCAGGGCAGCCCGGCGCCGGGTGTCTCCACGGTCACCATGTCCAAGCGGGATTCGCGTGTCCCGATCAGCCGCTTGGGGTAGGCGTCGGTGCTGGACAGCAGGAACAGGGTGCGACGGTTGGGCCCGCCCAGTGTGCAGGCGATCGCGGCCCGGTCGCCGACGTCGATGCGGTGGGTGACGGTGCCCCCCTGCGTCACGCGCTCGAACTGGTGGGCCAGCGTCATCGATGTCCAGACTCCGCCCGCCGCGTCGAGCGCGATGCCGTCGGGTGGTCCGTCGAGCGCGTCGGCGAAGATCCGGCGGTCACGCAGTCCGCCGTCGGCGCCGATCGTGAACGCCGTGAGCCGGCGGCCCATCGATTCGGCGACGATCAGCGTGGCACCGTCGCCGGTGATCACCATCCCGTTGGGAAAGTCGAGGTCCGTAGCGACGACGTGCACGCCGCCGTCCGGGTCGAGTCGCACGATCACGCCGCCGGTGTAGGCCTGCGAACCGATGTAGCTGCGGCCGGTCGCATCGATCACCATGTCGCCGAGATCGGCTGACACGTAGCCGCTGAGGTCGGCCAGCGTGGTGACCGTATCGCCGTCGTAGCGGAGCACCTGACGGTTCTCGGCGGACGCGATCAGCAGCGATCCGTCCGGCCGGAACCCCAGCCCGGCCGGGGTGTGCCCGGGCAACGGCACCGTCGTCATCGAGCCCCGCAGGTCCACCGTGTGGACCGCTTCGCCGAGCATGTCGGAGAACCACAGCAGACCCTCGAACCAGCGCGGGCCTTCGCCGAAGCAGAAGCCACCGGCCAGCGGTGCCGGAGTCGGTCCGGCCGCCGGGGTGTCGGGTTCGGAGCTTGTCTCGGCGATGCTCGACACGTTGTCCTCCAGTCCTGCGGTCGTGGGCGCAACCAGGCCTACTTTACAAAACGTGATGCGAATGTCACGCTCGCGGAATGGCTGAGATTTCCGCAAGCACCGGTACTGCCGATGGCGTAGAGACCTCGACCGCGCACTGGTCGGTCAGCGGCCTGCTCGACCTGTTCGAGGTGACAATGGATGGCCCGGACCGGTTCACCGGTGCGACGGGCCTCGCCACAGACGACGAACGACAGGTGGTGGAAGGCACCCAGCTGCTGGCGCAGGCCATCGTCGGAGCGGCGAAACGCTTCGGCGACAAGTCCATCCGTTCCGTGCACGCCGTGTTCGCCCGAGCGGTGCTGGTGGGGGAGCCGGCGGACTACGCCATCGACGTGGTCAGCGAGGGCCGCTCGACGGCCACCGCGGTCATTTCGGTGTCGCAGAGCGGCAAGCGCTGCGCGACCATGACGGTGCTCGCCGACCTCCCGACGGCCGACGTCATCACCCACCACTTGCCGCGCCCGGACGTCGCCTCACCCGCGCAGGCCAACCCCTGCGAGATGGCCATGCAGGGACGTCAGGTGCGCTTGGTCGACGTCGTCGACGTCAACAGTCCCGACGAGGTGGGACCGCCCGAGCTCTACGCCTGGCTGCACTACGACCCCATTCCCGTCCGTGACGACCTCGCCAAGGCGTTGATCGCTTATTTCACCGGCCATTTGGGCATCTCGACCACAATGCGCGCGCACGCCGGCATCGGCACCAGTCAGTCGCACCTGACGGTGTCCACCGCGCCGATGACCGTCACGGTGAGTTTCCATGAGCCGGTGCGGTGGGACGGCTGGATTCTCTACGGGCACGAGAGCACCCAGGTGGGCGCGGGCATGTCCTACGTCCGCGGCACCGTACACACCGAAGAGGGCGCGCTCATCGCCTCATTCGCCCAGGACGGCCTCATCCGCCCGCTGCGCACCAGCGACAGCAAGATCTCCGAACATGCGCGGCTATAGCGCCGCGTGGTCAACGGGCGCCGGCAGCGCCGCGAAGCCGCCGGCACGGGTCATGTCGAAGCTGAAAAACCCTGCGATAGGCAGACTTTCGGGCAAGGGTTCGGGATAACTCCAGGCCACGTCCTCGATAACGGTGTCGCCGACGACGGCGGACCAGTACCGCGCGTAACCCTTGTAGTTGCAATAGGTCGACGTCGTCGACGGCTGCAGCAGATCGGTGCGGACGAATTCCGGGGCGACGTACAGGCGGGGCTGCAGGGCGGTCTCGAATACGATCACCGTGACCTCGGTGTCCACCAACGCCTCGCCCGCGACCTCGACACGCAGTGCGCGCCGGGTGGGCCGGCAGTCGACCCGGTGATACGGGTTGGGCGGGTAGTGCACGAGCCGGCGGCCCTCCTCGAACCAGGTGTCCACCGCATCCCACGGGACCTGGACGAACCCCGGCGCCTCCGGCACCTCGCTGTGCGGCAGGGCGCCGACAGCGCCGGCCGGGAAGGCGTAGCTGAGCGGTTGACCGCGGCGGTGCACCAGCAGGACGCGTTCGGTGTCGAGCACGACGCGATCAGCGCGGACCGCCCGTACCCGGCGGGGGTGCGGTTCGACGTACACCAGATCTCCGGAGATCTCCGGGGAGAACCAGCCGGCGCGCTCGGTGCTCAGTGGGCCGTGCCCGGCGACCAGACTCATTTCACCGCACCCCTTGTTCAGATTGTGACTTTACAAAGTAGGCCCCAACTGTAATATCTCCCCAGAGTTGCGTCACGCGGCTGGGCGATACCCGCCAGGCCCGGTGATGCCTACCGGATTCTCATGACGAGCTGGGATGATGCGATGACGAGCACCGCTGCGGCACTGGAACCGCCGGCCGAGGAACGGTATCTGCGCTACCGCCTTGACGTCATTGCGCTCGACGTCACCGCGCTGGTGCAGGCGGCCGGCGGGTGGCTGTATCACCGGGTCGCCACCGGGTGGGACGTCACCGTGATGGTGCCGCCGCATCAGAACCTCCGGCCGCTGCAGATCCTCGGCGTACACACCGCCGACCTGGAGACCGGGCTGTCCGCGGCGACCGCCGACGCGGCGGGACACGGCCTGGCCGTCGTCGCCGACGCGTTCGTCAGAGATCCCCGGATCCGTCAGCGGGTGCAGCTGGCGCTGCGGCACAGCGTGACCGAGGTGGTCCTGTGGGGCGAAAGCTGGCCGGTGGCCATGAATCGCCGGCTCGGCGCGGTGCGCCATGTGCTCACCGTCGCGGGGCGGGCGTTCAAGAGGCAAGCACTCGTGGCCGCCGACGCCCCGGTCGACGCTCTGAGCGACTGTCCGGAGATGTTCCGAAGCGACCAGAAACGCTGCCTGCCTGTCAGTTCCGATCTGGTGCCGGTCGATTGATGCGCAAGCACCACGGCCACACGCTGCTGTATCTGCACGAGACCATCGACCTGGGCCGCGGCCTGAGCGCCGAATTCACCAGTGCGTTCACCGACGTCTACCAGCCGATGATGAACGAGCTGGGCGCCCGGCTGTACGGGATGTGGGAGACCACCCGCTACAACGGACACTGGCCGCAGGTCACGATCGTCTGGGAGATCGACGCCTTCGCCGACTACGCCCGCATCGGGCGGGCGCAGGGCCCCGATGGCAGCCACGAGCCTCCCGCCGCCGAGTGGTCGGCGTACCTCACGGGCATCGGCGCCTCCGGCGAGGGCCGCATCATGTACCCCGGCCCCCACAACAAGACCCTGTCGCAGCTCTGCGACGCCGGCTTCGACGCCACCCTGGTGATCCAGGAGATCATGCAGACCAAGCCCGGCCGCCAGGATGACTACATCCGGGAGCTGGAGCGCCTGTACGTGCCGTGGTCAGAACGCACCGGCAAACGCTGGCTCGGTTCGTTCACCACCACGTTCCGCTTCAACGAGGTCATTCACTACTGGGCGCTCGACGGTGACTGGGACTGCTTCGCGCAGCACTACCCGTCCTGGAAGGACCAGCCGCCGGCTGAGATCGTGACCTGGATGAGCGTAGCGCCGGCGCTGCGGGACGGCTGGGAGGACTCCATCCTGCAGGCCCTGCCGCCCTCCCCACTCCAGGGAGGCACTGCGTGAAAACAGTTGCGGCCCCGCACTTCTCCTATGACCCGTTCGATCCGGCGGTGATGGCCGACCCGCTGCCGTACTACCGCGTACTGCGCGATCACCATCCGGTGTACTACGTGCCGAAATGGGATCTGTATGCGCTGTCCCGGTTCGACGACATCTGGGACGCGCTCGCGGTCGGTGACGGCACGCTGGTCGCCTCCGAGGGAACGTTGCCCGCGGCCAACGTACTGGCCCACCACAACAGCGGACCGGTTCCGGATCCGCCGTTGAAGCCCCTGCCATTCCACGCCGTCTTCGACAAACCGATCTACGACGACATCCGCCGGCTGCAGTCACCGGCGTTTAGACCCCGGTCGGTGGCCGACTGGGAGGGCCGGATCCGCGCGCTGGCCAATCAGCGGCTGGACGAGCTGCTGCCGCAGGGCGGCTTCGACCTGACCGGTGACTACGGCGGAATCGTGGTGGCCCAGGTGGTCTGCGAGTTGCTGGGTATCCCGCTCGACTGCGCCGCCGAGGTGTTGGCGGCGGTGAACGCCGGCAGCCTCGCGCAGGCCGGCAGCGGCGTCGACACCGCCGCCGCCCGGCCCAACTACCTGGAGTACCTCATCCCGGCCGTGCAACGCCGGCGTGCCGGCCGGCGGTGCGACGAGCTGCCGATCGTCGACGGGATGCTGCGCTACCGCCTCCCGGACGGCCGTGCGCTCGACGACGTCGAAGCGGCCACCCAACTGCTGTGCATCTTCATCGGCGGCACCGAGACGGTGCCCAAGATCGTCGCGCACGGACTGTGGGAGCTGGCGCGCCGTCCCGAGCAACTCGCCGCGGTGCGGGCCGACCGGAACGGGGTGGAACGCGCCCGCGAGGAGATGATCCGCTACTGCGCACCGGCGCAATGGTTCGCCAGGACCGTCCGCAGACCGTTCACGCTGCACGACACCGCCATCGCGCCGGGGCAGCGCATCATCACGCTGCTGGCCTCGGCTGCCCGCGACGAGCGCGAGTACCCCGACCCCGACGAATTCCACTGGAACCGCCCGGTCAAACGCTCACTGGCGTTCGGCCGCGGACAGCACTTCTGCATCGGCTACCACCTGGCCCGGCTGGAAGTCACTGTCCTGGTGCAGGAATGGCTGCGCCGGGTCGGCGACTACCGCATCGTCGACGACGGCGCCACCAGACTGCCGTCGAGTTTCCAGTGGGGCTGGAACACCATCCCGGTGGAGGTCTGACGACATGTGGGCCCACCGGCTGATCGCGCCATACGAATTCGAGCGGATCGAGGTCCCCGACCTCACCGAGCATCAGGTCGGCGAGGACCAGGTGCTGCTGGCCTTCCTCGCCGCCGGGGTGTGCGGCAGCGACCTGCCCGCGTTCCGCGGGGCCCAGGGCAGGCTGCCCGGTGACAGCGGTGTCAGCGCGGCGGAGAAGGACGGTTTCCCGATCCACGAGATCGTCGGCGAGGTGATCGCCAGCCGGCACCCGCGGCACCGGCCCGGCGACCGTGTCGTCGGCTGGGCGTCCGGCTTCGACGGGCTGATGGCGCGGGTCGTCGCCGACGGTGAGGGGCTCGCCGGCTACGACCCGACGCTGACGCCCGCCCAAGCCGTGGGCCTGCAACCGCTGGCGTGTGTGCTCTACGCCGTCGAACAGCTTCCCGACCTGGCCGGCCGCCATGTGGCGGTGCTCGGGCAGGGCTCGATCGGCCTGCTGTTCAGTGCGGTCGCCAAAGCCGCCGGAGCGCGTCGCGTCACCGGCGTAGACCCCGTCGACCGGCGCGAGGTGGCCGCCGCCTTCGGCGTCGACACGGTGGTGCAGTCCACCAGCGATCGCTGGGTGCGCCACCTGGACACCGCCGACCGGCCGGAGATCGTGATCGAGGCGGTCGGCCACCAGGTCGCCACCTTGGGCCATGCCGTCGAAGCCGTCGCGCCCGGCGGCACCGTGTTCTACTTCGGTGTCCCCGACGACGACAGCTACCCGATCAGCATGCGCACCATGCTGCGCAACAACCTGACGTTGATAGCGGGTGTGACCCGGGACCGCGGGCGGATGCTGGAAGCCGCCGGCAAGTTCGCCGCCGAACATCCCGACCTGCTGGGCGACTACATCACCCATGTCTTCGGTTGCGAGGACGCGCAGGCCGCCTTCGAATTGGCGACCCGCCCGGTGCCGGACCGGGTCAAGATCGCGATCGTCGCATGACCTCGGCGTTGCGTGCCGCGCTGACCGAGCGGGCACCGCTGTGGGGCGGCTGGATCACCGGGCCGACGGTGCTGGGGCCGGAGGAATTCGCCCGGGCCGGCTACGACTACGTGGGCTTCGACGCCCAACACAGCTACCTCGACGACGCCGCGATCGCGGGGATGCTGCGCCATGTCGAACATCTGCCGATCGCCACCGCGGTGCGGCTGCCGAATGCGGACCCGGCGCCGATCGGCCGGGTGTTCGATGCCGGTGCCGACGCGGTGATCATCGCGATGATCGAGACCGCCGAGCAGGCGGCGGCCGCGGTCTCCGCCGCGCGCTACCCGCCGTCGGGTGTCCGCAGCTTCGGCCCGCTGCGGCCCGCGCTGGGCCGTGACCTGAGCGCCTTGGAGTCGCGGGCGGACGTCTTCGCCATGATCGAAACCGCCGGCGCACTGGCCGAGGTGAAGCAGATCTGCGCGGTACCCGGACTGGCCGGGGTCTACGTCGGGCCCGCCGATCTGGCGGTCTCGATGGGAGTGGACGTCGCCCAGGCCACCACCCACCCCGACCTGCGGGAGGCGATGTCCCGGATCCGGCAGGCGGCGTCCGCGGCGGGCGTGATCGCCGCGATCCACGGTGGATCCGGTGCGGCCGGACGCACGTTGGCCGGGCTGGGCTACCAGATGATCACGCTGGCCGCCGAATCCCAGGCGCTCCGGTGCGGGGCGCTCGAGCATCTCGACGAAGCCAGGGGCAGCCACTGATGAGCCGGGCACGGGTCGCCCTGGTCACCGGCGCCGCCCGCGGCCAGGGGTGGGCGATCGTCGAACGGCTGCGCGCCGACGGGTTCGCCGTCGCCGCCTGCGACATCAACGAAACGGAACTGGCTGCTGCCGTCTCGGCCCGGGCCGACGCCGCGGTGATCGGGGTCGCGCTCGACGTGACCTCCCCGGCGCAGTGGGACGCCGCGGTGGCAGCGACCGTGCAACGCTTCGGGGCGCTGACCGCGCTGATCAACAACGCCGGCGCCCTGCACCGGGCGGCGATCGCCGACGAAACCCCGGAGGCTTTCGAAAACGCCTGGCGGGTCAACTGTCTCGGCCCCTTCCTGGGCGTCCAGGCGGCGCTCCCGCAACTGCGCGCCGCCGAGGGCGCCGCCATCGTGAACACCTGCAGCACCGGGGCGATCCGGCCCTTTCCGCAGCACAGCGCCTACGGATCGTCGAAGTGGGCGTTGCGCGGGCTGACCCAGACCGTCGCCGCCGAACTGGCAACGGCCGGGATCCGGGTCAACGCGGTCTTTCCCGGGCCGATCGCCACCCCGATGCTCGACGACACCACCCAGCAGCGCCTTGCCGCGGTGGCCGCGACCGGGCGGCTCGGCCGGCCGGGCGAGGTGGCCGACGCGGTGGCGTTCCTGGTGTCTGACGCGGCGTCGTTCATCACCGGCGCCGAACTCGTCGTGGACGGCGGCCAATGCCTGCAGATCCGATGAGGGTCGGCATCATCGGTGCCGGGCCGGGTGGCCTTGCGCTGGGAATCCTGCTGCGGCGCGCGGGCTTCACCGATTTCACCATCTTCGACCGCGAGGACGGCGTCGGCGGCACCTGGCGGATCAACACCTATCCGGGTCTGGCGTGCGACGTCAAATCGCACCTGTACTCCTACTCTTTCGATCTGAACCCGCACTGGTCGCGGCAGTGGTCGAAGCAACCCGAGATCCTGGCGTACTTCCAACGCTGCGCCGCCGATCACGGTCTGGAACCGCACCTGATGCTGGGCACCGAGATCCGCTCCGCGGGGTGGGAACACGACCGACGGCAGTGGTGTCTGACCACCGCCGACGGCAACGAGCACCGGTACGACGTCGTGGTCTCGGCGGTCGGTCTGTTCACCCAGCCGGTGCTGCCCGACCTCGCCGAAGAGCAGCCGTTCACCGGCACCGTCATGCACTCGGCGCGCTGGGATCACTCGGTGCGGCTCGACGGCGCCCGAATCGCCGTGCTCGGAACCGGTTCCACCGCCGCGCAGCTGGTGCCGGAGCTGGCCCGGGTCGCCGAGAAGGTCTATTCGGTGCAGCGGTCGCCGACCTGGATCCTGCCCAAACCGGATCGCGGCTACACCCCGCGGGAGCACTGGGTGTTCACCCGCATCCCGCTGGCCAAGCGGCTGTACCGGATGCGGCTGTGGCTGCGCAGCGAGGCGAACATCTCGGTGATCGAGAACGGCAGCGACAAGACCCGTCAATTCACCGCGACCGCTCGAGAACTGCTGGACCGGAGCATCACCGACCCCCGGCTACGCGCCGCGCTGACCCCCGATCACCCGCTGGGCTGCAAACGCCTGGTGTTCTCCTCGGACTACCTGACCGCGCTCGAGCGACCCAATGTCGAGGTGGTGACCAGCCCGGCCAAGGCCCTGCGGTCGCGATCCCTGATCACCGAGGACGGCACCGAGTGCGAGGTCGACGTGGTGGTCTGCGCCACCGGGTATGCCGCTGCGGACTACCTCGGCCAGATCGAGGTGACCGGCGAGGGCGCCACCACCCTGCGGCAGGCCTGGCGCGACGGGCCGCACGCCTACCTGGGCATGGCGATGCCCGGATTCCCCAACTTCTTCATGCTCTACGGACCCAACACCAACGTCGGCTCCAACAGCGTCATCTTCGTGCTGGAAGCCCAAGCGCGCTATATCGTCCGGGTGCTCAAACATTTGCGGCGCCGACGCAAAACCTATGTCGCGGTGCGGCCCGCCGCGCTGGCCGCCTTCATCGCCAAGATCGACCGCTGGATGCACGGCACGGTATGGACCACCCGGTGCAGCAACTATTTCCGCGCCGCCAACGGCCGGGTGGTCACCCAGTGGCCCCGCGGCGCCGGCGCCTTCTGGGCGATGACCCGCCGGTTCCGGGCCGCCGACTTCGTCTTCGAACCGGTCACGGCTGATCGAACGTGATGACCTGGCGCACCGCGGCGCCGTCGGCCAACCGGTCCATCGCCTCATTGATGCCGTCGAGAGTGATGTCGGCCGACACCAGCTGTTGCACCGGCAACCGCCCGGCGCGCCACAGCGCGATGAATCGCGGGATGTCCCGCGCGGGCACCGCCGACCCGAGATAGCTGCCGATCAGCGAGCGTCCCTCGGCGACGAAGCCCAGCGGAGACAGACTGATCCGGGCGTCGGGCGGCGGCAGGCCGACGGTGATGGTGCGGCCCCCGGGGGCGGTCAGATCGATCGCGGTCTGCAGCGCGGCCGGATGGCCGACCGCCTCGATCACCATCGGAGCGCGCACACCGGCGTCGACGGCCTGCTGCGGCGTGTAGGTGCGTTGCACCCCCAGGCCGCTGGCCGCGGCGAGCTTCTCGGGGAGCTGGTCGATCGCGATCACATCGACGCCGTCGTGCGCCAGCACGGTCAGCACCGCCGCCATGCCCACCCCGCCGAGCCCGACCACAGCCACCGTCTGCCCGGGGGCCGGGCGGGCCACGTTCAGCACCGCGCCGCCACCGGTCAGCACCGCGCATCCCAGCAGCGCCGCCACCGGCGGGGGTACGTCCTCGGGCACCGGCACGGCGCTGGTCGCGCTGACCACCGCGTGGGTGGCGAAACCGGAGACACCGAGGTGGTGGAAGACCGGCTCGCCGGCCCGGCGTAACCGGATCCCGCCGCCGAGCAGGGTGCCGGCGCCATTGGCCGCGCTGCCCGGTTCGCAGGGGGTCAGGCCCCCGGTGGCGCACGCCGCGCACTGCCCGCACCGGGGCAGGAAGGTCAGCACCACCCGCTGCCCGGGCACCACCGTGTCGACGCCCGCACCGATCGCCTCGACGATGCCGGCCGATTCGTGGCCGAGCAGCATCGGCACCGGCCGCACCCGGTTGCCGTTGACCACCGACAGATCGGAGTGGCAGACCCCGGCGGCTTCCACCCGGACCAGCAGTTCCCCCGGTCCCGGAGGCGCCAAGTCCAGCTCCGTCACCGTGATCGGCCGGGACCGCGCATAGGGTCGTGGCGCCCCGATCCGCTCCAGCACCGCGCCGCGGATGGCAACCATGCTGGAATACAACCATGAGTTCCGCCGCAGCGGTTCCGCCCGCCCCGGAAGGGTTGACCAGCCGCGACTTCCCGGTGCACTGGCCGGTGCTGACCCGCTGGGCCGACAATGACATGTTCGGCCACCTCAACAACGCGGTGTACTACCAACTGTTCGACACCGCGATCAACGGATGGATCGCCGCCAACGTTCACGAGGCAGACCCGGTGGCGATGCCGGAGCTGGGGGTGGTGGCCGAGTCGGGCTGCCGTTTCCTGGGCGAACTGGCTTTCCCGGACCGGCTCGCGGTCGGCCTGGCGGTCACCCGCTTGGGGCGCAGCAGCGTCACCTACCGGCTCGCGGTGTTCCGGGCCCCGGATGCCGAAGCCGTCGACGACGCGGCCGGGGCTGCGCTGGCCGCGCTCGGACACTGGGTGCACGTCTACGTCGATCGCAGCACCCGGCGGCCGGTGCCGATCCCCGACGGCATCCGGGCACTGCTGGCCACCGCCCAGGTTTAGCCCGGCGGCCGTTTCGGGGGTGGCTATGCTCGGCGGGTGCCGCTCGTGAGCAAGACCGTCGAAGTCGCCGCCGACGCCGCCACCATCATGGGAATCGTCGCCGATTTCGAGGCGTACCCGCAGTGGAACCAAGAGGTCAAAGGAATCTGGGTGCTGGCGCGTTACGCCGACGGCCGGCCCAGTCAGCTGCGGCTGGACGCGTCGTACTCCGGCTTCGACGGCACCTTCATCCAGGCCGTGTACTACCCCAGCCCCACCCAGATCCAGACCGTCCTCCAGCAAGGCGACCTGTTCACCAAGCAGGAGCAATTGTTCTCGGTGGTCGAGATGGGACCCACCTCGCTGCTCACCGTCGACATGGACATCGAGACCGAGATGGCGGTGCCCAAGCCGATGGTCAAGAAGGCCGTCGGCAACGCCCTGGACTATCTGGCCGACAATCTCAAACGGCGCGCCGAAGAACTGGCGGCGGGTTAGCCTCAGCGTCGGGCGCAGCGGTCGACGCAGCGCCGTAGTCACGAAGCGGAGAGCCGAATTGACCCACCCAACAACTGATCCCGCCGAGCAGCCCTACCGCGCCCGACGCCAGAACTGGGTCAACCAACTGGACCGGCACGCCCTGATGCAACCGGATGCCACGGCGCTGCGGTTCCTGGGACAGACCACGACCTGGGCGCAGCTGCGGACGAGGGTCGGCGCACTGGCCGACGCGCTGAGTCGCCGCGGAGTCGGTTTCGGCGACCGGGTCATGATCCTGACGCTCAACCGGACCGAGTTCGTCGAGGCGGTGCTGGCCGCGAACATGCTGGGCGCGATCGCCGTCCCGGTGAACTTCCGGCTCACCCCGCCGGAGCTGGCCTTCCTGGTCGCCGACTGCGAGGCGCGGGTGCTGATCACCGAGACGGCGCTGGCGCCGGTGGCCGTCGCCCTGCGGGAGCTGACTTCCCTGCTGGAAACCGTGGTGGTGGCGGGCGAGGGCAGCGAAAGCAGCGCGGGCCTGATCGCCTACGAGGACCTGATCAACGAGACCGGCGAACCGCATCGGCCGGTGGATATCCCGAACGATTCGCCGGCCCTGGTCATGTACACCTCGGGAACCACCGGCCGGCCCAAGGGCGCGGTGCTCACCCACACCAACCTCACCGGCCAGGCCATGACGGCGCTCTACACCGCCGGCACCAGCGCCGGCGACGTCGCTTTCATCGGGGTGCCGTTCTTCCACATCGCCGGCGTCGGGAACCTGCTGCCGGGCATGTGGCTGGGTATCCCGACGGTGATCAATGCGCTCGGTGCGTTCGACGCCGGCCAACTGCTCGACGTGCTGGCCGCCGAGAAGGTCACCGGCATCTTTCTGGTGCCGGCGCAGTGGCAGGCGGTCTGCGCCCAACAACAGGCCAACCCGCGCGACATCCGGCTGCGGACCATGTCCTGGGGCGCGGCGCCGGCCTCGGATGCGCTGCTGCGGCAGATGGCGGAGACCTTTCCGGGCACCAAGATCCTGGCGGCATTCGGCCAGACCGAGATGTCGCCGGTCACCTGCATGCTGCTCGGCGAGGACGCCGTCCGAAAGCTGGGATCGGTCGGCACCGTCATCCCGACCGTCGCCGCGCGGGTGGTGGACGACAACATGAACGACGTCGCCGTCGGCGAGGTCGGTGAGATCGTCTACCGGGCGCCCACCCTGATGAGCGGCTACTGGAACAACCCGGAGGCCACCGCCGAGGCCTTCGCCGGGGGCTGGTTCCATTCCGGGGATCTGGTCCGGATGGACGACGAGGGCTACGTCTGGGTGGTCGACCGCAAGAAGGACATGATCATCTCCGGCGGAGAGAACGTGTACTGCGCCGAGGTGGAGAACGTCTTGGCCGGCCACCCCGACATCGCCGAGGTCGCCGTGATCGGCCGCCCGCACGAGCGGTGGGGCGAGGTCCCGATCGCAGTCGCCGCGGTCACCCGGGCAGATCTGGCCCTGGCCGATCTGGACGCCTACCTGACCGAGCGACTGGCGCGTTATAAGCACCCCAAAGGCTTGGAGATCGTCGACGCCCTGCCGCGAAACCCGGCCGGCAAGGTGCTCAAGACCGAGCTGCGGATCCGCTACGCGAGCGACCCCGGATCCGAGTCGGTCAGCGCCGCAAGAGATACCGCCTGAGACCATGACGGTTGAGGTGGCGGCACATTACTCTCCGGTAGGAAACCTGCGCATGTTGCGCCGAATCGATGCCACTCTCACGGAGCCATCAGGTATGGTCCGATGGTCGCCAACGGCACGTTGGGTCGCTATGGTGACGCGGGTCTCGAACAAACCATGGACGGACGGGAGACACACTGTGCGACGCGATCCCTTGCTGCGTCGTGACGCGGGGTCTCCGATGAGGGGGGTGTTGTGACCGCTCCTGCGCGTCCCCGCCTGGCCGATTTCGCCCGTGACCGGCTGGTGCCGCCATTGGTGATGGTCGGCGGGTTTTTCCGGATGTGTGCGCTGACAGCTCGTGCACTGTTCGTGCCGCCGTTCCAGTGGCGCGAGACGCTCCAGCAGGGCTGGTTCATCACCAGCGTCGCCCTGGTGCCGACCATCGCGGTCGCCATCCCACTGACCGTGCTGCTGGTCTTCACGCTGAATATCCTGTTGGCCCAGTTCGGAGCTGCCGACGTCTCGGGCGCCGGCGCCGGTATCGCGGCCGTCACCCAGCTGGGGCCACTGGTCACCGTGCTGGTGGTGGCCGGCGCGGGTTCGACCGCCATCTGCGCCGACCTGGGCGCCCGCACCATCCGCGAGGAGATCGACGCGATGGAGGTGCTCGGCATCGACCCGATCCATCGCCTCGTGGTGCCCCGGGTGATCGCCGCCACCGTCGTCGCGCTGTTGCTCAACGCCCTGGTGATCGTCATCGGCCTGTTCGGCGGCTTCCTGTTCGGGGTGTATCTGCAGAACGTGTCCGGAGGGGCGTACCTGTCCACGCTGACGTTGCTCACCGGACTGCCCGAGGTGCTCATCTCGACCGTCAAAGCCAGCGTGTTCGGACTTATCGCAGGCTTGGTCGGTTGTTATCGGGGTCTTACCGTTCGGGGTGGGTCCAAAGGGCTCGG
Organism: Mycolicibacter terrae; assembly: GCF_010727125.1. NCBI lineage: Bacteria > Bacillati > Actinomycetota > Actinomycetes > Mycobacteriales > Mycobacteriaceae > Mycobacterium > Mycobacterium terrae. The sequence goes on along the minus strand of NZ_AP022564.1, from coordinate 4,150,359 downwards.
AACGGCGGTGAACGAGACGGTGGTCTTGTGCGTGCTCGCGCTGTTCGCCGTGAACGTGGTGCTGACCACCATCGGCGTGAAGTTCGGAACGGGGACCTGACATGTCGACATCGGCAGTGCTGCGGGCCCGGTTTCCCGGGCTGATCGCGAACTACCACCGCTACGTCGGGGCGGCCGGACGTTCGCTCGACAAGAGCGGCCAGATGGGCTGGTTCTTCCTGACCGCGATCCGGCAGATCCCCTGGGCGCTGCGTAGATACCGCAGGGAGTCGCTGCGCCTCATCGCCGAGTTGGGCATGGGCACCGGTGCGATGGCCGTGATCGGCGGCACCGTGGCCATCATGGGCTTCGTGATGCTGGCCGGCGGCTCACTGATCGCCATCCAGGGGTTCACCTCGCTGGGCAACATCGGGGTGGAGACCTATACCGGTTTCGCCGCGGCGCTGGTCAACGTCCGAGTGGTCGGTCCGGTCAACGCCGGCATCGCCCTGGCAGCGACGGTCGGGGCCGGAGCCACCGCCGAACTCGGCGCCATGCGGATCAGCGAGGAGATCGACGCGCTGGAGGTGATGGGGATCAACTCCATCTCCTACCTGGTGTCCACCCGCGTGGTGGCCGGCTTCACCGTGATCATCCCGTTGTACGCACTGGCGCTGATCATGGCGTTCGCCTCGCCGCAGATCGTCACGACGCTGTTCTTCGGACAGTCGTCGGGCACCTACGACCACTACTTCCGAACCTTCCTGCGACCCGACGACGTGTTCTGGTCGTTCCTGGAGACCATCTTGATCGCGGTGGTGGTGATGATCACGCACTGCTACTACGGGTTCAACGCCAGCGGCGGGCCGGTCGGTGTCGGCGCGGCGGTGGGCCAGTCGATGCGACTCTCGCTGATCTCGGTGCCGACAGTCGTCTTGTTCGCCGCGTTGGCGCTTTACGGCGTCGACCCCAACTTCAACTTGACGATGTGATGGCGATGGCAATCGGGAGACAGAACAAGTCGCAGACCCCGCCCTACCGGATCGCGGGCGTGGTGACCGTCGCGGTCCTGGCGCTCATCACCGGGTTGGTGTACGGCCAGTTCCGCGGGGCATTCACCAAGACGACACCGCTGACCATGGTGGCGCCGCGGGCCGGCCTGGTGATGGATCCGGGTGGCCCGGTGACCTACAACGGGGTGCAGATCGGGCGGGTGGCCGCCATCTCGCCGACGGAGTACCAGGACAAGCCGGCTGCCAAGTTCACCCTCGATGTGGACCCGAAGTACATCAACCTGATTCCGTCCAACGTCGAGGCCAACATTCTGGCGACGACGTTGTTCGGTAACAAGTACGTGGCGCTGACTGCGCCGGAAAACCCGACACCGCAACGCATCACCACCAAACACATCATCGCCACGTCGGTGACCACGGAACTCAACACCCTGTTCGAGACCGTGACCAAGCTGTCGGAGAGCGTGGACCCGGTCAAACTGAACCTCACCTTGCACGCCGCGGCGGAGGCGTTGACCGGCCTCGGGAACAAGTTCGGCGAATCGCTGGTCAACGGAAACGCGATCCTCGACGACGTCAACGCCCGGATGCCCTCGTTCCGGCGCGACCTCAAAGGCTTCGCCAACCTGGGAGACGTCTACGCCGACGGCGCACCGGATCTGGTCGGCTTCTTGGAGAGCTCGCCCACCACGGTGCGGACGATCACCGCTCAGCAGAAGCAACTGGACGCCGCGCTGCTGGCGGCGGCCGGCGTGGGCAACCTCGGTGCCGACATCACCGACCGGTTCGGCCCGTACTTCCGGGCGCAGTTCTCCGACCTGGTTCCGGTGTCGGCGTTGCTGGACGAATACAGCCCGGAACTGTTCTGTGCCATCCGAAATCTCGCCGAGGGGGCGCCAAAGGTGTACGAATTCCTCGGCGGTGGAGACGGTTACGCGCTCGACACCGTCAGTGAGCTGGTCAGCCCGGCCAACCCCTACCTCTACCCGGATAACCTGCCGCGCTACAACGCCCGCGGCGGGCCCGGCGGGGCACCGGGCTGTTGGCAGGAGATCACCCACGACTTCTGGCCGGCGCCGTACCTGGTCGCCGACACCGGAGTCAGCCAAGCGCCGTACAACCATTTCGAGGTCGGATCGCCCTGGGCCATCGATTACGTCTGGGGACGCCAAGTCGGGGATAACACGATCAACCCATGAACATCACCAGAACCGCTATCAAACTCGGCGTCGTCGGCACGGTGCTGCTGCTCTTCACGGTCGGCTTGGTCGTGGTGTTCGGCCAGGTCCGGTTCGACCGGACGGCCCGCTACTCCGCGGAGTTCACCAACGCCAGCGGCCTGCGCCAGGGCCAGTTCGTCCGCGCCTCCGGGGTGGAGATCGGCAAGGTCAAGAGCGTGCACCTGGTCGACGGCGGCCGCCGCGTCGTGGTGGACTTCGACGTCGACCGCTCGCTGCCGCTGTACCAGTCGACCACCGCGCAGATCCGTTACGACGACCTCATCGGCAACCGCTATATGGAACTCAAGCGGGGTGAGGGTGAGGGTGCGGATCAGCGGCTGCCCGCCGGCGGGTTCATTCCGGCCTCTCGCACCCAGCCCGCCCTCGACCTCGACGCGCTGATCGGTGGTTTCAAACCGGTGTTCCGGGCGCTGGATCCGGACAAGATCAACACCATCGCCTCGTCCATCGTCACCGTGTTCCAGGGACAGGGCGGCACCATCAACGACATCCTGCAGCAGACCGCGCAGCTGACCGCGCACATCGCCGACCGTGACGCCGCGATCGGCGAGGTGGTCAAGAACCTCAATACCGTGCTGGACACCGCGGTCCGGCACCGCCAGACGTTCGACGAGACGGTCGACAACTTCGACAAGCTGGTCAAGGGGCTCAACGACCACCGCAGCGGCCTGGCCTTCGGCACCGCCGAATTCGGTAACGCCGCCGGCAATCTGGCCGACCTGCTGGCCGACAACCGTCCGCAGCTGCACAGCATCTTCCCGGTGGCGGGCCCGGAGCCGCCGGACCGGATGGCCGACGTCGAGGGTCTGTTGCAGCGGATTCCCAAGGCGATGAAGCTCATCGGACGCACCGGTGTCTACGGTGACTTCTTCAACTTCTACATCTGTGACGCGACCATCAAGCTTCCGGGCCTGCAGCCCGGGGGACCGGTTCGCAACGTCCGGCTCTGGCAGCAGCCGACCGGGAGGTGCACGCCCCAGTGAGGACTCTGGAACCGCCCAACCGGGCACGCATCGGCGTGATCGGCATCATCACGGTCGTGCTGGTGACGCTGGTGGGGCAGACCTTCACCACGGTGCCGATGCTGTTCGCCGAGCCGAGCTACTTCGGGGAGCTCTCCGACACCGGCGGGCTCAGCGCGGGAGACAAGGTCCGTATCTCGGGCGTGGACGTCGGCAAAGTCCAGGACCTGTCCATCCAGGGTGACCACGTCCTGGTGCGGTTCTCCGTCGGCGCCAACCCGATCGGCACCGACAGCCGGATCGGGGTGAAGACCGACACCATTCTTGGCCGGAAGGTCTTGGCGATCGAACCCAAGGGCGAGAAGAAGATCGCGCCGCAGGGGGTGCTGCCGCTGGGACAGAGCACCACGCCCTACCAGCTCTACGACGCGGTCTTCGATGTCACCAAGGCGGCGGGCGGCTGGGACATCGACACCGTCAAGCGGTCGCTGAAAGTGCTCTCGGAAACGGTCGAGGAGACCGCTCCCGACCTGAGCGCCGCTCTCGACGGCGTCGCCAAGTTCTCCGACACCATCGGCAAGCGCGACGACGAGATCACCCACCTGCTGGCCCAGGCCAACCAGATCGCCGCCGTGCTGGGAGACCGCAGCAACCAGGTCGACGCGGTGCTGCGCAACACCCAGACCCTGGTGGCCGCGTTCAACCAGCGCAGCCAGGCCATTTCGGCGCTGCTGGGCAACATCGCCTACTTCGGTGAACAGGTGCAGGGCCTGGTCAAGGACAACCCCGGCCTGGACCTGCACCACGTGTTCGAAGAGGCCGAGAACATCACCGGCATGCTCGTCCGGCGCCAAGACGACCTGCGGGAGATCCTCACCACGTTGGGCCGGTACCTGACCATCGTCAACGACGCGATCGCCTCGGGGCCGTACTTCAAGGTCTCGGCGCTCAACGTGATTCCGTTCTGGATCCTGCAACCGTGGGTCGACGCGGCGTTCAAGAAGCGCGGCATCTCGCCGGAGGAGTTCTGGCGCAACGCCGGCCTGCCGGAGTTCCGCTACCCCGACCCCAACGGGACCAGGTTCGCCAACGGTGCACCGCCGCCCGCGCCGCAGGTGATCGAGGGCACGCCCGAGCACCCCGGGCCGGCGGTCGCGCCGGGTTCGCCGTGCTCGTACGCGCCGGCGGCCGGACTGTTCCCGACCCCGGGCAACCCGCTGCCCTGCGCGAACCTGGACCCGAACGCGGGACCGTTCGGCCCGAGCGGACCGTACCCGGGCCCGACCGATGTGTTGGTCTCGCCGGCAAACCCCGATGGGTTGCCGTCGACGCCGGGAATTCCGATCGCCGGCCGGCCGGGCGAGGCACCGCCGGTGGTGCCGGGCACCCCGGTGCCGATGCCCGACGCCAATCCCGGAGCGCGCTCCGAACCGATGGGCCCGATGCCCGGGCCGGCTCCGGCCAACCCGGGTGCGGCGCCTCCGCCGGGGCCCAGGGCGCCCGGACCGCCGGCACCGCCCGGGCCGGGCGACCAACTGCCGGCGCCGTTCATCGCACCCGGTGAAGGCGGAAACAGTCAGCCAGGCGGCGGCGGCGGCTCACTGGAAGGGAGGTAGCCGGACGTGGGTACCGTTTTCGACGTTCGTAACGTGCGACTGCCCCAGATGTCGCGTGCGACGGTCATCGTGGGCTCCGCGCTGCTGGTGTTGGCACTGGTGGCGGGCTTCGGCGGCCTGCAACTGTTCCGCAAGCTCACCAGCACCACCGTGGTCGCCTACTTCCCCCAGACCGACGCGCTGTACCCCGGTGACGCGGTCCAGATCATGGGCGTGCGGGTCGGCGCGATCGACAAGATCGAACCGGCCGGCGACAAGATGAAGGTCACCCTGCACTACCGGAGCAAGTACAAGGTGCCGGCCGACGCCAAGGCGATCATCTTGAACCCGACCCTGGTGGCGTCGCGCAACATTCAGCTGGAGCCGCCCTACCGCGGTGGCCCGGTGCTCGCCGACAACGCCGTGATCCCCGAGGAACGCACCGAGGTTCCGGTCGAGTGGGACACCCTGCGCAACGACGTCACCAACATCATCACCAAGCTGGGTCCGACCAAGGAGCAGCCGAAGGGACCGATCGGCGAAGCGATCGAGAGCTTCGCCGACAGCCTGGCCGGCAAGGGCCAGCAGCTCAACACGACGTTCAGCAGCCTCTCGGATGCGCTCACCGCGCTGAACAAGGGCCGCGGCGACTTCTACGCCGTGACGCGCAGCCTGGCCCTGTTCGTCCGGGCGCTGGACCACAACGACCAGCAGTTCGTCGCGCTGAACCGGGACCTGGCCAAGTTCACCAACAACCTGACCAGCACCGATCAGGCGCTCGCGCAGGCCGCCGACCAGTTCTATGCCACCATGACGATCATCCGGGCGTTCTTGAACCAGAACCAGGAGCCGCTGGTCAAGAGCATCGACAACCTCGCCCAGGTGACCACCGCGATCACGCAGCCGGACCCGCTGGAGGGCTTCGAGACCGCATTGCACGTGCTGCCGAACGTGCTGGCCGGTGCGGGCGAGATCTACCACCCCGCCCAGGGCGCCGTCACCGGCTTCCCGGTGCTGCCGAACTTCGCCAACCCGATGCAGTTCATCTGCAGCGCGATCCAGGCCGGTAGCCGGCTGGGCTACCAGGACTCGGCCGAACTGTGCGCGGAGTATCTCGCCCCGGTGGCCGATGCGATCAAGTTCAACTACCTGCCGTTCGGTATCAACATCTGGACCAGCGCCTACACCACGCCCAAGCAGATCGCGTACTCCGAGCCGCGACTGCAGCCGCCACCGGGATACAAGGACACCACCGTTCCGGGTATCTGGGTGCCGGACACACCGCTGTCGCACAAGAACTCTCAGCCGGGCTGGATCACCGCACCCGGAATGCAGGGTGTGCAGCCCGGCCACGACACCGAGCGGCTGTTGACGCCCGAGTCACTGGCGCAGTTGATGGGCGGCCCGGATCCGGCGCCGATCCAGTCCCAGTACCAGACCCCGCCCGGGCCGCCGAACGCCTATGACGAGGCTCCCGGTCCGCTGCCCTTCGTCGGCCAGCCCCCCGGGGTGGCTCCGATCGCGCCGCCCCCGCCCGGGCCCAACGTGATCCCGGGCCCGGTGGCACCGCTTCCTCCGCGAGGTGAAGGCTGATGAGACGGACAACCGTGATGAAGACGGTCAGCCGGCGGGGCCGGCAAGCCCTGGTCCTGTTGATGGTGGCGCTGACGCTGACCTCATGTCGGGACTGGCGAGGAATCGCCAACGTTCCGCTTCCGGGCGGGCCCGGCAGCGGCCCCGGTGCCTACACGGTCTACGTGCAGGTGCCGGACACCCTCGCGCTCAACGGCAACAGTCGGGTGTTGGTCGCCGACGTGTTCGTCGGCGTGGTCGACCAGATCGAGTTGAAGAACTGGGTCGCCACCTTGAAGCTCAAGCTCAACAAGGACGTCCACCTACCGCGTAACGCCACGGCGAAGATCGGACAGACCAGCTTGCTGGGGTCGCAGCACATCGAACTCGCGGCGCCGCCGAAACCGGACGGCGAACTCAAGGACGGCGACACGATCGGGCTGAACAATTCGTCGGCGTTCCCGACGATCGAGCGCACACTCGCCGGTCTGTCGTTACTGCTGCACCGGGGTGGGTTGTCCGACCTGGAGACCATCACCACCGAATTCGACGCGGTCGTGGGTGGCCGGGCCGAGCAGATCCGGTCCTTCCTGGACAAGCTGGACACGTTCGTCGGCTCGCTGAACGATCAGCGCGACGACATCACCCACGCCATCGACTCCAGCAACCGCCTGTTGAGTTACATCAGTGCCCACGACAACGCCGTCGACAAGGTGCTGACCGACTTCCCGCCGCTGTTCAAGTACTTCAACGCGCAGCAGCAAGTCTTCATCAACGCCATCGACGGGATCGGCCAGTTGGGCCGGGCGACCAACGAACAGATCGCCCCGGTCCGCTCCGACCTCCACAAGGTGCTGACGTCGATGCAGTGCCCCGCGCGTGAACTCCGCAAGGCGTCGCCGTACATACCGGACCTGTTGCAGGTCATGATCACCGCGCCGTACCACGTCGACGGTGCCTTCAAGGCGGTCCGCGGCGACTTCATCAACTCCTCGCTGGTCGTGGACCTGACCTACGCGTCGATCGATAATGCGATCCTGACCGGCACCGGGTTCTCGGGGATGCTGCGGGCGCTCGAACAGTCCTTCGGCCACGATCCCGAGAAGATGATCCCGGACGTCCGGTATACGCCGAACCCCGCCACCGCACCCGGCGGTCCCTATGTGGAAAGGGCTGACCGGAATTGCTGACGTCTCAGATCAAACGGCAGCTGATGATCTTCAGCGTCCTGACCGTCGCCGCCCTGGCGGTGCTGGGGGTGTACTACCTGCGTCTGCCGAGCCTCGCCGGGCTCGGCCAGTACAGCCTCAAGGCGAACCTGCCCGAGGCGGGCGGCCTGTACAAGACCGCGAACGTCACCTACCGCGGAACCATCATCGGGCGAGTCACGGCGGTCGAGCCGACCGAAACGGGCGCGCAGGCGACGATGCAGATCTCCAACGATTACAAGATTCCAGCCGACGCGTCGGCGAACGTGCATTCGGTGTCGGCGATCGGTGAGCAGTACCTGGATCTGGTGTCCACGGACAACCCGGGCCAGTACCTGAAGAACGGCCAGACGATCACCAAGGGCACGGTGCCGTCGGCGATCGGGCCGGCACTGGACGCCGCCCAGCGTGGCCTGGCTGCGTTGCCGACCGGAAAGATCTCGGCGGTACTCGACGAGACGGCGACGGCCGTCGGGGGCTTGGGCCCGTCGCTGCAGCGCCTGGTCGACTCGACGCAGGCCATCGTCGGTGATCTCAAAGCCAACCTCGGCGATGTCGACGACATCATCGAGAAGGCAGCCCCGATCATCGAAAGCCAGGTCCAGTCGAGCGACTCGATTACGCAGTGGGCGCGCAACCTCAACATCCTCAGCAGCCAGGCCGCGAGCCGGGACGAGACGGTGAAGCACATCATCACCGATCTGCCGCCGCTGGTCGACCAGGTGCACACGATATTCAGTGACACCCGGGACAGCCTGCCGCAGATGATGGCGAACGCGGCGATCCTGACCGAGATGGCCAGGCGCTATAACCGCAACACCGAGCAGGTGTTGGTGTTCCTGCCGCAGGCCGGTTCCATCGTCCAGACGGTCAGCTCGACGTTCCCGGGGCGCGCATCAATAGACGTGGCACTCGGGGCCTTCCCGGGCCCGGTTTTCCCGATCCCGATTCCGGGCCTGAGCCTGGGCTACCCGCCGCCGTGTCTGACCGGCTACCTGCCGGCATCGGAGTGGCGGGCGTTCGCCGACACCAGTCCCGCCGACCTCCCCGACGTCTCCTGCCGGATTCCGCAGGACACGCCGTCGAACAACGTGCGCGGCGTCCGCAACATCCCGTGTGTCGACGTGCCGGGCAAGCGGGCCCCGACGCCGAAGGATTGCCGCAGCGACAAGCCGTACATTCCGATGGGCACCAACCCCTGGTACGGCGACCCGAACCAGATCCGCAACTGCCCGGCACTGGGGGCGCGCTGTGATCAGCCGATCGAACCGGGCCACGTGATCCCGGCGCCGTCGATCAATAACGGCCTCAACCCGCTACCGGCGGATATGGTGCCCCCGACGCCGCCGCCGCTGAACGACCCGCTGACCCGGCCGGGTACCGGTAGCGTGCAGTGCAACGGGCAGCAACCGAACCCTTGCGTCTACACCCCGGGTGGGGGTCCCGCTGCAATCTACAATCCACAGAGTGGCCAGGCGGTGGGGCCGGACGGCGTCGAATACTCCGTCGAGAACTCGACCAACATAGGAGACGACGCATGGAAGGGGATGCTGGCACCGTTCCGGTGAGTCCGGACGGGGAGCAGCAGACCGCAGACACCGCCGAGACCGCAGACACGACGGACGAGGACACCGCAGCAGACACCGCGACGACGGAGCCGGTACCGACCGATGTGGCAGACGCCGGGTCGGGGCAGTCCCGCCTCGGGCGTCGCCACCTGGTCGCCCTGTGTGTCGTGCTGGTCGTGCTGGCCGCGGGTCTAGCGACCGCGGGATACCTGGGGCTGCGGGATCACGCCGCGAGCCAGGCCATGGCGCGTGACAACGCGGAGGCGATCGCGGCGGCCAAGCACTGCGTGTTGGCTACCCAGGCGCCCGACAGTGCCGATATCGCCTTGGCGCAGCAGACGATCCTCGACTGCGCCGCGGGAGAATTCCGAACCCAGGCCACTTATTTCGCGGAGATCTTCGTCCAGGCGTATCGAGCGGCCAAGGTGCACATCGAGCTCACCGAGATGGGCGCCGCGGTCGAGCGGAACAATCCAGACGGCTCGGTCGACGTGCTGGTGGCCTTCCGGGTCAAGGTCGACAATGTCGAGACCCAGGGCAAGGAGGTCGGCTACCGGCTGCGGGCTCAGATGGTCCGCGAGGACGGTCAGTACCGGATCGGAAGACTTGACCAGGTGGCGCGGTGACCGACGCAGTAACCGCGGTGCCGCAGGCTCAACCGGCCGGGTGGCGGACCCGAGCGGCCGCGCTGGGCGTCGACCTGCTGCCCGGCGTGATCGTGCTGGCCGCGATGGCGCTGGCGGCGCTGTCCTTCCCGCACCGCGGAATATGGTGGTGGATCGCGGTGACGATCGCCGGGCTGGCGATCCTGGCGACCGCGGTCAACCGGACGTTGCTGCCGGCGTACGCCGGGTGGAGCCTGGGCCGCGCGTTCCGCGGGATCGAGGTGGTGCGCGGCGGCGGCAAGGCCGAGACTGTCGGCGCCGGCCGCCTGCTGCTGCGCGACGTGGCGCACCTGCTCGACACCGCACCGGTCTTCGCCGGCTGGCTCTGGCCGCTGCGCGACAGGCGTCGGCGCACCTTCGCAGATATCTTGGCGCGCACCGAGGTTCGCCCGGCCGTCAACCGGCAGCCCCCGGTGGGCATCCGGACCCGGACCGGCGCGGTATTCGGAGCGGCGGCCGCCCTGAGCGTCATCGCCGCCGTGGCCGGCTACTTCCTGGTCTACCAGCCCGAACACGCGTCGGATGTGGCGAGGACCCAGGTCTCCCGGCAGGGTCCGAAGATCGTCGCGGACATGCTGTCCTACGACCCCGAGTCGCTGCAGGACGATTTCGCCCGTGCCCAATCGTTGGCGACCGCGAAATACCGCGAACAGTTGGTGCCCCAGCAAGAAGCGATCGGCGGCGCCAAACCGACACCGAACTACTACCGGGTTGCCGATGCCGCGGTGCTGAGCGCGACGCCGCACCGGGCGACGATGCTGCTGTTCCTGCAGGGTCAACGCGGGGCTCCCGGCAAGGAGCGCCTGATCAGCGCCACTGTGCGGGTCACGTTCGCGAAGACGGCGGGGGACTGGCTCGTCGACGACCTCACCGTCGTCAGCAAGCCGCTGCCCGCCGAGGAGGAGAAATGAGTCCGCGGCGCCGGATCGGCCCCGACGACACGCCGCTGTTCGTCGAGCGCAACGCCCCGAGTCGGGTGCTGGCCACCGCACTGGTCGCCGCTGTGCTGCTGGGGGTCGCGGCGATCACGGTGTGCGCCCTGGTGCTGGTCTCGCACACGTCGCACCATCGGGCGGCGATGCGAGACGTCGAGGTGCTCGGCGAGGTGCAGTCCTTCATGACGATGTTCACCTCGCCGGATCCGTTCCACGCCAACGACTACCTGGCCGACGTGCTGGCGCACGCCACCGGTGAATTCGAGAAGGAGTGCCAGGACAAGGCCAACCGGATCCTGCTCGCGGTCGCGCGTAGCGAACGGACCACCGGGACGGTGACCGGGGCCGGGGTCGAGCGGTGGAACGACGACGGCAGCGCGAATGTGCTGGTGGCCGTGGAGAACACCGGGAAGTCACCGGACGGCAAGCAGGATGTCAGCGCCGCGTCCCGCTGGCTACTGACGGCAGAGAAGGAAGGGGACCAGTGGAAGATCAGCAATCTGAACCAGGTGCTGTGACCGAGACGTCCTCCGAGACCGGGGACGGTCGGATCGACCTGGAAGGCGACGACAGCGGCGAGCCCGAGGCCGGCGGAACCGACACCGACGGTGACACCGAAAGCAACGAGGCGGCTGATGGCGCCGAGGTCGAGGCCGGCGAGGAAACCGAGGCCGAACCCGAAAAGCCCCGTGCTCGTGGGCGAATCGGCCTGCGGGTGGCCGGAGCGCTGGCAGCCGCGCTGTTCGTGGCCTCCGCCGCCTTCGCCGCCGGCGCGTCCCAGCCGTATCTTGTCGACCGGGCAGAAGTGGCCACCAAACTGGATATCGCCCGCACCGCGGCCCGAGCGATCCACACACTGTGGAACTACACGCCGGAGAACATGGACACGCTTCCGGACCGGGCGGCGGTCTACCTCAGCGGCGACCTGGAAGCCCAGTACCGCAAGTTCATCGCCACGATCGCCGAGAGCAACAAACAGGCCAAGGTCACCGACAGCACCGAGATCGTCGGCGCCGCGGTCGAATCGCTGGACGGCCCCGAGGCGACCGTGCTGGTCTACACCAATACCTCGGCGACCAGCGAACTGAGCAAGAGCATCCCGCAGATCAAGTACCTGACCTACCGGCTGTACATGAAACGCGACCAGAACCGCTGGGTGGTCACCAGGATGCCGACGATCACCTCGCTGGACCTCACACCGCGGTTCCCGAACTGAGCCATGCCGGTCACCTCGCCGCTGTCACAACGGCGCACGGTGGCGGCATTGCTGCTGCTGACCTTCGCCACCGGGCTGATCGACGCGGTCAGCGTGCTGGTGCTCGGGCGGGTGTTCGTCGCGAATATGACCGGCAATGTGATCTTTCTGGGCTTCCTGTTCGTCGCCCACACCGGCATTGACCTGACCGCGGCGATCGTGGCGGTCGGTGGGTTCCTGCTCGGCGCGATCGTCGGCGGTCGCCTGGTGCGGGCACTGGGCCGGCGTCCCCGGACCTGGGTCACCACCGCGCTGGGCATCGAGGTGGCACTGCTGGTGGGGCTGGCCGCGCTGGCAGGGTTCGGTGTGCTGCGTTACCACGACGCCAGCAAGCTGATCCTGATCCTCGGCCTCGCGATGGCCTTCGGCGTGCAGAACTCGACCGCGCGCCAGTTCGGCATCCAGGAGCTCTACACCACCGTGCTCACCTCGACCATCGCCGGCATCGGCGTGGACAGCAGGCTGGCCGGCGGCACCGGGAACCGCGAAAAGCTGCGCTACGGCGTGGTGTTGACGATGATCGGCGGCGCCGTCGTCGGAGCGACGCTGACCCATGTCGCCGTTGCGCCGGTGATCGCGCTGACAGCGGCCGTGGTCACGGTGAGCCTGCTGCTCTTCCGTTACGGCTGAGCAGCGCAGGCGAAAGTGCCTCAGGCCCAGCTACTGTTGCGGCGGTCCCTGCGTCGCCTCTCCTTCGTCGAGGCTCGCTGAACCGCTCTACTGTTGCGGCGGTCCCTGCGTCGCCTCTCCTTCGTCGAGGCTCGCTGAACCGCCGTATTCCGGGCGGAGGATGGAACGCAGCGCCGCCAGCGGGATGTGCGCCTGGACGTTACCGCCGTCCATGTACCACTGCATCTGGTTGTACTGGACCGGGGAGTCGTGGCCGACCGGATAGTCGGGCATGTACAGGATCAACTCATCGGGGGTCAACGCCCACGACCGGTAACCACCGGAGAACACCTTGTCGGGGGTGAAGCGCTCCGCGACGAACGGGTAGTCGCCGGGCCGATGCTCCCAGAACGCCCGGTCGAGGGCCTCGGTGATGTAGGGCTCGCCGAGTTGCGGAATCGTCGCCAGCGGATCGACCCCGGGCCTGGTGATGTCGGCCAACTGCAGTTGCCGGCCGCCGGCCATATCGAAGGTGAAGGTGCGGTAGGCATTGTTGATGTACGGACCGTCGGAGTGGTAGTCCTCGTGGAAGACCGCGGTGAGCGCGTCGCCGTGCTGGAAAATCTCGAAATTCTCGTTGCCCCAACTGTCGGCGACCATCGAAGCGCCCTTGGCGCGCCAGTTGGTGAACAACTTCGCCAGGTAATCGCGGATCGGTGGCCCGGCCACCGGGTGATCGACCAGATCCCCCGGCACCGCCATCCGGATGTAGCGGGTTGCCAGCCGCTCGGAGTGCACGTCGGTGCTGCAGTAGTGCCCGTCCCAATCGCCGCCCAGCCCGTTGCAGAACGACGGCGCCGAGGCACCGGCGTCCGGTGTGGCCGCCACCGCCAGTGCCACCGTGGCCAGGGCCGTCATCCCCGTCAGTAGTCGGGTCGCCCACATAGCTTCCCTCCTAGGGCAATTCGACCTTGCTCGCCAGCCATCGACCGTCGACCTTCTGCATCGTCATCTTCATTCGGCTGCGATCCACCCGCGGATCAGGACGGGTGGTGTTGGTGACTGTTTGGTTGACCATCACCAGCACCACCACCTTGTCGGCGGACTCGGATTGGACGGCCGAGTCCACCACGACGCCCTGCGCCGACGCCTTGTTGTCGATCAACAGCTGGCGCAGCTGGACGCTGGCCTTGGTATAGGTGTCCTTGAAATCCCCGGTCGCGCCGTTGAGCACTGCGGTGAAGTCGTCGTCCACCCTGTTCGAGTCGATGCTGGTCAATACCTGGGCGTAGTCCACCGCGGCACGCTGCCCGGCTGCCCCGGCAGCGGCGATCCGGTGCTGCTGCCACAGTTGCCAGCCGAGCCCGCCGACCAGGCCGAACACCACCAGGTAGGCGGCGGCGATGCCCCCGAGCGTCAGCGACTCCCGCCGCGTCCGGGGGGACCGTGACCGCGGTGCCGGCAGCGCGGTGGTCTCGGCCGGCTTTTCGGCCGCGGCCGACTCCGCCTCGCGCGCAGTGGTTTTGTCGTCTTCGGTGGCATCCGGCTCGTCGTCGGTACTCATGGTGGCGTCTCCTTGAACATCAGCGTGGCGGCTCGATCAACAACGGCGGGCCGCCGTAGTCGGTGGGAATCGTGTAGCGGCCCTTGGGGGTCGGGTCGGTGGTCGCCGCCAGGTCGGCGCCGGGCGGCGGGCCGGCGGTGTCATCGCCGGGCGGACGCGGCGCGTTGTGAGCACCCCGTACCAACACGGACTGATCGGTGTCGCGACAGTAGCCGTACAGGAACGGTTCGGGGAAGTCCGCTGCCGACGGGGGCCGCCGCGGTGTCCCGTAGTCGCAGGTGTAGCGCGGGTAAATGTCGACGGTCGCCCACATTCCGCCCTCGTGGATCGCCGAGTCGAGCGCCGCGACCGTCGAGCCGCGGTAGTTCGGGAACAGCGCGTTGAGCGCCGGCGCCCGGACGTAGAGCAACTGTGCCGTGGTGACCAGGTTGCCGAGCAGCCCGACCATGGTGTCGGAGTTATCGTCGAAGAGCCCGTCGACCGACGACAGCATCCCGGGCGCCTGGTCGACCAGGCGTTGATAGCCGCCGATCATCGGGTTGATGCCCTTGAACACCTTGTCGAGGTTGTCCGTTGTGGCGGCCAGACCGTTGTTGACGTCGCTGAGCATGGTGAGCACGACCCGGCTCGATGTCAGCAGGCTCACCGTCTCCGGCAGCACCGTATCCAGGGTGGACAGCAGGAAGGTGCCGCCGTCGACGATGTCGGTGAGCTTGCGCGGGCCCTCATCGGACAGGCTGAGTTCCTTTTTGACCAGCTCGAGCTTGCCCGGGTCGGTCTGGGCCAGCATGCCGTCGGCGTCGGCCAGCAACTGCGAGATCGGAATCGGCGTGGTCGCCTGGTCCCGCGAGACCACGCTGCCGCCGGACAGGAACGGACCGGTGCTCGACAGGGGCTCGAAGTCGATGTACTGCTCCCCGGCGGCCGACAGGCCGGAAACCCGCACCTTGCTGGCCGCGGGAATCTGCACCGTCGACTCGATGTTGGCGACCGCGTCGACACCGGTACTGGTGATGCGCAGCGACTCGATCCGGCCCACCGGTACCCCGCGCACCGACACGTCCTGGTCGGTGAGCAGCCCGCCGGAATCCGGCAGCGCGATGGTGATCTGGTAGGTCGAGCGCGTCGGGTTCACCCGCAGTGCGCCCACCAGCAGGTAGGCGGTCCCCACCACCAGGGTCATCGCCAACGCGACCCCCGACAGCAGGTTCTTGCGCCGGTAACCGGCGCGGACCAGGGCCACCAGGCGCCGGCTGAATGCGTCGATCATGGCCTCGGTCCCGGTCCCGGCGGCCCCGGTCCCGGCGGGCCCGGCTCGACGGGGCCCCACTCGGCTTCGGCCGGGGTCGGCGGTATCGGCGGACCGACCGCCGTCCACGGTGCCTGCCCCATGTCGGAGTCCGGACCGCGTCCCACCACGCGTTCTTGTAGGCGCCACAGCGCGTACTTGATCGAGCCGGCCATCTTGGCCCAGTCGTAGCGCTTCGGGCCGTGGAACGCCGGGTCGCCCTTGAACCCGGCGTCGGGCATCGAGCCCCACACCAGACGGTCGATGCTGGCGTGCACCGAAACACCCGACCCGGAAGTCATCTTGATGAACGGCGCCACCAGCCGGTTCAGGGCGTACAGGCTGGTGTTGGGGTCGGTCGCCACGTCGTTCCACGCGCCGGCGAGCAGGTTGGCGTCCTTGATGAAGCTGTGCCCGGAATCGTCGGTCCCGGCAATCGACGGGAACCGGGTCAGCTGCCGGCTGGTCGCGCCCAGTTCCTCGACCAGGTCGGCGAGCTGGCTGGTGTTGTCCACCAGTGTGTCGGTCGCCGGACCGGCCGCGTCGAGGACGTCGGTGAGCGCGGCGCTGCGGGCATCGAGCCGGTCGGCCAGTTGGCTGGTTTCGCGCAGCGCCGTCTCGATCTCGCCGGAGCGGGCGTTGAGTTTCGCCAGTAGCTCGTTGGACTGGTTGATCAGCTTTCCGAATGCCTTGCCCTGGTCGCCGGTCGCCTTCCCGGCGCCGTTGACGAGATTGGTGAAGTTCTGCACCGCGCCACCGTTGACCAGCAGCGCCGCCGAGCTCAACACCGATTCCACGGTGGCCGCTGACGCGGTGGACTCCAGCCCGATGGCGTCGCCGCCCTTGAGCAGCGGCGCCGACGGGTCGAGGTGAACCGGCGGCTTGATCGCCACGAACACGTCACCGAGCGGGGTCGCCGACCGCAACTCGGCGGTGCTGCCCACCGGGATCCGGACGCCGTCCATGATGCGCAACGTGGTGACCGCGGTGTAGTTGCGCGCGACCATCGACTCCATCTGGCCGATGTCGGCACCGGAGAGCTTCACCTTGGCGTGCCCGGGCAAATTCAGCGCGTTGGCGAACACCGCGGTGATCAGATAGCCCCCGCTGCCGATACCCGGAGCCGGCAGCGGCAGGCTGTCCAGGCCGCTGGTGCCGCAGCCGGCCGCCGACGACGCGATGGTCGCGCTGCACAGCAGCGCCATCGCGGCCTTGGCTGTCCGCCTGTTGCGCGCCGCCACGTCTACTGCCCCATCATCGAGAGGCCGTCGAGGACATACGTCAGACCGAAGTCGGGGCCGTAATCGGCCAGAGTTCCTGTGCCACAACCCAACTGTCGAAGGTGCATCATGTTGCACAGCTCCTTGGTGCTTTGGCTGTCGACGAGGATCTTGTCCACCAGGGCGTGCAGCCGGACCGCCCCGTTGTTGGTGTCGACGGCGTTATAGAGGTTTTCCATTGTCATCGGCAGCAGGTTGAGGAGTTCTGCCAGGTCGCGCTGCTTGTCCACCAGGGTGGTCACGGCGGTGTCGCCGTTGAGAATGGCATGCTTGAGGTTGTCCCGGTTGGCCTGCAGCAGCGACGTCGCCTGGGTGACGATCTCGTTGATCTTGCGGCCGGTGCGCCCGGTCCCGAAATCCTCGTTGGCGAGCATCTGACTCAACTGGCGTGTGGTGGAGCCGAATTGACGCAACTTCGCGTCGTTGCGGGCCGCCGCGTCCATCAGCGAGCTGAGGTTGGTGATGATCGTGGTCAGCTGATCGCCGGTCGTCTCGCCGCGGTCGGAGCTGAGTTGCAGGGCCCGTGACAACTCGCTCAGCGTTGATTTGATCCTCTCGCCGTTGCCGTCGGCGATGTCGGCGCCGGCGTTGATCACGTCGGCCACCGGCCCGTTGCCCTTGCCGTCGCCGCCGAGCGATTTGGAGACCTTGTCGAGCATGTCCAGCACCCGATCGAACGCGACCGGCGTCCGGGTGCGGTTCAGCCCGATGGTGGTGCGGTCGGCCAGCACCGGACCGCCCGCATACGCCGGGGTCAGCTCGATCTGCCGTGCGGTCAGGATCGAGGTGTTGATGGTCACGGCGCGCACGTCGGCGGGGATCTTCACGCCGCGGTCGACGGTGAATTCGGCCTCGACGTACTCGCCCTTCGGAGTGACCTTGCGGATCTTGCCCACCGGCATCCCGAGCACCGCGACCACATTGCCTTCGTAAAGCCCTGCGGCGCTGTCGAATTGGGTGGTGACAGTGATATGACCGCCGAACGGGTTGAAGTAGTAGGCGGCCGCGGCGGAGACGATCAGTGCCCCGGCGATCAGCGCAGAGATCAGCGCCGTGACGCGGCGCCGGCCGGTGGGGGTGACTGTCGGCGCCGAACGGCGCGGCACCGCGACGGTGTCTGTCGGCTCCTCGATCGGATCGTCGGCGGCGACGGTCGGTGGCGCGCTCATTTGCAGTCCTTGAAGTACTCGATCATGCCGAACTGCTTGGCGCGGCCGCTGATGGCGCACATCCACGAGTCGATCGCGATCCCGTTGCCGGCGAAGAACTCGATACCGGGGCCGTAGCCGGTGGCGTTGGTGATACCCCGCAATGGTGGCGGCGCGGACTGGATCAGGCTGCGCAACAGGTCGTCGTGCTGGCCGAGCATGTCCGACAGCGCCCGCACGTTGATCAGCATCTCGTCGAGCATCGACCGGTCGGTGACCACGACGTTGTTCAGATTGCCGGTGAGGTTGGTCAGCGCAGCCAGCATGGCGTGGAAGGTGTTCTGCCGTGCCACCAGTTCCCCGATGAAGTCCTGGCCCTGATCAACCAGGTTTCCCAGGTGCGTCTGCTGGTTGCGCAGCGTGTTGGCCACCCGCTGGGTGCTGGCGAGCAGGGTGCCGAGCTGATCGCGCCGATCGGCGGTGAGCTTGGCCAGCGAGTGCAGATTGGCCATCGCTTGCGGAATCACCGGGGGGAAGTCCGCTCAGTTGTTGGCCGAGCACGGCCAGGGACTGCCCGAACTGGTCGGAATCGACCTGGTCGAACGTGGTGGTGGCGTCCTCCAGCAGCGACTCCAGCGAGTAGGGGACCTCGGTGTGGGCGAGGTTGATCCGCTTGCCGGGCAGTGCGCCGGAACCGGCGGGCTCCAGTTTCAGATACCGCGACCCGAGGATCGTCATCACCTGGATCTTCGCCCGGGTGTCCTTGCCCAGCCCGATGTCGTTGCGCACGGTCAGGCCGGCTTCGACGTGGTCACCGGCGAGCCGCATGCTCGCTACCCGGCCCACCTCGATGCCCGCGACCACGATCGGGTTGCCGGGGGCCAGCGCGGCGGCTTGGGCGAACTCCGCGGTGTAGCGGGTATAGCCGACGCCGAGCACCTTGACGAACAGCGCCGCGGCCACCACGACAGCCACCACGGCCAGTGCCCCGAACCCCAGCCAGGTGGTGTTGTAGGACTCCAGCGGCCGCGCCCGCCGCTGGCGGAAGAAGGTGCCGGGCCGTGACGTCATCGCGTTACCCATCGACGGTGTTCCTGCACTTCGGCGTGTGCCAGGCCAGGTTCTTCTGGGTTATCGGGCGAGCATTGCCGGGGGTCGCCGCGTTGACGATGATCGTGGTGATGTCGTTGAGGCCCGGGAAGAATCCGGCGACGTTCAGGTCGCAGAGGTAGGCGTTGCCGTAGGCGCCGTCCCCGAACGCCCGGCCCAGGCCCTTGAGCAGCAGCGGCAGGTTGGCCCCGGTGAACGCCAGCTGCGGTTCGATGCCGGCCATGTGCTTGGTGAAACCGGGCTCGCGGTTGATCATCTCCTCCAGGGACGGGAAGACCTCGTCGGCGATCCGCGAGAGCTGCCGCGTCACCTGGGCCAGCGACCCGACCGAGGACTGCAACGCCGGGCGGCGCGAGTCCAGGTCTGCTACCGCGATGCGGGCCTGGGTCAGCGCATGGTCGAGCTGGTCGTTTTGTCCGGCGATGGTGCCGGTCAGTCTGTTCAGGCTGGTGATGAGACCACCCAGCATCTCGTCGCGCCCGGCCAGTGTCGCGGTCAACGTCGACGACTGGTCCACCAGCGCGGTGATCGACGCCTGGTCACCCTGCAGCGACTGCAGCACACCGCGGGTCAGATCGTCGGCCTGCTTGGGATTGAGCAGCGACATCAGTGGTTTGAAGCCGTTGAGCAGGGCGCCGACGTCGAAGGACGGTTCGGTGTGCTCGACGCCGATCACGCTCCCGCGGGGCAGCAGTTCGGTGCTGCCGTGGGAACCCAGCGACAATCCGAGATACCGCTGGCCGATGATGTTCTGATACGTCACCGACGCGACCGTGTTGCCGTACAGCTTCTGGTCGCTTTGGACGATGAACGAGACTTTTGCTTTCGGGGGGCCGGCCGGCTCCCCGTCCAGTTCGACCTTCTCCACCCGGCCCACCCGCACCCCGGCCATCCGGACGTCGTCGCCCTCGCGCAGCCCGTAGACGTCGGTGAACACCGCCGCGTACGGGGTCGTCGCCCCGGCCACATCGCGGCGCAGAGTGGCGTAGACCAGCCAGGTCAGCACCATCGCGACGACCATGAACAGGGACAGTCCGATCACGGGACCGCGGCATTTCACTTCTGCCCTCCGGTGCTTGCGGGGGCCGGGGCGAACGACACCGCGTTGCCCCGCGCGAGGGGACCGAGCAACAGCTGGGTGGCCACCGATGCCGGCTGACGCTGCCCGGTGATGACACCGAGCTGGTCGCGTTCGGTCTGGCTGCCGACCGGACCGACATTGCCGCCGAAGGCAGCGGGACCGACATTGCCGCCGAAGGCGGCGGGACCGACCGACCCGACTGCGCCGCTAAAGGACGATGCGGGCGCAACCGGCGCCGGCGGCTGCCACTCCGGGGCGTGCGGTTGGGCCGGGATGGGAGGGCTCGCCGGTGGTGGCGGCGCGGGGTCGAGCGGGTCGGCGTTGCTGGGTACTCGCGGGAAGGGCCCGGTCCACCAGGGCAGTGGCGGGTTGGTGTCCGCCAGGCTGCGATCGGGGTTGATCAGCGGCGGCCCGACGGCACGCAGGTTCCCGTCGGGGCCGATCTCGGTGCCCGCCGGTGGTTCGAGGCCGGGCGGGAAGCGGTAGTACTGCGGCAGCAGTGTCTCGGGGAGGTCGGGCCGTACCGAGATCATCGGTGCGGTGAAGCAGCTCGGTCCCTTCAGTTCGCCGTACTGGGGGCAGTCCGCCCGGGTGTAGGTGTGCAGCGGGGTGAAGGACAGGTTGGCTCGCATGGTCTTGGTGATCAACCGGGGATCGTAGAGCTGGTCGAAGAACAGGTCGGAGAGCCGGTTGACCCGGGTGAAGATCGGGACGAACTTGTCGGCGTTGTTGGCCAGCACCCCCACCACCGGGGTGAGGTCGTGGGTGATGTGGATCAGCTGGTCGACGTGGTTGTCGAACGCCTCGCGGGCAACGCCCACGGTGTACTGGCCGCCGCCGACCAGCGAGGCCAGCTCGGCGCGCTTCTCCGCGAACGCCCGCATCGGCTCGACCGCCTGGTGCAGTGCGTCGACCAGGTCGGGGGCGCTTGCCTGCAGGCCGTGGGTGGCGTCGAGCAGCGCCGAGACCGTCGAGGGGCCGGGTTCGGTGGCGACGATGCCGTTGAGCTGATCCAGCAGTCGCGACATGTCGGCGCCGGCGCTCAGCAGCTTGACGCGCCGGTTGTCGGTGGCCGCGCCGACGGCGGCCAGGATGCCCAGACTGTGGTCCTCGCGGCCGCGGCCGGTGGCGGCCAGGATGTCGCGCAGTTTGGAGACCGTGGTCTGGAAGATCACCGTCGACAATTCAGCGTTCTCGGCGATGTGCGTGCCGTCGCGGACCTTCGAGCCGTCGGCTGCCTCAGATCCTGGGTCGACCAGCTGAATCGACGACACCGCGAAGACGTTCGACGGCACCACCCGGGCGGTCACCGAAGTCGGGATGTCCTTGGCGTGGTCGGGTTTGAGGTTGATGTGCACGTAGTTGGGTTTGCCGTAGGCGGCCGGGATCACGTCGGTGACGTTGCCGACCAGCAGGCCGTGGTACTTGACGTCGGACTGGGCGGGCAGTCCGTCGCCCACGTTCATCAGTTCGGCCACCACCCGCACGTAACTGTTGAGCGCGCCGGTGGACTTGGCCAGCAAACCGGCGGTGGCCAACGCGATCACCACCAGCACCGCGACGCCGGCACCCAGCAGCTGCTGTTCGGAGGGACCGCGCCCGTCGGTGTCGAGTGAATTGCCCATCAGCCACCGAACCTCGCGCCGGAGTCGATGCTCCACAACGCCATCGTCAGCAGCATGTTGACCATGATCACGATCGTGATGGACGCCCGCATGGCGCGGCCGGCGGCCACCCCGACGCCTTCCGGCCCGCCGGAGGCGTAGAAGCCGTAGTAGCACTGCACGGTGGAGGCCAGCCACACGAACACCACGCACTTGAGCACCGAATAGACGATGTCCTTGCCGCTCAGCATCATCGTGAAGTAGTGCAGGTACGGGCCGATCGACCCGCCGCTGATGATGCCGGTGACAACCTGACAGGTCAGGTAGGTGATCGCCAGGCAGGCCACGTACAGCGGGATCACCGCGAGCGTCGCGGCCAACAGCCGGGTGGTGACCAGGAACGGGATCGGCCGGATCGCGATCGAATCCAGCGCGTCGATCTCCTCGGCGATCCGCATCGCGCCGAGCTGCGCGGTGAACCGGCAGCCGGCCTGCATGGCGAACGCCATCGACGCCATGATCGGCGCCAGCTCCCGGGTGTTGACCAGCGAGGAGATGATCCCGGTCGCCGGGCCGAGGCCGAGCAGGTTCAAGAAGTTATAGCCCTCGATGGCCACCAGCGCGCCGGCGGTGAAGCCGAGCACCACCGCCACCCCGGCGGTCCCCCCGCCGACCACGATGGAGCCGTTGCCCCAGGCGATATCGGACAGCAGCCGCACGAACTCCCTGCGGTAGTGCCGCAGCACGGTCGGGACACCGGCCGCCGCGCGGCCGAAGAAGACCAGCATGTGGCCCAGCCGGATGGTGGGGCCGGATGCCATCCGGTAGGCCCGCAACAGCGGGCGCGCGATCGCCGGGACGTACGGGGAGACCGTCAACTCACAACCCCGTCCGGGGATACAGCACGTTGTAGAGCTCGCTGATGCCGACGTTGACGATCATCAGCACCAGGATCGACTCGACCACCGACGCGTTCACCGAGTTGGCCACACCGGCCGGCCCGCCCCGGGTGGACAGCCCCTTCTGGCAGGACACCACCGCGACGATCGCGCCGTAGACCACCGCCTTGATCAGCGCGACGACCATGTCGCCGGTGGTGGCGAACGAGGAGAAGGTCGCCACGAAGCTGCCGGGCGCACCCTTCTGGAAGTAAACGTTGAACAGATAGCTGGCCAGGAACCCGACGAAGCAGGTGATCCCGGTCAGGGCGACGCCGACCATGATGGCCGCGCCGAAGCGCGGGACCACCAGGCGGCGGATCACCGAGACGCCCATCACCTCCATGGCGTCGGTCTCCTCGCGCATGGTGCGCGAGCCCAGGTCGGCGGTGATGGCCGAGCCGACCGCGGCGGCCATCAGCATCGCCGCCACCAGGGAGGCGGCTTGACGGATGACGGCCAGCCCGGCGGCCGCGCCGGCCAGCGAGGTCGCCCCGACCTGGTTGGCCAGCAGTGCGAACTGGATGGACAGCGTCACCCCGATCGGCAGCGCCACCAGGATCGTCGGCAGCACCGCGGTGTTGGCCATGAATGCGCTCTGCCGGACGAACTCGCCCCACTGGAAGCGGCCGGTGAACAGGTCGATGAAGAAGAACTGCACGGTGCGCACTGCCAGGACGCACTGCTCGCCGACCGTGGTCAGCGATGCCAGCGGGTGGCGGTTGACGTAGCCGACGGTCCAGTCTTCGATAGCGGCCACCCCGTCAAGGGGCGCCTCATCGGCGAACTCACGCTGTGCCTGAGTGGTCATCGGTCGCCGGTCGTGCACTTGTGGTCACCTGGAGCGGACGAGTCCCCGGGGGGCCGATGATTCATGGCGGACATGGTAGCCACGGTTCTTACTCCAAGGTAGGGTTCCGCGATTCCGGCACCGAAGGGTGAAGGAACCGGTGGGATGTGCGCCGCGACGGTCCGAAGGCAACCCATCAGACGTCAGCGCGGCCTTTCATCCGGCAATGATGTCGGACACCATGCCGCCGCATGGGCGCTTCGGGCAACATGACTCGGGTTATGGACGGGTTACTCACCGGTAGCACCGATTTCGCGGATTCGGTGTCCTGCGAGTGGCTTCGGTGGCGATACTCGACGCTGGACGAAGCCGAGTGCGGGGAGACTGACGGTGCGGAGATGGTGGGTGCGGGCCGCCGCCGGTCTGGCCGCCTGCGCGGCGGCAACCGGGGTCCTGCCGGTGCCGGGCTCCGCCGTCGCAGACTCCGACCGGCCGCCGGCGCTTCCGGTATTTGCGCCCGTGCCCACCGACTGGTCGCCGCACATGGATTTCTGGCCGTACAACACCTTCACCTACCAGGTCACGCCCGAGATGATCGGCGGCATGTCGGACTCGTGCCAGTGGTTCGACGCTCAGTTCGGCCCGTTGATGGGCCAGATCAACGACTTCAACCGCACCCTCGCCGAGCGCCATGACGTCTACGTCGGCCTGCAGCCGCAGGCCGACGCGGTGCTGGCCAACATCGACCGGTCGACGGGTTTCCTGGGCCCGCGCCTGGCGCCGTTGACGATCCGCAACACCCCGGACAACTACGGACCGTATTCGCCGATCTACGGCGGCGAGCAGCTGACCGAGGTGTTGTTCCAGTTGTCCCGCATCGCCGACAGCATGAGGAAGAAACAGCCGGCCGGCTTCACCCGTGCCCATATCGATTCCGCCGCCGGGTGGGGCGATGCCTTGCGCAATTCCGGAGCCTGCACCTGAGCGCCCGCCGCCGCCGGTTCGGGTAGGTTCTGGTGCGTTGCGGCCGAACGGCTCGGTGCAGGGAGGGTAGGGCAGGTGTCGGACCGTGAAGACGAGGAAGCGGCCGACCTCGAAACGGGGACCGAAACGGCGGCCGAGACCGCCGAGGAGCCCGAGACGGTGACCGTCGAGTCGCCGCCCGCCGAGGCCGAGGCCGAGGCTGAAGCAGAGGCTGAGGCCGTCGAGGAGACCGCCGACGCTGTCCCCGCGACGGCGAAGAGCTCAAGGTGGCGGTGGATCGCCGCTGCGGTGCTGGTGCTGGGCCTGATCGGTGTGGCCTACGAGGGCTGGCTGCTGTACGCCCACCATCAGCGCGCGGTGGCCGCGGCGCAGGCGCTCGACGCCGCCGAGAAGTACACCCTGGTGCTGACCGGGGTGGATCCGGGCGCGATCGACAAGAACTTCGCCGAGGTCCTCGACGGGGCCACCGGCGAGTTCAAGGATATGTATGCCGCATCCAGCGAGCAGCTCCGCCAACTGCTGATCGAGAACAAGGCCGCCGCGCACGGCACCGTCATCGACGCGGCGGTCAAGTCCGCCACCAAGAACAAGGTCGAGGTGCTGCTGTTCGTCGATCAGGCGGTGAGCAACAAGGCCGCTCCGCAGACGAAGATCGACCGCAGTCGCATCGTGATGACCATGGAGAAGGTGAACGGGCGCTGGCTGGCCGCCAAAGTCGACATGCCGTGAACAATGACGGCGAACCGTCGACCGCGGCTAGTTGAGCGCCAACCAGCTGGGCAGCGCGCGTTCGTGAGCGTCGCACAGCACCTGAGCGGTGTCGCAGGATCCGCGCGGCACACCGGCCCCGGTCCACATGCCACCGGAGTCGCGGCGCAGCACGACCGCAGACGACGTACCGCCGTCGAGCAGGATGGCGTGATCGCTGCCCAGCCCGCGGAACAGATCCTGCATATTGTCCGGTGTGTAGCTGCCGCCCTGGAAGATGTACATCTCGTCTTTGGCCCGCGAATAACCCAGGGCGGTGCGTGCCGCGCTCGGTCCGCCGTCGTTGAGTTGGCCGGTGACGCCCGGGGCCAACAGGCCCAGCCCGCTCACCGCGACGAACCGGTCCCCGCGTTCCACCAGGCCGGTGATCGTCGGGCCGGCCGCGTCGTAGTCCCCGCCGTCGCGGCCGCCGCGCGGCCACAACACATATGGTGCGCCACGGGTCGGCAGGATCATCGTGGTCAACGTCGACCAGTGCTCATTGCCGCCGGACAGTCCCTGCTTGCCGGCGTAGGGGATCGTGCCGGTGACGGCGACGTTGGCCCGGCCTTTGCCGCGGGTGTTGTCGACGTAGGCGCCCAGCGGTGAACTGCATTTGGTGGTCCGCCAGGATCCGCCCCGCTGCCCGCGGATGTCGAAGAAGTTGGCGTTGATCGCCACCAACGGCCGGCCCAGCACCTGCCAGGCCTGCAGCGGTGTGTACAGCTCGGAAGCCTGTAGCAGCCCCTCGCTGGTGCGGGCCCGCGGATCGCGTTCGCAGCGGCTCTGGGAACCGCTGTGGCTGTCGACCAGCAGGTGCGGCTCGATGCGCTGCGAGGCCGCCTTGAGGACCACCAGGTGCCCCCCGTTGGACATCTCGTACCAGTCCCCGGCGGCGTTGAGCATCGGTGCGGGATGCCCACCGCCGAAGTTGTAGACCAGGTAGGAGCCCGGGGTGCGGGCGATCGCGGCAGCCACCTGGTCTTGGGCGGCGGCGTGCGCGGTCGGCTGGCCGGGGCCGATCGCCAGGGCTGCGCAGAGCAGCACCGCGCTGCAGCCGGCTGCTAGGCGACGCGCAAAAGCCGCTGGAGTCGGCACTGTTCGTCCCTTCGGCTCCGGACTGGGTGACACCGGCTCACGTTAGCCACCCGAACCGCCGGGAAACCGTACGTGACCGGACTGTGCCGCATCGGTGGCAGATCGGTTATCCCCCAGTGATGATCAGCCGCCGAGCCGGCCCCGCATCTCCCACACCAGGATCTCGGCCGGCGCCTCGGCGTGCACCCGCTGACCGGCGCCGCCGGTGAATCGGACCGCGTCACCGGTGTCCAGTGGGCCGACGCCCTCCAGATCGGCCCGGCCATCAGCGATGAACAGATGCAGATACGGCGCGTCGGGCAGTTCGACGCTGCCGCCGGGCGCCAATCGGGCGGCGTACAGCGTGGCGTCGGCGTTGCCGATGGTGATCGCCGCGTCGGGATCGCTGCCCGAGGCGACCGTGACCAGACCGCCGCCCGCCAGCGCGTCGCCGATGTCGCGCTGCTGGTAACCCGGAGTGCGCCCCGGGGTGTCCGGCATGATCCACATCTGCACGAAATGCACCGGGGCGTGATCGGATTCGTTGCGCTCCGAATGCAGGATGCCGGTGCCGGCCGACATCCGCTGCGCCAAGCCCGGGCCGATCACCCCGGAGTTGCCGAGTGAGTCGCGGTGGCCCAATTCGCCGGACAGCACCCAGGTGACGATCTCGGCGTCGCGGTGCGGGTGGGTTTCGAAACCGGACGCCGGTGCCACCACGTCGTCGTTGTTGACCAGCAGCAGACCGTGATGGGTATTGTCCGGGTCGTAGTAGTCGTTGAACGAGAACGAATGCCGCGAGGTGAGCCACGGTGCGCGGGTGACCGCCCGGTCTGCGGCCCGCCGCATGTCGAGCGTGGGAGGCATGAACTCCAGGCTAGCCCGTCACCAGTCCGACTCGTCGAAGGTGATCACGCCGCGGATGTTCTTGCCGTCGACCATGTCCTGATAGCCGTCGTTGATGTTCTCGAGCTTGTAGGTCGTGGTGATCATCTCGTCGATCTTGAGCAGCCCGGACTTGTAGAGGCCCACCAGTCGCGGCGTCTCGATGTGCGAGCTGCCGCCGCCGAAGATGTTGCCCTTCAACGTCTTCTGCAACATGGTGAACAGGAACAGGTTCAACTTGACGTCGGCGTCGACCATCGATCCCATGCCGGTGACCACGCAGGTGCCGGTCTTGGCGGTCAGCGTCAGCGCCTCTTCGACGTATTCGCCCTTCATGTCGCCGACGGCGATGATCACCTTGTCGGCCATCAGACCCCAGGTCTCTTCCATGACCGGCATCAGGGCCTCGGACATCGACGGGTACACGTGGGTGGCGCCGAACTTGACGGCCGCGTCGCGCTTGAACGGCACCGGGTCGATCGCGATGACACGTCGAGCGCCGGAGAGCACCGCGCCCTGCAGGGCGCTCATGCCGATACCGCCGACGCCGACGATGATGACGGTCTCGCCGGGCTTGACCTCGGCGACGTTGGTGGCCGACCCGAATCCGGTGGGCACCGCGCAACCCATGATCGCCGCCGTCTCGAACGGCACGTCGTGATCGATCTTGACCACCGAGTCCTGGTGCACGGTCATGTACGGGGAGAAGGTGCCGAGCAGGTTCATCGGGGAGACCGCCTGGGATCCGGCGTGGATCCGGTTGGTGCCGTCGGCGATCGCCTTGCCGCCGAGCAGGACCGCCCCGCGGTCACACAGCGAGCGGAAACCCTTCATGCACGGCGGGCAGGAACCGCAGGCCGGGATGAAGGCCATCACGACGTGGTCGCCCTCTTCCAGGCCGGTCACCCCCCTGCCGACCTTGGTGATGACGCCGGCGCCCTCGTGGCCGCCGAGCGCCGGCAGGCCGATCGGGGTCGCGCCGGTGGTCAGGTGGTAGTCGGAGTGGCACATACCCGCGGCGTGCATCCGGACCTGGACCTCACCGTCGACGGGGTCGCCCAGGTCGATCTCGTCGACCCGCCACGGCGAGTTCAGCTCCCACAACAATGCGCCCTTGGTCTTCATGACCGGCCATCATAGAACACGTTCCAGAAGCTGCCCCGACGGGTGCTCTCAGCTGGGCGGATGCCTCCCTAGCCGGTCTTGTGTGGGATGCCCACAGACAGGCCTCCGTCGATGACCAGGTCGGCCCCGGTCATATAGGAGGACTCGTCCGAGGCCAGGAAGACCACCGCGGTGGACACCTCCGCGGACTTGGCGCCCCGGCCCAGCGGAATCTGTAGCGAGTCGTCGGGGATCGCGATCGTCATCCGGGTGCGGATCAGCCCGGGCAGCACACTGTTGATCCGGATGTTGTGCGGCGCCAGTTCCACGGCGGCGGCCTTGGCCAGCCCGCGCACCCCCCATTTCGACGCGACGTAGCCGTACAGACCGGCGGTGCCGCGCATTCCCTCCACCGAGGAGATGTTGATGATGGAGCCACCGCCGGCTGCCTTCATCGGGGCGACCGCGGCGTGCATGCCCAGCATGGTGCCGGTCAGATTGACGTCGAGGACCTGCTGCCAGCCGGCGAGGTCGAAGTTTTCCAGCGCGTTGTACTTGGCGATCCCGGCGTTGTTCACCAGGACGTCGAGGCTGCCGAAGGCGTCGACCGCGGTCGCGGCGGCCGCCTGCCATTGCTCGGGCCGGGTGACGTCGAGGCGGACGAACCGCGCGGTGTCGGGACCCAGCTCGTCGGCGAGCTTGGTGCCCTCCTCGTCGAGGACGTCGCCGATCACGATCTTCGCGCCCTCTGCGGCCAGTGCCCGTGCGTGTGCTGCACCCATGCCCCGCGCGCCGCCGCTGATCAGGGCAACCTTGCCCTCGACTCGTCCCATGGCGCCTCAGGTTACCGGGGCGCGATGTTTGCCCGTTACGCTGCCCTGATGGCCGTCACCCGCACCGAGCGAACCTTCCAAGGTGTGCGCGGAGTGCGGATCGTCTACGACACCTGGACACCGCAAGCGGCCCCCCGCGCCGTGGTGGTGCTCTCGCACGGCTTCGGTGAGCATGCCCGCCGCTACGACCATGTCGCGACCCGGTTCGGTGAATCCGGACTGGTGACCTACGCGCTGGATCACCGCGGCCACGGCCGCTCCGGGGGCAAGCGGGTGCTGTGCCGGGACATCTCGGAATACACCGGCGACTTTCACACCTGTGCGGGAATCGGCGCCCGGGAACACCCCGGGCTGCCGCGCGTGGTGCTCGGGCACAGCATGGGTGGAGCGGTCGTGTTCAGCTACGGGGTGGACCGCCCCGACGACTATCAGTTGATGGTGCTGTCCGGGCCCGCGGTGGACATGGCCGGCACGGTGTCGCCGTTGCTGGCATTCGTCGCCAAGGCCCTCGGCGCCGTCGCCCCCGGCCTGCCGGTCGAGAAGCTCGACAGCAGCCTGGTCTCCCGCGATCCCGCGGTGGTGGCTGCTTATGACAGCGATCCGCTGGTGCACCACGGCCGGGTGCCCGCCGGGGTGGCGCGGGCGCTGATCAAGGTCGGCGAGACCATGCCGTCGCGGGCGGCCGCCCTCACGGCGCCGCTCCTGGTGGTGCACGGCGCCGAGGACGGCCTGGTGCCCGCCGAGGGCAGCAGGCGGTTGGCGGAGAGCGTCGGGTCCACCGATGTGCGGCGGACCGTGTATCCGGGTCTGTATCACGAGGTGTTCAACGAACCCGAGCGCGCGCTGGTGCTTGACGACGTGGTGGCCTGGATCGACGCGCACCTGTGAGTCGCCGTCGGCACCTCGTCGCCCGCGTCGGTTAGCGTGGCCGACATGAGCACCGACGACAAGATGTTGGCGCGCATCGCCGCCCTGCTGCGCCAGGCCGAAGGCACCGACAATGCGCATGAGGCCGAGGCGTTCATGGCCGCCGCGCAGCGGCTGGCCACGGCGACCTCCATCGACCTGGCGGTGGCACGGGCGCATTCCGCCGCCCGGACACCGGCGACCACACCGGTGCAGCGCACCATCACCATCGGATCGCCCGGCGCCCGCGGCTTGCGCACCTATGTTCAGCTGTTCGTGGGAATCGCCGCGGCCAACGACGTGCGGTGCGACGTCGCGTCGAACTCCACGTTCGTCTACGCCTACGGTTTCGCCGAGGACATCGACGCCACCCATGCCCTCTACGCCAGCCTGGTCGTCCAGATGGTCCGGGCCTCGGACACCTACATCGCCACCGGCGCGCATCGGCCCACCCCGACCATCACCGCCAGGCTCAACTTCCACCTCGCGTTCGGCGCCCGGGTGGGCCAGCGGCTGGCCGAAGCGCGCGACGAGACCCGCAAGGAGGCCGAGCAGGACCGTCGTCGTCCCCCGGGTACCGCGATCGCGTTGCGTAACAAGGAGATCGAGCTGCACGACTACTACCGCAGCGCGTCGCAGGCGCGCGGCACCTGGCGGGCCACCCGGGCCTCGGCGGGATATTCGTCGGCAGCGCGACGGGCCGGGGACCGGGCCGGCCGGCGAGCACGGCTGGGCGATGACCCCGAGTTGTCGGTGGCGCGGTCCGCGCTGGAGCGGTGACCGAGCGTTCCGAGCGCGACACCCAGCGCGCCAAGGTCTACGCCGCGGAGATCTTCGTGCGGACCTTGTTCGATCGCGCCACCGAGCGGGGTTCGGGCGACATCGACTTCTTCGGTACCAGGTTGACCCTTCCGCCGGAGGCCCGCTTCGGCTCGGTGGTGGCGGTACAGCGCTACGTCGACGACGTGCTGGCGCTGCCGTCGGTGCGCAGTCGGTGGCCGGGTGCGGTGGGACTGAGTGTGCGCGCGCGCCGCGGCGCCACCGCGGCGCACTACGAAAAGCACGGCGTGGCAGGCGTTATCGCGGTGCCGGACCAGCGCGGTGGGGACTGGGCGCTGCGGGAGCTGGTGGTACTGCACGAGATAGCCCACCATCTGTGCGACATCCAGCCGCCGCACGGTCCGGAATTCGTCGCCACGCTGTGCGAGCTGGCCGCGATCGTGATGGGCCCCGAACTGGGCCACGTGCTGCGGGTGGTGTTCGCCCAGGAAGGCGTCCGGTGACGCACGGCCGGGGTGCGTCACCGGCGCCTGTCCTCAGCTGCTGACGGGGACCAGATCCTCACCGCAGGTGCATTTGTAGGCTGCGCCGGCATCCGGGCAGTGGCACGCGGATTCAATCCGAACTCGGCATCCGCAGTCTCCGTGACCACAGGTCAGCACCGTTCCTGCCTCGTAGTTCGCCATGTGTCGCTCCTTCCGTGAGATCCGGCGGGCGCCGGTGCGACTAACTATATACCCTATAGGGGTATAGGGTAAAGGGCTCCGCGACGGAAATCGTGATAGCGGGATAGCCTCGGTGGACGTGACTGAAACTCCAACGCCCCGCGACGTCGACACCCTGCTGGACCGCATCCTTGCCGGCGATGACCCGGAATTGCAGGCTGCGCTGGCCGCCAGCGACGCGGCCGGGCTACCGCCGATCGCGGTCTCGGCGCAGCAGGGCAGGTTCTTGAGTCTGCTGGCGACCGCGACCCGCGCCACCCGCATTCTGGAGATCGGGACGCTGGGCGGCTACAGCACGATCTGGCTGGCGCGGGCCGCCGGGCCCGGCGGTGCCGTGGTCACGCTGGAGTACGAGCCGAGACACGCCGAGGTCGCCCGGGCCAACCTGGACCGTGCCGGCGTCGGTGACCGGGTGCAGGTGATCGTCGGCCCCGCGCTGGAGACCCTGCCGAAGCTGACCGGCAACCCCTTCGATCTGGTGTTCATCGACGCCGACAAGGAGAACAACGTCGGCTACGTCAATTGGGCGGTGAAGCTGTGCCGCCCCGGGTCGGTGATCGTGGTCGACAACGTGATTCGCGAGGGAGCGATTCTGGAGCCGCGGTCCGACGACGTGACGGCGCGCGGCAGCCGGGAGGCGTTGGAGCTGATGGGCAAGCATCCGAATCTGCAGGCCGCGGCGCTGCAGACCGTCGGTGTCAAAGGCTGGGACGGTTTCGCCCTGGCCGTGGTCCGATAGCGCCGGCCAGCCGCGGTTCGCCGGCCACTTCTTCGTTGCTGGTGAGCGGCCGCCGGGCGTAATCTTTCATCAGATGGATGGGTGCAGCTGGTACCAAACTGCCTGCCGCATAACAGAAAGGTTACGAAATGAGTACAGTCCATTCATCAATGGAACACCACCCTGATCTGTTAGCTCTACGCGCACGCTACGAGCGTGCCGCCGAGTCGATGTCTGCTCAGGGAACCTTCGGATTGACGGTGCTGGCGGCCGTCTACGGGGCGGTGTCCCCGTGGATTGTCGGATTCGATGCCACCACCAGGCTGGCAGTCAGCAACCTGGTCGTGGGACTCTGCGTCGCATTCCTGGCGTGCGGGATGGCGGCGGCGCTGGACCGCATGCACGGGTTGGCGTGGACCCTGCCGGCGTTCGGGGTGTGGTTCATCGTGTCGCCGTGGATCGTGATGCGCGGATCGCCCAGCGCGGAGATGATCTGGTCCAACGTGATCACGGGTGCGTTGCTGACCATCCTCGGCTTGAATGCCGCGTACTTCGGCATGCGGGCTCGGGGCGAGGCGGCCAGACACGCCTGACGCGCCGAAAAATCGCCGAAGGAGGCTTACCCGCAGACCGCCCCGATCGCCGCCGAACCCACCAGCTTGCGGTACTTCGCCAGCACGCCGGTGGTGTAGCGCGGCGGGGGAGGAGTGAAACCGTCCGCGCGGGAGGCGAATTCATCGGGGTCGGCCACGATGTCCAAGGTCGCATTGGCCACGTCGAGCCGGATCTTGTCGCCGTCGCGCAGGAACGCCACCGGCCCGCCGTCCACCGCCTCGGGGGCGATGTGGCCCACGCACAGCCCGGTGGTGCCGCCGGAGAACCGGCCGTCGGTCAGCAACAGCACGTCCTTGCCGAGGCCGGCGCCCTTGATCGCTCCGGTGATGGCCAGCATCTCGCGCATACCGGGTCCGCCCTTGGGGCCCTCGTAGCGGATCACCACAGCGTCTCCGGCGCTGATCGTGCCGTCTTCGAGCGCATCCAGTGCCGCGCGCTCACCGTCGAAAACCCGTGCGGTGCCCTCGAACACGTCGGTGTCGAAGCCTGCCGACTTGACGACCGCGCCCTCCGGCGCCAGGGACCCGCGCAGGATGGTGATGCCACCGGTCGGGTGGATGGGATCGGTCAGTGCGTGCAGCACCTTGCCGTCGACGATCGGGGGGTTGAGCTCAGCGATGTTCTCGGCCATCGTCTTCCCGGTGACGGTCATGCAGTCGCCGTGCAGGAGGCCCGCTTCCAGCAGGGTCTTCAACATGACCGGCACCCCGCCGATCTTGTCGATGTCGTACATGACGTGCGCACCGAACGGTTTCACGTCGGCCAGGTGTGGAACCTTCGCCCCGACCCGGGAGAAGTCGGCCAGGGTCAACTCCACCTCGGCTTCGCGGGCGATCGCCAGCAGGTGCAGCACCGCGTTGGTGGACCCGCCGAACGCCATCACCACCGCGATCGCGTTCTCGAACGCCTCCTTGGTCAAGATGTCGCGGGCGGTGATGCCGCGGCGCAGCAACTCCACCACCGCCTGGCCACTGGCGCGGGCGTAGCCGTCGCGGCGCCGGTCGACTGCCGGCGGGGAGGCGCTGCCCGGCAGTGACATTCCCAGCGCCTCGGCGGCACTGGCCATGGTGTTGGCGGTGTACATGCCCCCGCACGCGCCTTCGCCGGGACAGATGGATCGCTCGATGATGTCGACGTCCTCGCGGGACATCAGTCCGCGCGAACAGGCTCCGACCGCCTCGAACGCGTCGATGATGGTCACCTCGCGCTCGGTGCCGTCGGACAGTTGGGCATAGCCCGGCATGGTGGAACCCGCGTAGAGGAAGACTGACGCCAGGTTGAGGCGCGCCGCGGCCATCAGCATCCCGGGCAGCGACTTGTCGCAGCCGGCCAGCAGCACCGAGCCGTCGAGTCGCTCGGCGCACATCACCGTCTCGACGCTGTCGGCGATCACTTCGCGGGATACCAGGGAGAAGTGCATGCCCTCATGCCCCATCGAGATGCCGTCGGAGACCGAGATGGTGCCGAACTCCAGGGGGTAGCCGCCGGCTTCGAAGACGCCTTCCTTGGCGGCTTTGGCCAACCGGTCCAGCGACAGGTTGCACGGGGTGATCTCGTTCCACGACGACGCCACACCGATCTGGGGCTTGGCGAAGTCGTCGTCGCCCATGCCGACGGCCCGCAACATGCCGCGGGCGGCGGTCTTCTCCAGGCCGTCGGTGACGTCACGACTGCGCGGTTTGATGTCGGCGGACGCCGCTGAGGCGTCGGTGCTCCCAGAATTCACCAGCTCAGTATGCCGGTAGGGGGTGACCGGACAAAACGAATAAAATACCCCGCGGGGGTATGCGCTAGAGTGTTGCGCATGAGATCAGCCCTCGCCGTCGTCGTCGCGCTCGCCATCGGCGTCGCTGCCGGCGCCTGTAACCGCCAGTCGCCGGAATCTGCGCCGGAGCCCGCCGCGTCGAGCAGTCCTTCGGCGGCCAACACCGGCAGCCCCGCCGACATCGCCTTCCTGGAGAACATGGTCGTCCACCACCAGCAGGCGCTGGAGCTCACCGCCATGGTGCGGGGACAGAGCACGGATCCCGCGCTGGTGGTGCTCGCCGACCAGGTTGCCGCGCAGCAGCGCGCCGAACTGCAGGGCTGCCAAGCGCAGCTGTTGCAGTGGGAGGCGCCCGGCGTTCCGTCCGGCGGGCATGGCGCGGACCCCGATATCCCGGGCATGGTGGATCAGGCCACCATGGACAAACTGCGGGGACTGCGTGGCCCGGCTTTCGACAAGCTCTGGCTGCAATCGATGATCTCCCACCACCGGGGTGCGATCGCCATGGCGCACAACGAGATCCAACATGGCCAGAGTCCGGAGGCGATCAGCATCGCCCAGTCCCTGGCGGCGCGACAGCAGACCGAGATAGATCAGATGAACCAACAGTTGGGGACACTATGACCACCGATGCTCCCGGGTACTCCCCGCGGAAAGACAACTACGCCAAGCGGTTGCGCCGCATCGAGGGACAGGTGCGGGGTATCGCCAAGATGATCGACGAGGACAAGTACTGCATCGACGTCCTCACCCAGATCAGCGCGGTCAACAGCGCCCTGCGCTCGGTGGCGCTGAATCTGCTCGACGAGCACCTTGCGCACTGTGTCAGCGGGGCCGTCGTATCCGGCGGCGAGGAGGCCGACGCGAAACTCACCGAAGCCTCGGCCGCTATCGCGCGGTTGGTTCGTTCCTGACGCCCGCGCCGCTACCATGTGACCAGCAGTTACCGGGAGCGCGATGCGCCAACACCACTCGACGCTGCCCCCACACCATGACTGTCGAATCTGGAAATACCCGAACCGGTCCGTGGACGCCCCGGATCACAGCGCAGCTGGCCATCCTGTCGGCGGCCGCGTTCATCTACGCCACCGCTGAGATCCTGCCGGTCGGGGCGCTGCCCGCGATCTCGGAGGGCCTGGGTGTCAGCGAAGCGCTGGTCGGGACCCTGCTGGCCTGGTATGCGGTGGTGGCGGCGGCGACGACGATCCCGCTGGTGCGCTGGACAGCCCACTGGCCACGCCGCCGGGTCCTGCTGATCACCCTGTTCTGTCTGACCGCCTCGCAGGTGATCTCGGCGATGGCGCCGAACTTCACCGTGCTGGCCGCCGGCCGGGGGCTGTGCGCCGTCACCCACGGCCTGATGTGGTCGGTGCTGGCGCCGATCGCCACCCGCTTGGTGCCGCCCAGCCACTCCGGCCGGGCGACCACGGCGATCTACGTGGGTACCAGCCTGGCGCTGGTGGTCGGTATCCCGCTGACATCTGCCATGAGCCTGCTCTGGGGCTGGCGGCTGGCCGTCGTCGTCATCACCGTGGCGGCGGCGATCATCACTGTGGCGGCCCGCGTCGCGCTGCCCGCACTGGTGCTCAGCACCAATCAGCTGGCGCTGGTCGGGCGGCATCACCACCGCAACGGGCGGCTGCTGGGGGTGAGCACGCTGATGCTGGTCGCCGTCACCGGCCACTTCATCTCCTACACGTTCATCGCGGTGATCATCGGCGACGTGGTCGGTGTGCCGGGGGCCCGGCTGGCCTGGCTGCTGGCCGCGTTCGGCCTGGCCGGCCTGATCGCGATGCCGCCGCTGGCCAGACCGCTGGATCACCGGCCCAAGGCGATCACCGGCGGCTGCATGGCGGCGATGTCGGCGGCGTTCGTCGTCCTGGCGGCGTTGTCGATCGGCGGGCATCACACCACCGGCACGACCGTGGTGGGCGCGGCCGCGATCGTGTTGTGGGGGGCGATGGCGATGGCGGTGTCGCCGATGCTGCAGTCGGCGGCGATGCGCACCGCACCCGACGATCCCGACGGTGCGTCGGGGCTCTACGTGACGGCGTTTCAGGTCGGCATCACCGGCGGTTCGCTGGCCGGGGGTCTGCTGTTCGAGCGGGCCGGAACGTCGGCGATGTTGAGCGCATCGGCTCTGCTGGTGGGCATCGCGGCGGTGGGGATAGCGTCCAGCAAGCGGCTGTTCGTCGTTCCCTGAGGTTCCGCGCACGGTTACCTTCGCCACGGGGCAGGACGGTCAAATCGCAGCTCAACCCGGGTGCCGACCCGTTTCGCGTCGTTTTCGGCTCGCTGTAGGAGTTAGCTGGGGCTCGCCTTGTGCCACACTTGAAGCCAAGATTGTCCACCGGAGGTATACGCATGTCGGGATGGAAGCTCGCGGGCATCGGGGCCTGGCTGTCCACCGCGGGAATGGCCGCGGTGCTCACGCTGGGCTGCGGAGCGGCGCTGGCCGACCCACCGCAGCAGCCCGGCGACCCGGCGCCGGTGGACGCCGGGCCGGTCGATCCGGCCGGGCAGCCGCCCCCGCCGGAGCTGCCGCCACCACCGGACCCGTTCGCTCCGCCGGCGCTCCCGGCGGATCCGCCCCCGCCGGCGCCCCCGGCCGATCCGATGGCGTTCCCGCCCCCGCCGGAGCCCGCCCCACCCGCCCCCGGTGAGCCGTTGCCCGGCGAGCCGGCACCGCCGGGTGCGACACAGCCGGGTGCGGTTCCGGTGGCGGCCGGGCCCGTGGCCGGGCAGAACCCGGAGCCGTTCACCGGCACCCCACCGTTCCTGCCGCCCTCGTTCAACCCGCTGGACGGGTCCATGGTGGGTGTCGCCAAGCCGATCATCATCAACTTCCAGCGGCCGATCGCCGACAAGGCGATGGCCGAGCAGGCGATCCACATCTCCTCGAACCCGCCGGTACCCGGCAAGTTCTATTGGATGACTCCCAGCCAGGTGCGCTGGCGCCCGTTCAACTTCTGGCCGGCCCACACCACCGTCACGATCGACGCGGCCGGCACCAAGTCGACCTTCCGCACCGGCGACTCCCTGGTGGCCACCGCCGACGACAAGTCGCATCAGATGACGATCACTCGGGATGGCAAGGTGGAGAAGGTCTTCCCGATGTCAATGGGCATGTCGACCGGTGGGCACGAGACCCCCAACGGCACCTATTACGTGCTGGAGAAGTTCCCCACGGTGGTGATGGACTCCTCCACCTACGGGGTCCCGATCAACTCCACCTACGGCTACAAGGTGACCGTGCAGGACGCGGTCCGCATCGACAACAGCGGCGGCTTCGTGCACAGCGCCCCCTGGTCGGTCAACGACCAGGGCAAGCGCAACGTCAGCCACGGCTGCATCAACCTGAGCCCGGCCAACGCCAAATGGTTCTACGAGAACTTCGGCAGCGGCGACCCGGTCGTGGTGAAGAACTCCGTCGGCACCTACACCAAGAACGACGGCGCCCAAGACTGGCAGATGTAGCCGTCAGTTCCAGATGCGGACCCGCTGGGCGGGCTCCAGGTACAGCGCGTCGTCGCGAGTGACACCGAACGCCTCGTAGAACGCGTCGATGTTGCGGATCACCCCATTGCAACGGAACTCCGGCGGCGAATGCGGGTCCACCGCCAGGCGCCGGATCGCCTCGGCGTCACGGGATTTGGTGCGCCACACCTGCGCCCAGCCGTAGAAGACGCGCTGCACGCCGGTCAGGCCGTCGATTACCGGCGCCTCGGCCCCGTTCAGCGACAGCTGGTAGGCGAGCAGGGCGATCGACAGCCCGCCCAGGTCGCCGATGTTCTCCCCGACGGTGAACGCCCCGTTCACGTGCCGGCCGGGGTCCAGCGCGCGCGGCACGTAGGCCTCGTACTGGGCGATCAACGCTTCGGTGCGGGTGCCGAATTCGCTGCGGTCGGCGTCGGTCCACCAGTCGATCAGGTTACCGTCGCCGTCGTACTTGGCGCCCTGGTCGTCGAAGCCGTGGCCGATCTCGTGGCCGATCACCGCACCGATCCCGCCGTAGTTGGCGGCGTCATCGGCGTCGGGGTCGAAGAACGGCGGTTGCAGGATCGCGGCGGGGAAGACGATCTCGTTCATTCCCGGGTTGTAGTAGGCGTTGACGGTCTGCGGTGTCATGAACCACTCGTCGCGGTCCACCTCCTGACCCAGCTTCGCCAGTTCACGGTCGTAGTTGACCGCGTAGCCGCGCAGGAAGTTGCCGTACAGGTCCGCCCGGTCGGTGACCAGCGCCGAATAGTCACGCCAGGTGGCCGGATAACCGACCTTGGCGGTGAACTTGTCCAGCTTGGCCAGCGCCCGCTCCCGGGTCTCGGGGGTCATCCAGTCCAGGCCGGTGATGCTCGTCCGGTAGGCCTCCCGCAGGTTCGCCACCAACGCATCGATGCGGACCTTGGCGTCCGGCGGGAAATGCCTTGCGACGTAGAGCTTTCCGACGGCGTCACCCATCATCGACTCCACCAGGGACACGCCGCGCTTCCACCGGTCCCGGATCTGCTCGGTTCCCGACAGCCGGCGCCCGTAGAACTCGAAGTCCTCGGCGACCAGGGCATCGGTCAGGATCCCGGCGCGGCCGTGAATGAGCCGCCATCGCGCCCAGTCCTGCCAGTCGGAGAGCTCTATGGATTCCCACAGTGCGGCGAACGCCGTCAGGTAGTCGGGTTGGCGCACCACCAGTTCGGTGGCGACATCGCCGGAGACGCCGAGGGCGCCGACCCAGCCCGCCCAGTCGAAACCAGGCGCCTCCTTCGGCAGGCCGGCGAAGGTGCGCAGGTTGTAGCTCAGCTCGGCGTCGCGGCGCTTGACCACATCCCAGTGCGCACTCGCCAGCGCGGTCTCCAGCGCGACGATGCGGGCCGCGACCGCTTCGTAGCCGCTCGGGTCTCCGCCATAGACCAGCGCGAACATCCTGGCGATGTGGTGCGGGTAGGCGGTGAGGATCTCGGCGTGCTGTTCGTCGCGGTAGTAGGACTCGTCCGGCAGCCCGAGACCCGACTGGGTCAGGTGCAGTAGGTAACGGGTGGAGTCCTTGGAATCGGTGTCCACGTAGAGGCCGACGCCACCGCCGACGCCGGTGCGCTGGCACGCGCCCAGCACCACCGCCAGGGCGTTGCGGTCTGCGGCGGTGTCGATCGCGGCCAACTCCGCCAGTAGCGGCTGCACACCGCGGGCCTGCACGGTCTGCTCGTCGAGGAAGCTGGCGTACAGATCGCCGATCCGTCGTTCGTCGGTACCGGCCGGTGCGTCGGACCCGGCGGCTTCGGTGAGCAGCTCGCGGACCTGGATCTCGGCCCGGTCGAACAGGGCGCGGAAGGCTCCATCGGTGGCGCGGTCCGGCGGCATATCGTAGCTGTCGAGCCAGCGACCGTTGACATGACCAAACAGGTCGTCCTGCGGGCGGATGGCCCGGTCGAGATGGCTGAGATCGAGGCCGGAACGCGTCGCTGGTGAGGTCATCGGTGCCCATCCTTTCACGGCGAACGGTACAGCCGTCCTGTAGCGTCACCGCCATGCCTGACGAGGAGCA
Organism: Mycolicibacter terrae; assembly: GCF_010727125.1. Taxonomy (NCBI): domain Bacteria; kingdom Bacillati; phylum Actinomycetota; class Actinomycetes; order Mycobacteriales; family Mycobacteriaceae; genus Mycobacterium; species Mycobacterium terrae. The sequence goes on along the minus strand of NZ_AP022564.1, from coordinate 4,110,279 downwards.
GCCCGACATCTCCACCGAAACGGACGACGGCGTCGGCGATCCCGGTGCGGCCACCGTGGAGGCGGCCGGCGCCGAGGGCGAAGCCGACGCGAAACCGGTCGTCAAAAAGCCCGCCCCCGGCAAGCCGGCGGCCAAGGCGGCCAAGGCGGCCAAGGCGTCCAAGGGCGGCGTGTTCTCCAGCTACGGACTGGTTTCGGCGTTCCTCGGCTTGGTCGCGGTCGGTGCGTTGGTGTTCGCTTTGATCACCTGGAATGTGCACCGGCGCGACGTCGACGAGCGCGCCTACCGCAGTCACGTGCTGCAGACCGCGGCCAGCTGGACCAGTGTGCTGATCAACCTGAACGCCGAGAACGTCGAAAAGGGGATGGCGCGTCTGCGCGACAAGACCGTCGGCGAACTCAACGCCGAGTTCGAAGCCGCTTTGGCGCCCTACCGGGACGTGGTGCAGAAGATCCAGTCGCGCAGCAGCGGCCGGATCGAGGCGGTCGCGATCGAGATGGAGCGCCACAACCTGGACGACCCGGCCGCCACCACCGAGCAGTCGCCGAGTCCCGGCCGCACCGACCCGGTGATGGTGATCGCCACCTCGATCGCCGAGAACGTCGGCGGTCGGCCGCAGACCGTGCACTGGGCGCTGCACCTCGACGTCAGCGACGTCGACGGCCACCTGATGATTTCCCGATTGAGGTCGATCCGATGAGCAAGCTGGGCAACCTGAAGTCGCGGACACTGTGGCGGGTACTGGCTTTCGACATTGTCGCGCCGCTGGCCGCGATCGGCGGTCTGCTGCTGGTCGGGCTGATGCTCGACTGGCCGCTGTGGTGGGTGTCGGTCTGCTCGGTGCTGGTGCTGCTCATCGTCGAGGGCATGGTGGTGAACTTCCTGCTGCTGCGCCGCGATGCCGTCACGGTCGGCACCGATGACGACCGGCCGGGCCTGCGACTGGGCGTGGTCAGCCTGGCCGCCACGGCGCTGGTCGCCGCGGCGGTGCTCGGCTACCTGCGCTGGACGGTGCCCGACCAGGAACTGGAGGCGGACTCCGGTGAGGTGGTCAAGACCGCCGTCGCCATGGCCGAGGCCGCGGCCACGGTCTCGCCGGCCAACCCGGACGCCTCGATCGAGAAGGCGGCGGCGTTCATGGTCCCGGACCGGGTCAACGCATTCCGGGAGAGCATCGGCCGGACGGCCACCGAGATGGCCAACCGCAACATCGCCGTGGACGCGCAGACGCTCAGCGCGGGCGTCGAGGCGCTCGGCCCGTCGGCAGCTCGGGTCGCGGTGGTGCTGCGCAGCGTTCAGTCTGTGGCGAACCAGCAGGTGAAGCAGGCGGTGGTGCCGGTGCGGGTGACGCTGACCAAGCGCGGGGGCCAGTGGATGGTGCTGGAGATGTCACCGATTCACGCGCGCTGACCCGCGGCCTCAGATGGCGTCGGGCGTGCCGCGGGTGTGCATCTTGACGAACCGGTCCGACAGCCGGCGCATCCGGATCATCAGCGAGGCCGGCGGACTGACCTTGCCGTCGAGGTATTCGCTGAGCGTGTCGGGGGGCACCCCGACCCGCGAGCAGAATTCCTGTCGGCTCAGGCCCGACCGCTCGATCAGCACCCGCACGTGGCGGGCGACCTCGGCGCGTTCGTTGGCCTCCAGGTGCGCGCGGGCTCGGGTCAGCACCTCCGACAGCGCCTTGGAGATGCCATAGGGTTCGGTGCCCTCCAGCACCTCTTCGACCTGGCGGGCGGTGCGCCCGTAGGGGTCGCGTTTGAGGGCCACCACGATCAGCTGCCAGGTGGCGATGTCGCCGGTCTGCAGGGCTGAGCGGATGGCAGAGGTGGGCCAGAACTCCACCGGCCGGTCGGTGCTGCCGGGCCGGGAATCGGGTCTTGAACCAGCCCGGGGTGGCTGCGATCCACGGCGTCGGTCCGCGGCCAACGTCACCTCGCCTCCTCCAGCATCGCCACCGCAACAGCCAGGCAGCGGCCCCGGACGTGGTCCCAGTCCGTGCCCGGTAGCGCACCGTCGCCGGAGGCGTCCTCCGCGCGTTCGGCGGGTTCCGGGTCGGCGAGCCGACAGAGCAGCTGCGTGGCCATCCATTGTCGTTCGGCTGGTTGACCAGAGTAGTACCTGTCGATCCCGCTGAGCGCCTCAGCAACGGTTTCCGGGTCGAGCACGTCGGCGAGCTCGGCGAGCTCGGCGTAGTCCCGGCGGCTGTTGCGCGACATCAGCAGGTACCCCTTGAGCCGCAGCGTCTCGGCGCAGGTGGGAATCTGCAGCCGGTCGCCGGTGGGCAGTTGGACGGCCGCGGTCTCCATCGGGCGCCGCCGTGACAGCGCCGGAATCTCGAGCCCGATTTCGTTTGCCGCCCACGCCTCGGTTTCCAGCGCGTCGAGCGCGACCGCGAGCCGGCGTCGCCACACCGTGACCGGGTGCACCGGCCGCACCGCCTTCGGCATCGCCCGACCGGTGCCGGTGCGCGCCTGCCAGCCGCCGGCCAGTCTGGCCAGCGCGTGGCCCCTCATCTTGCCGCCGGCGGGCGCCGCCGCCGCGCCGACCGGCAGCGCTTCGATCTTGGTGGTGACAATCTCGGCGTGGCCGCAGCCGCGCAGCGCCAGCGGGTCGCCGACACAGACGGCGTCGGGAACCAGGTCTTTGAGCCGGGCCGCCGATTTCACCACCACCCGCAGGTCGGCGCTGGGCGTGATCAGCGCGGAGATGTCATCGGGGATCACCACGACGTCGCCCAGATCCACTGTGGGCAGCGGCTTCTCGAAGTCCACCGAGGGCAGGATCCGGGCCAGCCAGCGCGGCAGCCACCAGTTCCACTCGTCGAACATCGCCATCAGTGCCGGCACCAGCACCAATCGCACCACCGTGGCGTCCACCGCGATCGCCACCGCGCAGGCCACCCCGAGTTCGGCGACCAGTGGCATGCCGGCGAACGCGAATCCGATGAATACCGCGATCATGATCAGAGCGGCGCTGGTGATGGTGCGCGCGCTGGTGCTCACACCGTGGGCTACGGCGTCATGGGTGTTGCCGGACTGCAGGAATCGTTCCCGGATCCGGGTCAGCAGGAAGATCTCGTAGTCCATCGACAGGCCGAACGTCATGGCCAGCACGATCGGCGGGATGAAGCTGTCGATCGACCCGGTGGGCGCGAGCCCGAGTCGTTCCAGCCACCCCCACTGGAACACCGCCACCAGGCTTCCGTAGGCGGCGGCCACCGACAGCACCGTCATCACGACGCCCTTGAACGCCAGGAACACCGACTGGATCGAGATCAACAGCATCAGGAACGCGATCAACGCGACGAACACCAGCACCATGGGTTCGGCTGCCGCGACCCGGTCGTCGAAGTCCTTGATCAACGCGGTCGGCCCGCCGACGTCCACTCGCACCGACGGCGAACCGGCCGCCGCGGGAAGGTGTTCGCGCATCCAATCGATGGTCTCGCGCGCGCCCATGTCCTCGGGATCGACCGACAGCACCGCGGACAGCAGGCCACTGCTGTCGTCGTTGCCGAAGACCGGCGGGGACACCGAGGCGATGTTGGGCGCCTGCGTCATCGCCTGACGGACCGCCGAGAAGGTCTGGGCGTGCGAGGGCGCCGACGCGTTCGCGCCGGGGATGGTGACCAGCACCCGGACCGGCCCCAACGCACCGGGGCCGAGGGCCTGGGCTGCCGCGGCGACCCCGCCGCGGATCTCATGGGAGGAGTCGAACTGACGCAGCATGCTGTTGCCCTGCTCCAGCGACAGCGCCGGCGCCGCGAGTGCCAGCAAAAAACCGGCAGCCAGCAGCGCCGACACCCACGGGCGGCGCATCACCCAAGCCGTCCAGCGGGCCCAGAACCGTGACGGCACGTTCTGCGGGCTGCGTGACCAGTGCAGCAAAGCCGACCGTTTGGCGACCGGGCGACCGAACACGGCCAGCACCACCGGGGTGAGGCTGACCGCCGCCAGCACCGCAACGGAGACCGCCAGGATCGCCCCGGTGGCCATCGACACCAGCACCGGCGTGTTGATCAGATAAAGGCCGGTCAGCGAGGCCACCACGGTCAGGCCGGACAGCACCACCGCCAGCCCGGACGTCGCCATCGCGGCGTCGACCGCCTCCTGGGGCTGGCGGCCGGCCCGCAGTTCCTCGCGGTAGCGCATCAGGATGAACAGCGAGTAGTCGATCGCCAGCGCGATCCCGAACATCGACACCGTCGAGGTGACGAACACCGACATCGCGGTGAACATCGACAGCAGGTAGACCAGCCCCATGGTGACGATCACGGTGCCGATCCCGAGCGCCAGCGGGATGGCGGCGGCCGCCAGGGAGCCGAACACCGCCAGCAACACGATCAGCACGATCGGCATGTTCCACTGCTCGGCCGCCGCGATGTCCTGCTTGGTCTTCGCCGATGCCGCCGCCCCCAGCGCGCCCTGCCCGATCACGTACAGGTTCACCGAACCGTTCTCGATCCGGCCGGGTTGCTCGCCTTCCACCCCCAGCTTGGTCCGCAGCTTCTTGGCGACGTCGACCGCTCCGGTGTTGTTGAAGTCCACCCGGAGCGACACCACGTAGGGCCGGTCGGGCCGTGGCGGCGGCTGGGTGTGATCGGGAATCACCGTCACGCTGGAGGCTTCGCCGGCAACCTGCTGCAGCAACGCGACGGCGTGCCGCATGTCCTGGTAGGTGGCCTCGGCGCGCGGGGCGGCTACCAATGCCAGTGGCGAAGCGCCCTGGTCGGGGAAGTGGTCCTCGAGCTGATACTGCACGTGGAGCGACTGCGAACCCTCCACCTCGAAGCCCCCGCCGGTGAGGTGACCGGACTGGGTGGCGGCAAGGTAGAGCGCCGGGACCACAGCCAGGAGCCAACCTGTGAAGACCACCCAGCGGAATCTGCGCAGGTTGCTGCTGAAGCGCATCATTAACTGCTGGATTTCGGTCTCCCCGCTCTCGCCCGCACCGGTGCGTCGCGTGCTGCGAGCCTACCGCAGCCGGCTGTTGCGCTGGCGGTTTCTCCTCGCCTCTGAGCTGGTCTGATGCCGTCTGGGAACCGCACTGTGACCAGGCCGACGTGTGCTCGGGTGGCGGCGGCCGGTGGTTGCTGACAGGATGGCGCTCGGACCTCTCGGATCGTGCCGGTGCCGCCCGCGGAGCATCCTTCGGCAGCAGAACACCAGTGCGCGTCCGCAGCGTGGCGGAACCGACCGGGAATCTCGCCAGTTGTTAGGAGTGTTCGTGAATATCACCCGTGCCGCCCTGCGGCGCAGCCTGTCGGGCGTGATCGCCGCCGCCGCCCTGGGCGGCGCTGTCACCGCCACCGTCCTGGCGGTCCCGTCCGCGCCCTCGGCGACCGCTTCCAAGGACCCCTGCGTGGCCAGCGAGCTCGCCCGGACGGTGGGTAAGGCCGTCACCTCCACCGGCGACTACCTCGACTCGCACCCGGACACCAACCAGGTGCTCACCGGGGCCCTGCAGCAGCAACCGGGCCCGCAGACCCTGGCAAACCTCAAGAGCTACTTCGACGCCAACCCGAAGGTCGGCGATGACCTGGCCAAGATCACCGCGCCGGTGACGGAGGTGAGCGACCAGTGCAAGCTGGCGCTCAGCCTGCCGCAGGTGCTCGGGCTGCTGCAGGCCGCACAGGCTCAGGGCGGACTGCCGGGCGGGCTGCCCGGCGGCGGCCTGCCGGTGAGTGGCCCGCCGGCCGGCGGGGTGACTCAGCCGGTGGCGGTTCGGTAGCGCCACCGTCGGCGGCGTCCTCGGTGCGGAAGACGAAGAAGAACACCACCCAACCGACGGCGCCGACGAGCAGCCAGCTGATCAGCCGATAGACCAGGACCGCGGAGATGGCGTCCGGCAGGCTCATCCCGCTGGACACCAGGCCCGGCACCAACACCGCCTCGACGACCAGCAGTCCGCCCGGGATCAGCGGAATCGTTCCTGCGGCACGGGCGGCGGCGTAGGCCACCGTCAAACCGGCCACCGACGCCCGTCCGCCGGCGGCATAGGCCGCGCACGCCAGGCAGGCGATGTCGGCGACCCAGTTGAACACCGACCAGCTGAATGCCGTCGACGCCGCTCGGCGGCCCAGGCTGACCGATTCCAGTTGCGCCAGCAGTCCGCGCCAGGCCGCCAGGCCGGTGCCGGCGGGCTTGTCGCGCACCGAGTTGACCCAGCACAGCGCGCGGACACCGATACCGTCGATCAGCTCCGGCCGTGATGCGACCGCCTGGGCCAGCAGCAGCAACGCGACGAAGCCGCCGAGGGTCAGCAGCAGGATGAACGGATTGTTGCGTGCCCCGAGCAGGAAAGCCCCGCCGAGCCCCAACAGTGCCAGCCCGACCGCCTGCAGCACTCCCGACATCACCAGCTGCCACGACGCCACCACCGGCGACGCTCCCCAGCGCCGTTGCTGCCGGTACAGGAAGGTCGTCGACAGCACCGGACCCCCGGGCAGCGTGGTGCTCAGCGAGTTGGCGGCGTAGAAGGCGGCCTCGGATCGCCACTGGCTCACGGTCACCCCGGCCGAGCGCAGCAGCGTGCGCTGGATCTGCGCGAAGCTGTGCATGGACGCCGCCGCCGCCAGAACCGCGCCGAACAGCCACCGACCGTCGGCGCTGCACAGACTGCGCCATGCGGTGGCCAGCTGGTCCCACACCAGCACGACCTCGACGGTCAGCACCACCGCGATGACACCGAGGATCACCGGACGCACCCACCGGTAGCGGGCGCCGGCGGGACGTTGCGGGGCCCGGGGCGGGGCGCCGATCACGTCGTGGGACACGGAATTAGAGGTTAACGGCGCGCCATGGATATTCGGCTACTCGATGTGCTCCCGCTGCGGCATCGTTACGCTACCGGGATGTCAGCCAGCGCAGACGAATCCGTACATCCCACGGTGCGCAAGGCGGCGGCGTGGGCCTGGCGCCTGCTGGTGTTGTTCGCCGCGGCGCTGGTGGTACTGCTGATCGCCCGGCGGCTCGAAGTGATCGTCGTCCCGGTGGCGCTGGCGATGATGATGTCGGCGTTGCTGCTGCCCGGCGTGGATTGGCTCGACCGGCGCGGGGTGCCGCGCGGCTTGGCGGTGTTCCTGCTGCTGCTCGGCGGGCTGGCGGCGCTCGCCGGATTGCTGAGCTTCGTGGTCGACCAGTTCATCGACGGGGTGCCCGGCCTGGTCGAGCAGGTCACCCAGGTGGTCAACTCGACCCAGCGGTGGCTGACCGAGGGGCCTCTGCATCTCAGCCGCGATCAGATCGACAGCGCCGGCGACACCGTTATCACCGGGTTGCGCAACAATCAGGCCAAGCTGACCAGCGGGGCGCTGTCGACGGCCGAGATCATCACCAAGATCTTCACCGGCGCCTTCGTCGTACTGTTCACGCTGATCTTCTTCCTCTACGGCGGCCGCAACATCTGGCGGTTCGTCGTCAAGTTCTTCCCGAGTGAGGTGCGCGAACGGGTGCACGAGGCCGGGATCGCCGGCTTCGAGTCGCTGATCGGCTACATCCGGGCCACCTTCCTGGTGGCGCTGGTCGACGCCGTCGGAATCGGCGTCGGTCTGGCGATCATGGCGGTGCCGTTGGCGCTGCCGCTGGCCTCCCTGGTGTTCCTGGGCGCTTTCATTCCTTTGGTCGGTGCGGTGCTCACCGGACTGCTGGCGGTGCTCGTCGCGCTGATCGCCAAGGGCTGGATCTATGCGTTGGTGACCCTGGGCCTGATCATCGCGGTCAACCAGCTGGAAGCCCATGTGCTGCAGCCGTTGGTGATGGGCCGCGCGGTGTCGATCCACCCGCTGGCGGTGGTGCTGGGAATCTCCACCGGAGGAATCCTGGCGGGCATCGTGGGCGCGCTGCTGGCGGTCCCGCTGATCGCCTTCATCGACCGGGCGGTGCGGGTCCTGGTCGGTCCGTCGGACGACAGCGTGTCCGACACGTCGTCAGACCCACCGGCCGTCACGATCAGTACCGGCCCTCCCGACGCAGCAGCTCCGCCGCACTGAGACCACCGGCGGCACCGCGCCGCTGCGGGTTGTCGCCGGATTTGTCGCCCTGGTCGCCGGGAGCGGTGAGCTTCTCGGTCGGCGGGTTGTCCGGGTCCGGGGGGTTCGAGGGGGCGCCCGGGGAACCCGGAACCGGGATGGCCGTGGTGGGGGCGTTCTCGACGTTCTCGGCCTCCGGGCTTTCCGGGGGCTTGGGCAGCGATCGCGTCTGCTCCTCGGAGGGCTGCGACTCCGGGGTGTCGGGTCGGCCCCGCGGGCGCGACGACGGCGCGCCACGGCCACCGCGCAGTTCGCCGAGCCATGACTCGATCTCGCGTTCCGGAACGGCCCCGTCGTTGCCGGGGGACTCCACCCGCTCGGTCACCGCCTCGGCCGCCGAGAACCGGGTGGTGGGCGGCTCGTCGGGACCGGTGCTGATCCGGTTGGTCCGGGCGCCCGACGGATTGCCGGTCACCGGCCTGGTCGGCAACTGTTCGACTGGGCGCGGGCGGGCCTGGACGGATCCGCTCGGGGCGGGGTGCGTGGGGTCGTGCGCGGGCCGCGGCGCGGCGGCACCTACCGGCGTCGGCGCGGCCGTCGCCGCCGGGAAGCGGCGGGTCACCTTCCGCCGCTCGTCGGGCAGCCGGATCTCGCCCAGCCCGATCCGGTTCTGCAGGCGCTTCATCCAGCGCGGAGCCCACCAACAGTCGTCGCCGAGCAGCTTCATCACCGACGGCACCAGGAACATCCGGATCACGGTGGCGTCCAGCAGCAGCGCCGCCATCAGGCCGAACGCCAGGTACTTCATCATCACCAGATCGGAGAACACGAACGACGCGGCAACCACGGCGAGAATCAGGGCGGCGGCGGTGATCAGCCGCCCGGTGGTCGCCGTACCGATCCGGATGGCTTCGGTGGTCGACATCCCGGATTCTCGGGCCTCCACCATCCGGGAGACCAGGAACACCTCGTAGTCGGTGGCCAGACCCCAGCCGACCGCGACAACCAGCGCGATCACCACCACCATCAACGGTGTGGGAGTGAAATTCAGCAGCCCGGCGCCGTGCCCGTCGACGAACATCCAGGTGAGGATTCCCATCGTCGCCCCGATGGTCAGCGCGCTCATCACCGCCGCCTTCAACGGCAGCACCAGTGAGCCGAACGCCAGGAACATCAACAAGGTGGTGGTGGTCAGCAGGATCACCAGCATCAGTGGCCCTTTGTCGACCATCGCGTGGATGCTGTCCTGCTCAAGCGCGGGGGTGCCACCAACCAGCACGGTGAGGCCCTTGGGTGTGCTCATGGCGCGCAGCGCCTTGATCTTCTGGGCCGCGTCGTTGCGGTTGATCAGGCCGTTCTCAATCACCCGGGCGGAGTGGTCCTTCGACGCTCCGGGCAGATACGGACGCTCCTTCCACATCTCGGCCGGGTCGTCGTCCGGCTCGACGAAGCCGCTGATCGCCATGGCCCGGTTGCGGATGTCGGCGACCTGCTGATCGGAGACCGGCTTGTCGGCGGTGCTCTGGATCACCAGCGTCAGCTTCTCGGTGCGGAAACCGGGAAAGATCTCGTCGAAGTGCTCCTGGGCCACCCGGGCGGTGTTGTCCGGCGGCAGGTACTTCTCGCTCATCCCGCCGAACGTCAGCTTGCCCAGCGGGATGATCAGCAGGATCATCGCGACCACGATCGGGATCGCAAACGCCAACGGCCGCTTCATCACGAAGTTGACCAGCTTGCCCCAGAAGCCGGCCTCGACCTCTTCGCGGGTCTTGGTCTTCTGGGTCTTCTCGGCGAACCAGCCGATGATGCGGTTGGAGAACTCCCAGTCCCGCAGGAACGGAACACGGTAGAGCGTGCGGACCCCGAGCGCGTCGACGTTGGAGCCCAGCACGCCCAGGATGGCCGGCAGCAGGGTGATCGACAGCAGTGCCGCCAGCCCCACCGCGGCGAAGAACGCATAGGTCAACGAGTGCACGAAACCCTGCGGCAGCACCAGCAAGCTGGCGCACGAGGCGATGATCAGCACCGCCGAGAACACCACCGTGCGTCCGGCGGTCATCACCGAGCGCCGGACCGCGGCCTCGGTGTCATAGCCCTCGGCGATCTCCTCTCGGAACCGGCTCACCACGAACAGGCCGTAGTCGATCGCGATACCGAGACCGATCAGCGAGACCACCGGCTGGGCGAAGAAGTGCACCGGCCCGAAATGGGTGGTGAGCTGCAGGATGCCCGTCGCCCCGGCGATACTCAAACCGCCGACGATTACCGGCAGGCTGGCGGCGATCACCCCGCCGAACACGAAGAACAACACCACCGCCACCAGCGGAAGGGCCAGCACCTCCATGCGCTGCTGGTCGCTGGCAATGGTCCCGGTCAGTGCGCTGGCGATCGGTTGCAGACCGCCGAGTTCGACCTTGCCGCCGTCGAGTTTCTGTAAGTCGGGTTCGGCCGTCTGGAAATTCTTGAGGATGGTGTCGTCGTCGTCGCCCTCGATCTGGATCGAAGCGAAGGCGTGCTTCTTGGCCGGGTCGGCCATGTTGGCGAGCGCTTCGGGATTGGTGAAGTAGCCGACCCAGCTCATGATCTGATCGGGATGATCGGCCTTGACCTTGTTCAGCCCGTTCTTGATCCCGTCGAACCACGCCTTATCGTCGACGGTCTCGCCCTCCGGCGCGGTGAACACCGCCACCACATGACTGGTGCGATCTCGGCCGTACACCTCGTCGCCGAGGACCGAGGCCTTGACCGACTGACTGCCGTCGTCGTAGAAGCCACTTTGGGTGACATGGTCACCCAGACTCATGCCGTAGACCCCACCGCCCAAGCAGAGCGCCACCATCACGCCGATTACGATGAACCGGTAGCGGTATACAGTTCGACCCCACCAGGCGAACACCTATACGCTCCTCACTAAAGTCTGTTGAGACATCTTTCGACCCGCGCGCCCCTTGTCAGGCTGTCCAGTTGTCACTCGCGCGAGGCCAGCAGTGAGCTCAGCGGCCGGAACGGCTGCAACCATGCGCCCTGCTCCGGCAGCGAATCCAGGCTGATCCGCGGCAGCCGCTCCCGGAATACACCAGGAATGTCTTCCAGGTCGACAAACTCCAAGGTATCCGAGGCTAGCGCCCAGCTGGCATGTTCGCGAAATCCGAGCACGCAGACGGCTATGCCGAGCCCGCACAGTTCTTCCAGGGGTTCCCGGAACGCCTGGCCGTCGGCGGAAGCCACCGCCACCGCGGCCAGTCCCTGCTCCTTCCGCAACGCGATGTGCGCCAGCATGTCGGAGTCGACATCACTGTCCTCGTCGATCTTCGGTTTGGCGAAGACCGCGAAACCCACGTTACGCAACGCCTCCACCCACGGCCGGACGACATCGGCGCTGCCCGGCGCGATGTTGGTGAACACCGTGGCCTCGGGTTCGACCGGCCACTGCGGGTGGCTCGCCGAGATCTCGGCGGTGCGGTTCAAAAGCCAGCGCCCGAGCGCGTCGAAGCGGGGCCGCTCCACCCCGGTCGGACGCCGCCCGAGGATCGCACCCAGACCCATGTCCAGATTCGGGGCGTCCCACACCAGCAGCACCCGGCGGGCCCGCGGCTCCTCAGCGGCCGGGTCCGCGATGACCATCGACGGGCCGGGGACCTCCGCCACGGTGTCGCTCACAATGGCTTCTCCCAGATCAACTCGGTGATCACACTGCCTGCGTCGCGGCCCTTCGCTTCGTACTTGGTGGTGGGCCGGGCGACCGAAATCGGTAATCCGGCGCGCCTCGAAGGGTCGGAAGGGTCGGTCACCCGGCGCAGGCCGGGCTCGCCGTCGCCGGCCTCGGCGATCTGTTCGGCGTAGCCGGCGTGGTCGGTCGCCGCGTGCAACACCCCGCCCGGCCGCAGCCGGTCCGCGATCAGGGCCATGGTGGACGGCTGCAGCAGCCGGCGCTTGTGGTGTCGGGCCTTGGGCCACGGGTCAGGGAAGAACACCCGCACTCCGATCAGGGACTCTCGCGCGATCAGGTGTTCCAGCACGTCGAGGCCATCGCCGCGCAGCAGCCGGATGTTGCCCAGCTGTTCCCGCTCGATCGCGCAGAGCAGCTGCGCCAGGCCACGCTCGTAGACCTCGACGGCGATGACGTCCAGATCGGGCTCGGCGCGGGCCATCGCGACCGTGGAGGTGCCGGCTCCGCAGCCGATCTCGAGCACCAGCGGGGCGTCCCGACCGAACCAGGGGCGCGGGTCCAGCGGATCGGGGCGGCCGGCACCCTCCGGCGCCACCACGTCCGCGCCCAGCTGGGGCCAGAGCCGCTCCCAGGTCTGGCGCTGGCCGGTGGAGAGCGCGGAGTGGCGATAGCGGACGCTGAAGTTTCGGCCACGCCGTGGGGTCGGTGCTTCGATATCGGCGACGTCTGATGGCGTCTCGACGTCGCGCTGCGCATGCATGCAGTCCATGGTGGCCCATGGGGTGCTGTGTACCCACGGCGCGGTCCACATTGATACCCAACAGTTGCCTAGATCGGCGTCGAAGCGCAGTGGTGACTCGCATCACGGGAGCGCAGCTGACACCATGGCCTCGAAGGTGCGGGCCGATTGGGCGATGCGGGAGGCATGGTCGTGATACAGGGGCACCAGCTCTTCGCCGACGGGCTGACCCGGCTGGCCGGCGAGATCTCCGATCCGGGGCTGTCGTCGATTGCCGCGGGCGTCGTCGCGCCGCTGCGGGTTGCGGTATTCGGCCGGCGCGGGGTGGGCCGGCGCACCGTCGCGGCAGCGTTGTCCGCCGCCGGGGTGTGCGTCGCCGACCGGCCTGACGCACCGGCAGACGCCCTCGTCCATGTGGTCGCCGAAGCGGTCAAGCCGGAGGACACCGCCGCGGTGCGGGCGGCGCGGCGCAGGCCGGTGCTGGTGGTGCTGAACAAAGTGGACCTGGCGGGGTGTTGCGGTGTCACCGACGTCGCGGCCGCCACTGACGCGCCGGCTGAATCGATGTCGGCGCTGTTCGCGCTCGCCGGGCTGGGGGAGCGACTGGACGCTGCGCTGTGGTCGGGGTTGTGTGGAATCGCTGCGCAGCCCGCCGACCTCAGCTGCGCCGAACACTTCGTGCGCTGCCCGCACGGGGTGCCGCGGCCGGTGCGCGAGCGGCTATGCGCCACCCTCGACCTGTCCGGGATCGAGCGGGTGCTCGAGCTGGCGCGGCGAGGCGGCACCGTGACGCAGGCCCGGATGATGCTGCGCCGGCTCAGCGGCGTCGACGGCGTCGTCGCGCGCCTGGGCGCACTGGGCGCCGGGGTGCGCCACCGGCGGATGTCGGAGGCGGTGGCCCGGCTGGAGGCGCTGGCGGTCGGCCGGGATTTCGCCGCCCGCATCGATGAGTTCCTGACCGATGACGCGACGGTGGCGGCCCGGATGTCCGCGGCGGCGGTCGTGCTCGGAGAGCGATGGGCGCCGGGCGACCCGGTGCTGCGGCGAGCCCGCCGGTGGCAGGCCTACCGCACTGCACCGGTGGGCATCACCGGGCGTGCCTGCGCCGCGGACATCGCCCGTGGGTCGCTGCGGGAGTGGGCCGCGACACGGGACCGCTCATGACCGCCGCTCGCGACATCGCCGACCCCGACCCGGCCGCCGCGGTGGACGCCCTGGTGGCCGAGATCGCTCCGGGGGTGCGCCCGCCGGCGGTGCGGCGCTGCGACGCCATCATGGTGACCGGCCCCTGGCTGGCGGGGGTCAGCGCGGTGGCGTCGGCACTGGCCGACCGGCTCCCGCAGTGGCGCGTGGTGGAAGCCACCGACCTGATGCCGGGGGAGGTGCCCTCGGCGGTGGTGTTCGTGGTGTCGGCGGCCGCGGCACTGACCGACTCGGACTGCGCGCTGCTCGACGCCGCGGCCGCCCACACCGACGTGGTGATCGGTGTGGTGTCCAAGATCGACGTGCACCGCCAGTGGCGGGAGATGCAGGAGGCGGCCCGCGAGACCCTCGCCGACTACGCGCCGCGGTACCGCGACGTGGCGTGGGTGGGGGCGGCCGCGGCACCTGAGCGGGGAGATCCGCGGGTGGACGGGCTGGTCGCCGAACTGGCCGAACTGCTCGGTGACGGTGCGGTAGAGCGCCGTAACCGGTTGCGGTCCTGGGAGTTTCAGCTGCGCACCGACGCCGATCGGATCGACCGCGACGCCCGCGCGGAGGGCCGGCGCGCCCGGGTGGCGCTGCTGCAGGAGCAACGCGACGAGGTGGTGCGGCAGCGGCGGATCACGAAATCCGAGCGGACGATCGCATTGCGCAGCCGCATCGCCCAGGCCCGGGTGCAGCTGGCCCACTTCGCCCGCAAGCGCTGCGCCTCGGTGCGCGGCGAGCTCGCCGAGGACGCCGCGGGAATGACCCGGCGCCGGCTGCCTGAGTTCGAGGCCTATGTGCGCGACCGGTTGCAGGAGGTCGTGGCCGAGGTCGACCAGGGCGTCGCCGAGCACCTGGCCGACGTCGCACAGGAGTTGGGTCTGTCCGGGGACACCGCGGCGGCGCCCTCGACCCCGCCGGCTCCGCAGAGCGAGCCCGGAGCGCCGGCGTTGGCGTCCCGGCGCCTGGAGACCCAGCTGATGACTCTGCTCGGCGCCGGTTTCGGTATGGGGGTGGCGTTGACGCTGAGTCGGCTGTTCGCCCATCTGGCCCCGGGTTTGACCGTGGCCGGTGCGGTGCTGTGTGTCGCTGTCGGGGTGGCCGTCACGGTGTGGGTGGTCCACATCCGCGGACTGCTGCGCGACCGGGCGGTGCTCGATCGCTGGGTGGGAGATGCGGCCGCCGCGCTGCGTTCGGCCCTGCAGGAGCAGGTGGCGCTGCGGGTGGTGGCCGCCGAGTCGGCACTGACCGCTGAACTGGCCGAGCGCAACGAAATCGAGGCGGCGCGGGCCGCTGACCGGATCGCCGCGCTGGACCGGGAACTGCGTGAGCACGCCGCCGCGAGCGCCCGGGCCGCGGCGGTGCGAGATCGGCAGCTGCCGACGCTGCAGCGGGCACTGGCCGCGGTGCGCTCCGAACTCGGCAGTTCAGCGAGCCTCGACGGAGGAGAGGCGACGCTGGGGCTGCCGGATCAGCCGAGCAGTTCAGTGAGCCTCGACGGAGGAGAGGCGACGCTGGGGCTACTGCCGGATCAACTGGATGAATCGGGTCCGGAGGAGACCACGCGAGCGGCCGCCGACTAGCCGGGTGTACGCCCGCTTCGCCGCGCGCCGATATGCACGGTAACCTCTTATCTAATGAAGGTATAAGAGGTGGACTGCGGCGCACATCAGCGGCAACGCCACGAAGTGACACAGGTTACAACAGGAGAGTTCAATGACCTCAGCGACCATCCCCGGTCTGGACACCGCCCCGACAAAACACCGCGGGTTGCTGGCCTGGGTCCAGGAGGTCGCCGAGCTCACCCAGCCGGACCGGGTGGAGTGGTCTGACGGTTCGGACGGCGAGTGGGACCGGTTGATGGCCGGGCTGGTGGAGGCCGGAACCGCGGTCAAGCTCGACGAGGCGAAGAAGCCGAACTCCTACCTGGCGCTCTCCGACCCCGCCGATGTGGCCCGGGTCGAGTCCCGGACGTTCATCTGCACCCGCACCGAGGAGGGCGCCGGCCCTACCAACAACTGGATGGACCCCGACGAGATGCGGGCCACCATGACCGAGCTGTACCGGGGCTGCATGCGTGGTCGCACGATGTACGTGGTGCCGTTCTGCATGGGGCCGCTGGGTGCTGAGGACCCCAAGCTCGGCGTGGAGATCACCGACTCGGCCTACGTGGTGACCTCGATGAAGGTCATGACCCGGATGGGTACCGCGGCGCTGAACAAGATCGGCACCGACGGGGACTTCGTCAAGGGCTTGCACTCGGTGGGTGCGCCGCTGGCCGAGGGTCAGCAGGACGTGCCGTGGCCGTGCAATGAGGAGAAGTACATCACCCACTTCCCGGAGACCCGGGAGATCTGGAGCTACGGCTCCGGCTACGGCGGCAACGCGCTGCTGGGCAAGAAGTGTTACGCGCTGCGGATCGCCTCGGCGATGGCCCACGACGAGGGTTGGCTGGCCGAGCACATGCTGATCCTCAAGCTGATCTCTCCGGAGAACAAGGCCTACTACATCGCCGCCGCCTTCCCGTCGGCCTGCGGCAAGACAAACCTGGCCATGATCCAGCCCACGATCCCTGGTTGGCGCGCGGAGACCCTCGGCGACGACATCGCCTGGATGCGGTTCGGTAAGGACGGCCGGCTCTATGCGGTCAACCCGGAGGCCGGCTTCTTCGGCGTGGCGCCGGGCACCTCCTACAGCTCCAACCCGAACGCGATGAAGACCGTCGAGGCCGGCAACACCATCTACACCAACGTCGCGCACACCGACGATAACGACATCTGGTGGGAGGGCATCGACGGGGAGACCCCGGAGCACCTCACCGACTGGAAGGGCAACGACTGGACGCCCGAGTCGGGCACCCCTGCCGCGCACCCGAACTCGCGGTACTGCACCCCGATGTCGCAGTGCCCGATCCTGGCCCCGGAGTGGGACGACCCGGCCGGTGTGCCGATCTCGGCGATCCTGTTCGGCGCTCGGCGCAAGACCACCGTTCCGTTGGTGAGCGAGGCCCGCGACTGGCAGCACGGTGTGTTCATCGGCGCCACAATGGGTTCCGAGCAGACAGCCGCCGCTGAAGGCACAGTGGGCAAGGTCCGTAGGGACCCGATGGCGATGCTGCCGTTCATCGGCTACAACGCCGGCCACTACATGCAGCACTGGATCGACATCGGCAAGAACTCCGACGAGTCCAAGCTGCCGAAGGTGTTCTTCGTCAACTGGTTCCGCCGCGGCGAGGACGGCCGCTTCCTGTGGCCCGGATTCGGTGAGAACAGCCGGGTGCTCAAGTGGATCATCGACCGGGTCGAGGGCAAGGGCTCCGGCGAGTCCACGCCGATCGGCACCGTGCCGCACGCCTCAGATCTGGAGCTGGCCGGACTCGAGGTCGACCCCGCCGATGTGGAGCAGGCGCTGACCGTCGACGTCGACGAGTGGCGTGCCGAGTTGCCGCTGATCGAGGAGTGGTTCGAGTTCATCGGCGACCAGCTGCCCACCGGCCTGCGCGACGAATTCGACGCCCTCAAGCAGCGCCTGGGTTAATCCCTGGCGAGCAGACACGGGGTTAGTCCGACTGGACTAAGACTAAGACCGGTAATTTCGGGTCATAGCGGGTTGGTCGATGTCGCACGGTTTCGCGACGCTGTTCTCGACCGGGAATCTTCCCGACCGCGTCCGTACCGATCCCGACGTCGCCGCCGCCCTCGTTGCCCGGGGCGCCTTTATGATCAGCGAACTCGGCCCGAACCCGACCAGTTGACACCCGTCAAGTTTGGCGGCGGTACAGTCTGCGCATGCAGATTCGCGAGCATCTCGGCGCCGACAAGCCGGCCATCATCTTGCACCCGTCCGGCACCGTCATCACCTTCGATGACCTCGAGGCGCGCGCCAACCGGTTGGCGCACTACTTCCGCCGCGCCGGGCTGGTCGAGGGTGACACCGTGGCGATCCTCATGGAGAACAACGAGCACATCCATGCGGTGATGTGGGCGGCGCGGCGCAGCGGCCTGTACTACGTTCCGATCAACACCCACCTGACCGCCGCCGAGGCCGCCTACATCATCGACAACAGCGCCGCCAAGGGAGTCATCGGTTCCGCAGCGCTGCGCAAGACCTGCGAGAACCTGGCCGAGTACCTGCCCAACGGCCTTCCCGAGCTGCTGATGATCGCCTCGGGAACCGAAGAGGCCGACCTGGACGGTTGGCAGCGCTATCCGGAATGCGTTGCCGATCAACCCGTCACGCCGATCGACGACGAGATCGAGGGCGACCTGCTGCAGTACTCGTCGGGGACCACCGGGCGACCCAAGGGGATTAAACGTGCACTGCCGCATCTACCGCCGGCCGAGGCGCCGGGGCTGATGTCGATGCTGGTGTCGGTGTGGATGACTCCCGACTCGGTCTATCTGAGCCCGGCGCCGCTGTATCACACCGCCCCGTCGGTGTGGTCGATGCAGGTGCAGGCCGCCGGTATCACCACGGTGGTGCTGGAGAAGTTCGATCCGGAGGGCTGCCTCGACGCGATCCAGCGCCATCGGGTCACGCATGCCCAGTTCGTTCCGGCCCACTTCACCCGGATGCTGAAATTGCCTGACGCGGTACGGGATTCCTACGACGTCTCCAGTTTGCAGCGGGTGATGCACGCGGCGGCGCCGTGCCCGGTGGAGATCAAGAAGCAGATGATCGACTGGTGGGGCCCGATCGTCGACGAATACTACGCCTCCTCCGAGGCGCACGGATCGACGCTGATCAGCGCCGAGGAGTGGCTGGCCCGTCCGGGCTCGGTCGGCAAGCCGATGATGGGCGGGGTGCACATCCTCGACGAGGACGGCAACGAACTGCCCGCCGGCCAGCCCGGCGAGATCTATTTCGAGGGCGGCAACACCTTCGAATATCTCAATGACCCGGACAAGACGGCCAATTCGCGCAACAGCCGCGGATGGGCCACCGTCGGCGACATCGGTTACCTCGACGAGGACGGGTATCTGTACCTCACCGACCGCCGGCACCACATGATCATCTCGGGCGGTGTGAACATCTACCCGCAGGAAGCCGAGAACCTGTTGATCACCCATCCGAAGGTGATGGACGCGGCGGTGTTCGGCATCCCGGACAACGAGATGGGACAGCGCGTCAAAGCGGTGGTGCAAACCGTCGATCCGTCCGACGCCACCGACGCCTTCGCCGAGGAGCTGTCAGATTGGCTGCGAGAACGATTGGCGCACTACAAGTGTCCGCGTTCGATCTCCTTCGAGGCGCAACTGCCGCGCACCGACACCGGCAAGCTGTACAAGAACGAGCTGGTGGCGAAGTACTCCGGGTGATCACGTGCTGTAGCGCAGCCACAGCGGCAGGGCATCATCGAGCAACTGGATGAACTTGTGCAAGCCGACCCGGTACTCGCCGGATCCCAGCGGGGTAATCCGGTATTCGGGGAAAGCGATGCCGATCCCGAACAGCCCGGGAGCCAGGATCCCGTTGCTGGCATCGTAATTCAGCGGCCCCCATTGAGGTGTCACCGGAAGCTGTCTGCGCTCGAATCCCACGGTGTAGACGACGTGGCTGCACTCCCGGAGGCGCTCACCGAACTCGGGACTGTTGACCGAGCACCTGTCCAGGCGCGGCGGGTAGGTTCCGTCGATGTTCTCCCGGGCCCACCGGGCGGCCTGCCCTTTGAGGCCGGTGTCGTCGAACAGTATCCAATCCTGCAGATAAACAGCATATTTGAGCGGGCTGCGATAGAAGTTGATCACATTGCGTACCGGCGTCTCCAGAAGGTTCGGCAGGGCGATCATCGACGAGTGCGACGAGCCGAACACGGCGACGACGGCCCCGTCGAGATCGAGTTCTGCGAGTTTGCCTGGATCGAGGGCGGCTTCGACCGGGATCTCTTCGAGCCCGGTGTGGCTGAGCTTCCTGGGAACCGATCCGATCGCAAGGATGACGTTCTTCGACGTGAGGTCGCCCTGACCGGTGCGTACCGTCCAGCGGCGGTCACGTAGCCAGAGCTCGGTGGCCACCGTCGGCATCGGTACGACCTCCTCGCGCAGCTGACCCGAGACCCACACCAGCGGATCGGCGACCATCCGCAGCGGGCACGTCTGGCCCGGATCGATGTTCCCCAGTTCAAACGGAGGCGCTTGTCCGAAGCGAAAGGACGCGGAGGCGTTCAGGTAGTCGAGAAACAGTCCGACGTGAGTGTTGCTGGGCACGGCCCGCCATTTGGCTCCGAGATCGCCGGCGCCAAATTCCGGGTCTATCCACGCGATCTCCTTCCCGGCGATGCCGTGGTCAAGTAGCCGGCCCACCGCGGCGATGCCGGCCGGGCCCGCGCCGACCACGGCCCAGGAATAGCTGCCCATACCGCGATAGTTCCATCCGACCGACTTCCTCCGGTAGGACGCGACGCTCGAACCGGACGCAAATCGGCCCAACACGGCGCCTTCGGTGGTGCCGGTTGGGGCGACCCGAACCGGGCAACCACCTCCGGGAACACCGGCGGCCCGAGCGGGCTAGATCCCGCCGCGGGCCACCAACTGTGCGGCGATCACGTTGCGCTGGATCTCGTTGGTGCCCTCGCCGACGATCATCAGCGGTGCGTCCCGGAAGTAGCGTTCCACGTCGTACTCGGTGGAGTAGCCGTAACCGCCGTGGATGCGCACCGCGTTCAGCGCGATCTCCATCGCCGTCTCGGAGGCGAACAGCTTGGCCATGCCGGCTTCCATGTCGCAGCGCTGCCCGCTGTCGTAGCGTTCGGCGGCGTAGCGGGTGAGCTGGCGGGCGGCGGTCAGTTTGGTGGCCATGTCGGCCAGATAGTTACCGACACTTTGATGCTTCCAGATCGGCTGACCGAAACTCTCCCGTTGCTGGGCGTAGGCCAGCGCGTCCTCCAGCGCGGCGGTCGCCACCCCCAAGGCTCGTGCCGCCACCTGGATGCGACCGGTCTCCAGGCCCTTCATCATCTGGGCGAAGCCGTGGCCCGGTACTGCGCCCAGCACCGCCGTGGCCGGCACCTGGCAACCGTCGAAACTCAGCTCACAGCTCTCCACGCCCTTGTAGCCCAACTTGGGCAGGTCTCGGGAGATCGTCAGTCCGTCAATCGGGTTGTCCACCAGCAACACCGAGATCCCGCTGTGCCGCGGGGTGGCCTTCGGATCGGTTTTGGCCAGCAGCGCGATCAAACCCGAGTAGCGAGCATTGGAGATCCAGGTCTTGGCGCCGTTGATCACCAACGTGTCGGGTGCCGCAGCAGGCACCGCGGTGGTGGTCATGTTCTGCAGGTCGCTGCCGCCTCCCGGCTCGGTCAGCGCCATGGTGGCCCGCAGCGCGCCGGTGGCCATGGCGGGCAGATAGCGCTGCTTCTGCTCCTCGGTGCCGAACAATGTCAGGAGTTTGGCCACGACGGTGTGCCCGCCCATCGCGCCGGCCAGGCTCATCCAGCCACGCGCCAGCTCCTGGGTGATCAGTACGTAGCACGGCATCGACACCGGGTTGCCGCCGTATTCCTCGGGGATGGCAAGCCCGTAGATGCCGAGGTGCTTCATCTGCTCGATCCAGGCCTCGGGATAGGTGTTGGCGTGTTCGACATCGCGAACGGTCGGCTTCACCTCCCGGTCGACGAACAGGCGGACGGTCTCGACCAGAATCGACTCTTCGTCGGTCAGCGGGGACGTCATTGGTTCACCGTATGTCAGGATTTCCAGATGACGAGCGGCCCCTACTTCGACGAACTCCAAGTCGGTCAGGTGTTCGACGCGGCCCCGGCGATGACGCTGACAGCCGGCGCCGCCGCACTGCATCAGGCGATCCTCGGCGACCGGCTGCGTCTGCCGCTGGACGCCGAGCTGTCCCGGGTGGTCACCGGGGCGACCACGCCGCTGGCCCACCCTGGCCTGGTGTGCGACGTCGCGATCGGGCAGTCCACGTTGGTCACCCGCCGTGTCAAGGCCAACCTGTTCTACCGGGGCCTGGCCTTCTTCCGATTCCCGGTGATCGGCGACACGCTGTTCACCCGCACCGAAGTCGTGGGGCTGAAACAGAACTCGGCGAGGCCCGGCCGGGAGCCCACCGGGCTGGTGGCGCTGCGGGTGACCACCATCGATCAGGTCGACCGGTTGGTGCTCGACTTCTACCGCTGCGCGATGCTGCCGCTGTCACCGGGTGCTTCCGACACCGGCCACCGCGACGATCTGTCCACCGTCGGCGCCGGACTCGCGGCGCCACCGGATGTCACCGCGCACTGGGACGCCGAAGAGTTCCGGCGGCGGGTTCCCGGCCCGCATTTCGACCATGCCGAGGCCGGCGTGAAAGGTGCCGTGCTGACCAGTAGCGGCGATGTGGTCAGCTCGGCCCCGGAATTGGCCCGCCTGACACTCAATATCGCTGCCACCCACCATGACTCGCGGGTGGCGGGGCAGCGCCTGGTCTACGGCGGCCACACCATCGGACTGGCGCTGGCGCAGGCCTGCCGTCTACTGCCGAATCTGGTCACGGTGCTGGGCTGGAAGTCCTGCGATCACACCGGTCCGGTCCACGAAGGCGACACCCTCTACAGCGAACTGCATGTCGAATCGGCCGCCGACAACGTCCTGGGGTTGCGATCTCTGGTCTATGCGGCCGGGGCCGCCGGCGAGACGGATCGTCAGGTGCTGGACTGGCGTTTCACCGCCCTGCAGTTCTAGTGCGGGAGTTCGCGGAACGGGGCATCCCGGTACGGGTCGGGCTCCTTGGGCAGGCCGAGCACCCGCTCACCGATGATGTTGCGCTGAATCTGATCGGTGCCGCCTCCGATGGAGGTGAAGTAGGCGTTGAGCGCCCGGAACGTCACCGCGTCACCGACCGGATTCTCCGGTCCGCTCAGCATCGACTCGGCGCCGACGATCTCAGTGGCCACCCGGGCCGTCTCGTGCAGGATCCGGGACATCGCGATCTTGCCGAGCGCCAGCAGGGTCGCGGCCTCGGCGCGGTCGGTACTGGTCTTGGCCCGCTGGGTGTTCCACCGGTTCACCGTGGACAGCGCTTGCGCGCGGGCGATCTGCTGGCGGATGTGGGAGTCGCCCAGGCAACCGGCGTCGCGCGCCAATTCGACCAGGTCGCCGGACTTCTCACGGCGGCCGCGGGTGGTACGCGCGACATCACCCATCAGCCGGCGCTCGTAACCCAACGCGACCTGCAGCACCGACCAGCCGGCACCCGGCTCACCGATCCGGTTCGCGTCGGGCACCCGGGCGTCGGTCAGGAACACCTCGTTGAACTCCGATTCGCCGGTGATTTGGTGGATCGGTCGGATCTCCACACCGGGCTGGCGCATCGGCAGCATGAAGAACGTGATGCCGTTGTGCTTGGGCACATCGGGGTCGGTACGCGCCACCAGTAAGCCGTAGTCGGCGGTGGTCGCGAACGACGTCCACACCTTCTGCCCGTTGACGATCCAGTCGGAGCCGTCGCGTTCGGCGCGGGTGCGCAGGCCGGCTAGATCCGATCCCGCGCCGGGTTCGCTGTAGAGCAGGCACCACTTGCTCTCGCCGCGCAACGCCGGGGGCAGCAGCCTGCGCTTCTGATCTTCGGAGCCACAGTCGTGCACGGTGCAGGCGAACAGGTCGGCCCGGTCGTGCCCTGTTCCCGGGGCGCCCACCGCCGTGAATTCGGCTGCCACCATCCGGGATTGACGGTCGGTGAGCCCGCGGCCGTAGCAGCTCGGCTCCCAGCTGGGTGCGGCCCAGCCCGCTTCCAGGACGGCCGTGGCGAAGGTGGCCCGGTCGGTGTCGGGTGACCAGTTGGCGGCCAGCCAGGCCCGGACCTCGGCCCGCAAGGCGTCGTCGGTGTCGGTCATCTCACGCTCCGATCTCACGCAGGTAGCGCTCGCGGTGCCAGGAGGGGCTGCCGAACAGCTGGGCGTCGCCGCGGGCCCGGCGCAGATACCGGTGCGCGGGGTGCTCCCAGGTGAATCCGATGCCGCCGTGCACCTGAATGTTGGTGGCGCCCACGAAGACGAATGCGTCCGAGCAGTAGGCCTGTGCCAGCGCGAGGTCGGCGAGCCAGCCCGGCGAACCGTCGGCGGCAGCCGCGGCGACGTGGCGCGCGGCCGACACCGCGGACTCGGCCTCCAACAGCATGTCGGCGCACATGTGCTTGACGGCCTGGAAGCTGCCGATCGCCCGGCCGAACTGATAGCGGGTCTTGGCGTAGTCGCGGGCCATCTCCATCGCGCGCCGGGCCGCACCGGCCTGCTCGCCGAGCAGCGCCACCGCCGAGTGGTCCAGCGCCACCGTCAACGCCTCGACGCCGCTTCCCGGCGTGCCGACCGCGGTGGCCGGGGCATCGGCGAAGCGGACGGCGCACAACCGGCGGGACTGATCGACCGTAGTCGACGGTTCCACGGTGACGCCCGGCCCGGCGGGATCGACGGCGAAAACGCCCGGCCCGGTGTCGGTGGTGGCCAGGACGTAGAGCAGATCAGCGGAGTCGGCGTCGAGCACGAACCGCTTCTCACCGGTAACCAGCGCCGTCCCGTCGCCGCGCGCGGATGTCACGGGAGCCGCCGGCGGGCGGGTCGAGGCACCCTCGGCGAAAGCGACCGCAACCCGGGACCGCCCGGCGGCGATCGCCGGCAGCACGGTCTCGCTTTGCGTCGGATCATCGAGGACCGCAAGGAGATTCACCGCGAGCACGGCCGTCGACAAGTACGGGCCGGCGAACAGTGCCCGGCCCAGCTCCTCGGCCACCACGCCCAACTCGACCGGTCCGGCGCCGGCGCCACCGTACTGTTCGGGCACCAGCAGCCCCAGCAGGCCCATCGCGCCCAGTTCGTCCCAGCCACCGTCGTCGGTCTTGGCCATCAACTCGGCGATCGCACCGCGCAGCGCGCGCAGCTCCTCAGAACCCACCATCTGATCAGCCCTCCCGAGCGAATGCGTTTCGCAGGCTGGCGCACTGGCTGGCGAAGAACGACCGCGAGACCGGCGCCTTGGCCAGCAGCAGATCGAAACCATGGAACGCACCCGCGATGGTTCCGACCTCGCACGGCACGCCTGCCTGCCGGAGCCGGTCCGCGTAGGCCAGATCCTCGTCGTGGAACATGTCCAGGGTGCCCACGCCGATCCAGGCCGGCGCCAGCCCGCTCAGATCGGTGCGCCGAGCCGGCACCGCGACCTGCGGATCTGCATCGCCCAGATACGACGTCCAGCCGAACCGATTGCTCCGCGGGCTCCACAACCGGTAGCCCGGATCGGCCGGTAGCTGCGCGCTGCGATCGTCGAGCATCGGGTAGACCAGCAACTGCAGCACCGGTTGGACCCCGCCGCGGTCGACGGCCAGTTGCGCCAGAGCGGCCGCCAATCCACCGCCTGCGCTCGCCCCGCCGATCGCCACCCGCGCCGGGTCGACTCCGGGCAGCCCGGCCAGCGTCGTCAGCCCTTCCCAGCAGTCCTCCAACCCGGCGGGATAGGAGTGCTCGGGTGCCAGCCGGTAGTCCACCGACGCGACGGTGATACCGAGTTCGTCGCTGAACCTCCGGCAGAGCCGGTCATCCTGGGCGGCCTGGCCGAGCACGTAGCCGCCGCCGTGGATCCACAGCAATGCAGGGGCGGGGTCGGTGGACCCGTCGCGTGGCCGAAAAACCCGGACGTTGCCGCCCGACGGCAGCGGCAGCACGTCGATGCCGCCGGGTTTGCGACGGCCCTGCATGCCGGCGAGCGCCCGCAGCAGGGGCAATGTCCGGGGCCCGATTCCGCCACGCGGAAGAAATCGGGCGGCTCTGCGCAGATCTGGATGGAACCCGCTGCTTACCACTGGCTCAGTATTGCCGGTCCCCGTTGACGGCGGCCGACTACCCACCCGATTACCGTTTACTCTCGCGTCAGCGCGGTACTCTCCCCCAATGACAGCAGCACCGCAGACCGGGGAGACCGGTTGGAACCTGACCGGCCGCCTGCGCTGGTTGAAGCGGGCCCGACCTGCGGACTACCTGCTGGCATTCAGCGTCGCTTCAGCTTCCCTGCCGGTGGTCGGGAAGCGGCTGGAACCCCTGGGCGGGATGACCGCGATGGGGGTGTGGGGTACTCGCCACATGCCGGAGTTCCTGTCCAGCGCGGCCAAATCGTGGCTGACGCCGGGGGCCGCCACCGTCCGCCAGCGCCAGCGTGAACAGACCCGGGCGGTCTCCGAGGCCGCCCTGCGCGGCGTCGTCACCGCCGCCGACCTGGACATCGACTGGCCCCAGCCGCAGCAGGCGCCGCCGGTGTGGAAGGCGTGGCAGCACCGGCGCCACATCCACCGTTCCGGCGTGCGGTACGGCAGTGACCCCGCCCAGGTGCTCGACGTGTGGGCTCCCCGAGAGTTGCCGACGACACCGGCTCCGGTGCTGATCTACATCCCCGGCGGCGCCTGGGTGCACGGCAGTCGGACGCTGCAGGGCTATGCGCTGCTGTCGCACCTGGCCGAGCGCGGCTGGGTCTGCCTGTCCATCGACTACCGGGTCGCGCCGCACAACCGCTGGCCGCGCCACATCATCGACGTCAAGACCGCGATCGCCTGGGCGCACGCCAACGTCGACAAATTCGGCGGCGATCGCAACTTCATCGCCGTGGCGGGCTCCTCGGCCGGCGGACATCTGGCCGCGCTGGCCGGACTGACCGGAAGCGGCCGGGGCGATCGGGACTACGCCGACCAACTCCCCGACGGCGCCGACACCTCGGTGGACGCCGTCGTCGGCATCTACGGACGCTACGACTGGCAGGACCGGTCCACTCCCGAGCGGGTCGCGTTCGTCGACTTCCTGGAACGGGTGGTGGTCGGCAGATCGATCCGGCGACACGGTGACCTCTACCGCAAGGCCTCGCCGATCGCGCAGGTACATTCCGGGGCGCCCCCGTTCCTGGTGGTGCACGGCAGTGCCGACACCGTAATCCCCGTCGCGCAGGCCAGGGCCTTCGCCGACCGGTTACGGGCCGTGTCCCACTCCAAGGTCGGGTACCTGGAACTACCGGGAGCAGGACATGGCTTCGATATGACCGACGGAGCCCGCACCGGTGCGGTGAGCACGGCAATCGGGTTGTTCCTCAATCAAATTCATCGGGACCGCACCACGATCGGCAGCAAACAGGTCATCTGAACACCGGCGGCCGCGGTAAGGTCCCTGCATGGGGATGGTTCGACGGTGAAGCGGCTCAGCGGCTGGGACGCGGTGCTGCTTTACAGCGAGACACCGAACGTGCATATGCACACCCTGAAGGTGGCGGTGATCGAGCTGGACCTCGACCGGCGCGGGTTCGACGTCGAGGCCTTCCGCCGGGTGATCCATAGCCGGCTCTACAAGCTGGACCCGTTCCGCTACCAACTCGTGGACATCCCCGGCAAATTCCACCACCCGATGTGGCGGGAGAACTGTGAAGTCGACCTGACCTACCACATCCGGCCGTGGTCGCTGCCTGCGCCGGGCGGTCGCCGCGAACTCGACGAGGCCATCGGGCAGATCGCCAGTACGCCGCTGGACCGTAGCCGCCCGCTGTGGGAGATGTACTTCATCGAGGGCCTGGCGAACCGGATCGCGGTGGTCGGCAAGATCCACCACGCGCTCGCCGACGGAATAGCCTCGGCGAATCTGATGGCCCGCGGAATGGACCTGCTGACCGGCCCGCAGTTCGAACGGGATTCCTACGAAACCGATCCACCGCCGACCGGTGGCCAACTGGTGCGTTCGGCGTTCCGCGACCATCTGCGGCAGTTGGGCAGGATCCCGGCGACGATCCGCTATACCGCGGCCGGCGTCGGGCGGGTCCGGCGCAGTAGCCGGAAGCTGTCCGCCGAACTGACCCGGCCGTTCACCCCGCCACCGACCTTCATCAACCACATGCTCACCGCGGAACGCCGGTTCGCCACCGCCACCCTCGCGCTGGCCGACATCAAGGCGACCAGCAAGCAGTTGGGGGCCACGATCAACGACCTGGTCCTGGCGATCTCGGCCGGCGCGTTGCGCACGCTGCTGCTGCGCTACGACGGAAAGGCGGACCATCCACTGTTGGCGTCGGTGCCGATGAGCTTCGATTTCTCCCCGGACCGGATCTCCGGCAACCGGTTCTCCGGAGTCCTGGTGGCGTTGCCGGTCGACGTCGAGGGCGTGCTGGAACGGGTCGAAAATGCCAGGCAGGCAGCCAATCTGGCTAAGGAGGCCCACCACCTGGTCGGGCCAGAGTTGGTCAGCAGGTGGTCGGCGTACCTCCCGCCGGCGCCGGCGGAGTCGCTGTTCCGGTGGCTGTCCAGCCGGGACGGGCAGAACAAGGTGCTCAATCTCAACATCTCCAACGTGCCCGGCCCGCGGGAGCGGGGCCGGGTTGGGGGCGCGCTGGTTACCGAGATCTACTCGGTGGGACCGTTGACCGCCGGCAGCGGATTGAACATCACCGTGTGGAGTTATGTGGACCAGCTCAACATCTCGGTGCTGACCGACGGCGCCACCGTTGACGACCCACACGAGGTGACCACCGCACTGGTGAACGAGTTCGTCGACATCCGCCGTGCCGCTGGACTTTCCGAGCAGCTGACGACCGTCGAAACGGCGATGGCCCCGGCCTGAGTCGGCCGTCTGGCGGGGCTCGCCCGATTCGCCGAGCGTGCAACGGTTGCGAAAATCTTGGCGAAAACTGGCGGTCGCTACACGTTCGGCGCCCCCCGGCGTGAAATCAGTCGCCGGCCATCGCCTGCAGTTCACGGCGCAGTACTTTGCCGGTGTTGTTGCGCGGCAGGGAGTCCAGGATGCTGATCTGGCGGGGCACCTTGTAGCCGGCCAGGTGGTCCCGGACGTGCTGCTTGAGTTCCTCGGGTGTGACGCAAGCGCCCGGCTCCAAGACGACGAAGGCCACCAGGCGCTGCCCGTAGTCGGCGTCGTCGACACCGATCACGGCGGCCTCGGCGACGCCGCCATGCCTGGTCAGTGCCTTCTCCGTCTCGATCGGGTAAACGTTCTCGCCGCCGGAGACGATCATCTCGTCGTCGCGGCCGACCACGAAAAGCCTTCCGGTGTCATCGAAGTAGCCCAGGTCGCCGGATGCCATGAAGCCGTCGTGAAACTGCTTCGAGTCGCCGCCGGTGTAGCCGTCGAACTGCGACGAATTGCGGACGAAGATCTGCCCGGTCTGCCCGGGCGGCACCTCGGTGCAATCGGCGTCGAGGATCCGGATCTCGGTTCCCGGAGCCGGACGCCCGGCCGTGTCGGGGGAGTAGCGCAGGTCTTCCGGCGTGGCCAGCGCGATCATGCCGGCCTCGGTCGCGTTGTAGTTGTTGTAGACCACGTCACCGTAGGCGTCCATGAACGCCGTCACGACGTCCGGGCGCATCCGCGATCCGGATGCAGTTGCGAACCGCAGTGAGCGGCAAGGGTATTGGGCCCGGATTTCATCGGGTAAACCCATGATCCGGTCGAACATGACCGGTACCACGCACAATCCGGTCGCGTCGTTGTCCTCCACGAGCGCCAGGGTGGCCTCCGGATCGAACTTGCGCCGGGTGGCGATGGTGCAGGCCATCGTCAAGGCCAGTGCCAGCTGGGAGAACCCCCAGGCGTGAAACATCGGTGCGGCGATGACGACGGTTTCCTCGGTGTGCCAAGGGATTCTGTCAAAGATGGCCTGAAGATCGGCGATCCCGCCGCCGCCGCGCCCGGAGCGACGGGCACCTTTCGGAGTGCCGGTGGTTCCGGAGGTGAGCATGACCAGCTTGCCCGAGCGGGTCGGCTTGGCCGGGCGCCGCCCGGCGTTGGCATCGATCAGGTCGTCCGACGTCAGGCCGGGAATCGGACTGTCGGTCCAGCTGACCACCCGGACGCATTCGGTGTCGGCCGGCAGGGCCAGATCGACCGCGGCGGTGAACTCCGCGTCGTAGAAGATCAGGTCGACGTGTTCGCGGGCCACGATCTCGGCCAGCGCCGGCCCAGCGAAGCTGGTGTTGAGCAACAGTACGTCGGCGCCGATCCGGTTCGCGGCGGCCAGCGCCTCGATGAAGCCGCGGTGATTGCGGCACATCAGGGCGACGGCGCGTGGTGTTCGGCCCGGCAGCCGTTGCAGGGCGGCGGCCAGCGCATCGCAGCGCCGGTCGAGCTGCGCATAGCTGCACGTGCCGCGTTCGTCGATGATCGCCGCCCGCTCCCCGCAACGCTGCGCCGCCATGGCGATCCCGGTGGTGGTGGTGCCGCCGTCGGCGGCCGCCGCGGCGGCGATCCGCAGGTACTTGTCGGGCCGCAGCGGCGCCAGCAGCCCGGCACGGGTGAAGGTTTGCAGCATCGATCCGATCCGGGCGAGCCGCTCGAACGGTCCGGGGGCCATCCCGCTCAGCCCAGGATCGGGAGGCGGCGCTCGCGCGCCAGCTCGTCCAGTGCGTCCTGCATGACGGCGCGCACGTGCGCGTCGACGACGTCGATATCGGGGTCTTCACCGAATTCGGCGATGATGTCGATGGGCTCGCAGACCTGCATGACGATCTTGGTGGGCAGCGGCAGGTTGATCGGCAGCACCGCCGACAGCCCGAACGGGAAGCCGAACGAGATGGGCAGGATTTTGGCGCGCAGCAGTTTGTCCAGCCGCAACGCCTTGGCCAGTCCGGTGCCACGCGACAGGTAGAGCTGGCTTTCCTGACCGCCGATGCCGACCGTCGGCACCAGCGGCACGTGCGCGTTGATCGCCGCGCGGATGTAGCCTTTGCGGCCGCCGAAGTCGATCTTGTTCTCCTGCAGGGTCGGCCGGTAGACGTCGTAGTCACCGCCGGGGAAGACCACCACCACGCCGCCGGAGCGCAGCGCCTCGTCGGCGTTGGAGTGGTTGGCGGGGATGAAGCCGGTCTTGCGGAAGAAGTCGGCGGTGACGCCGGTGAAGATCAGGTCGTGGCTCAACGTGTAGACGGGACGCTCGTAGCCGAACTTGTCGTAGAAGCCGGTGGCGAATACCGGGACGTCCATCGCGAACAGGCCGCCGGAATGGTTCGACACCACCAGGGCGCCGCCGTTGGGGAACGACTCCAGGCCGCGCACCTCGGCCCGGTGGTATCCCTTGACGAGCGGACGCAGCAAACCCATCACCCGCTCGGTCAGGCCCGGATCCCACTTGGTGATGGGCCTGGGCACGTCATCTGACCAGTCGTTATCCGGTGTGTCCACCGTGGCCCCTTCAATTGAAACGTGTTCTAGTTTTGCCCATGTTACCGGCCCGGCAGGGGTGGTCGATAGCATCGGCGAGATGAGCGATGACGCCAGCGTGAAACCGGAAGTCCTGGTCGAACAACTCGACCGAATCCTGATCATCACGATCAACCGTCCCGAGGCCAAGAACGCGGTCAACGCCGCGGTCAGCCAGGGTCTGGCGGACGCGATGGACCGTCTCGACGACGATCCGGGCCTGTCGGTGGGGATCCTGACCGGCGCCGGCGGGACGTTCTGCGCCGGAATGGATCTCAAGGCGTTCGCGCGGGGCGAGAACGTGGTGGTGCCCGGTCGCGGGCTCGGCTTCACCGACCGACCGCCGGCCAAGCCGCTGATCGCCGCGGTCGAGGGATATGCCCTGGCCGGTGGAACCGAGCTGGCCCTGGCCGCCGACCTGATCGTGGCGGCGCGCGACGCGGTTTTCGGGATTCCCGAGGTCAAGCGCGGGCTGGTGGCTGCGGGCGGCGGGCTGTTGCGGCTTCCCCAGCGCATCCCGCAGGCTCTCGCCATGGAGCTGGCGTTGACCGGTGAGAGCCTGCCGGCAGTGCGGGCACATGAACTGGGCATGGTCAACGTGCTGGCCGAGCATGAGACGGTGCGCAACGCCGCGATCATGCTGGCCGAGAAGATCACCGCCAACGGGCCGTTGGCGGTGGCCGCCACCAAGCGGATCATCACCGAATCGCGGGGCTGGGACCCGGCAGAGATGTTCGCCGAGCAGCTCAAGATCGCCCTGCCGGTGCTGACCTCCAAGGACGCCAAGGAGGGCGCGGTGGCGTTCGCCGAGAAGCGCCTGCCGCAGTGGACCGGCACCTGACGCTCCTCGCATCGACCTTGCTGGTTCGTGTCGACCTGCCCCGAGTCGAACTTCGTCGTCGGGCTCAGCGCGGCGTCGACAGCTGAGGCCGACCGCGGAGCGCGCCGCGGCTCTCCCGGCTGGGATGCGCTGAAACCCCGGTAGCCGTCGCGGGTCCGGCGCATGCTTGACCCATGGGTCATTACAAGAGCAATGTCCGCGACCTGGAATTCAATCTGTTCGAGCTGCTGGGGTTGGAACAGTGCCTGGCCGAGGGCGCCTTCGGCGATCTGGACGGCGACACCGTGCGCCAGATGCTGGCCGAAGCCGCCCGGCTCGCCGAGGGCCCGGTGGCCGAGTCGTTCGCCGAGAGCGACCGCCATCCACCGGTGTTCGACCCGGACACCCATACCGTGTCACTGCCCGAGCCGTTCAAGGCGTCGCTGCGGGCCTGGCAGGAGGGGGAGTGGTTCCGCATCGGCCTGACCGAGGACGTCGGTGGCGTACCGGCGCCGGCAATCGTCTCCTGGGCGATCAACGAACTTGTGCTGGGCGCCAATCCCGCGGTGTTCATGTTCATGGCCGGGCCGGTCTTCGCCAACATCCTCTACGACCTGGGCAACGAACAACAGAAGCACTGGGCGGCCATGGCGATCGAACGCAACTGGGGCGCCACCATGGTCCTCACCGAGCCCGATGCAGGTTCCGACGTCGGCGCCGGCCGGACCAAGGCGATCGAGCAGCCCGACGGCAGCTGGCACATCGACGGCGTCAAGCGGTTCATCACCAACGGCGACAGTGACGACCTGTTCGAGAACATCATGCACATGACCCTGGCCCGTCCCGAGGGCGCCGGGCCGGGAACCAAGGGGCTCAGCCTGTTTCTGGTGCCCAAATATCTGCCGGACCCCGAGACCGGCGAGCCCGGTGAGCGCAACGGGGTGTTCGTCACCGGGCTGGAACACAAGATGGGACTGAAGGTTTCGACCACCTGCGAGCTGACCTTCGGCCAGCACGGCACCCCGGCGAAGGGCTGGCTTGTCGGCGACTCCCGCAACGGCATCGCGCAGATGTTCCACGTCATCGAGTACGCGCGAATGATGGTGGGCACCAAAGCGATCGCTACGCTCTCGACCGGGTATCTCAATGCGCTGGAGTACGCCAAGACCCGTATTCAGGGCGCCGACATGACCCAGATGACCGAAAAGACCGCGCCACGGGTGACGATCATCCACCATCCGGACGTGCGTCGTGCCCTGATGATGCAGAAGGTCTATGCCGAGGGGATGCGGGCGCTGTACCTCTACACCGCGGCCCACCAGAACCCGCAGGTGGCCATGTTGGTCTCAGGCGCGGATGCCGAGCTCGCTGAGCGGGTCAACGACTTGCTGCTGCCGATCGTCAAAGGGGTCGGCTCGGAACGGGCTTACCAATACCTGACCGAATCGCTGCAGACGTTCGGTGGATCCGGGTTCCTGCAGGACTATCCGATCGAGCAGTACATCCGCGACGCCAAGATCGACAGCCTCTACGAGGGCACCACCGCCATTCAGGCGCAGGACTTCTTCTTCCGCAAGATCGCCCGCGACCGCGGCGTGGCACTGGGGCATCTGGTAGCCCAGATCGAAGAGTTCCTCGACAGCGGCGACGCGCGTTCCGAGCTTGCAGACTCCCGCAAACTGCTGGCCACCGCTCTCGACGATGTGCGGGCGATGGCCACCACGATGACCGGATATCTGCTCGGTTCGCAGCAGGATGCCCGCGAGCTCTACCGGGTGGGCTTGGAGTCGGTGAGGTTTCTGCTCGCCGCGGGTGACTTGGTGATCGGCTGGTTGCTGTTGCGGCAGGCCGAGATCGCGCTGGGTTCCCTGGATCGTGATCCGTCCGACGCCGACCGGGACTTTTACGCTGGAAAGGTTACCGGGGCAACGTTTTTCGCGGGCGTTGTGTTGCCGCGACTCGGCGCTGAGCGACGTATCGTCGAAAACGACGACCTGGCGGTGATGGAGCTGAGCGAGGACGCCTTCTAGGCTCTGGCCGGCTTTGGCCAGGCTTTGGCCGTCTTTGGCCGTCTTTGGTGGTCGCCGGCCTGCCGTCCACACCGCGAGCGTTGCGCGCGGGGCCGACCCGGCGCGCGATACGCCATTTTCATAACCCGAGGCACCCGATGTTGGGAATGCCCCAGTTTTAGGGACAGCCCGCATTTTTGACGCTAGCGTCAGAATTACCTAAGTTTCGGGCGCGTCAATTATGAGAGAGGCCTGGCCAAATGGCTGAGATTCGCCGTAGCCGTCGTGGAAGCAAGCGCAAGTCGTCGGCTGGAAGGCGGGTGATCGGATCCGCGGCTTCGGTGGGGGCCTTCTTGTCATTCGGGCTGGCGCCGTTGGCCTCGGCGCCGATGGCGAACGCAGACTTCGACGATCTGTTCACCGACCTGTTCGATCCAACTGCCTGGGGCAATCTGTCGACGGACTTCAACAGCCTGTTCACCTCGGACTGGGATCTGGCCGGGGGTGCCGATGCCAGCGGTGCCGAGTTGGCCCAGATGTGGGACACGTACTTCTACGCCCCGTTGCATGACGGGCTGCAGGACTGGATCAACTCTGACTTCGGGGCGCAGGTCAACGGCGTGATCAACCAGCTGTTCGCACCGTTCACCGAGGGCTTTTGCGGGATGATCTGCAACGGACTCGATGGCACGGCCGAAAGCGTCGATGGCCAGGCCGGTGGTCTGTGGTTCGGTGACGGCGGCGACGGCTGGTCGTCGGACCTCGAGGGTGTCGTCGGCGGTAACGGTGGGCATGCCGGTGGTATCGGCGACGGCGGCGACGGCGGCGCCGGAGGCTTCGGCGCCGACGGCGGTAACGGCGGCCACGGCGGCGAGATGTGGGGCAACGGCGGCGATGGTGGAGCCGGTGGGGCCGCCACGGCCACCTTGGCGGCGGGCAACGGCGGCATCGGCGGCAGCTCAGGTCAGGCACAGGACTTCTTCGGCATGGGCGCCATCGGCAACGGCGGCGACGGCGGTGTCGGCGGCGCGGGTTGGACAGGCGCCAATGGCACGGCGGGCACCGCGCCCGGCGGCACCGGTGGCAACGGGACGGCCGGCACCAACGGTGGTAACGGCGGCGCTGGCGGTGCGGGTTCGTCGATTCTGGGTCTGGGCGGCAACGGCGGCGCCGGCGGCGCCGGTGGTAACGGCGGCAACGGCGGGACCGGGGCGACCGGGGCAGCCGGGACGTTCGATGACAACGGGGATGGCAACGGCGGCACCGGCGGCAACGGCGGCGACGGTGCGATCGGCGGCAACGGCGGCAAGGGCGGCGCGGCCGGTACCGGCGCCTCGCTGTTCGGCGGCGGCGGCGTCGACGGCGTCGGTGGCGATGCCGGTAACGGCGGTGCTGCGGGTGTGGCCGGTGACGGCGGGGCCGGTGCGGCCGGGACCGCCGCGCACGTCGACGGCGGTAACGGTGGCACCGGTGGCGACTCGGGCACCGCTGCGGCCGCGGGCAGTGCCGGCACGGGTTCGGCCAACGGCAACGCCGGCGCGGCCGGCGCCGGACCGACCGGGGGCAACGGCGGGGCCGGAGGCAATGGCTACGACGCGTCGACGGGCGACGTCGCCGGTGCCACCGGCGGCAATGGCGGCACCGGCGGTAATGGCGGCGCCTACGGCAACGGCGGTGACGGCGGCATCGGCGGCAGGGGCGCCAACGGCCTCGCCGGCGACGCGGCTGCCGGTACCGACGGCACGATCGGTGGCGCCGGTGGCACCGGTGGGGCCGGCGGCCAGGGCGGCTCGGTCGCCGGCAATGGCGGCAACGGCGGCAACGGAGGTGTCGGTGGAACCGGTGGTGCAGGTACCAGCGGCACCGATGGCGCCGCGGGCACCGACGCGGCCGCCGACAGTGGAGCTGACGGCGGCATCGGCGGCGATGGCACCGACGGCACCAACGGTGGTGATGGTGGCGCCGGCGGCGCGGGAGGTGCCGGGGGC
The DNA here is from genome assembly GCF_010727125.1 of Mycolicibacter terrae. Taxonomy (NCBI): domain Bacteria; kingdom Bacillati; phylum Actinomycetota; class Actinomycetes; order Mycobacteriales; family Mycobacteriaceae; genus Mycobacterium; species Mycobacterium terrae. The sequence continues at coordinate 4,074,738 of NZ_AP022564.1, read as the reverse complement.
ACGGCTGCCCACGGCAACGCCGGAAACGACGGCGCCGGTGGTCTGGGCGGCGACGGTGGAGCGGCCGGCAACGCCGGAAACGGTGGTGACGGCGGCGACGGCGCCAACAGCCTCACCGAGACCGTCGGCGGCAAGGGCGGCGACGGCGGTCAGGGCGGCGACCGCGGAACCGCCGGCAACGGCGGGCAGGGCGGCCTGAGCGGCGATGGCCAGACCCGGTCAGCTGATGGTGCGGCCGGCGCCGCCGGGACCGGCGGCAACGGTGGCCGGGGCGGCGACGGCAGCGGCGGCCAGGTGATCACCGTCGCCGGCCAGCAGGTGATCCAGAACGGCGCCGACGGTGGTGCCGGCGGTGCCGCCGGGGCGGAAGGCACCGGCGGCGTGGGCGGCAACGGTGGCGCGGGTGCGAACGGCACCGATGGCGTCACCGACCCGGTGACCGGTGATGGCACGGCCGGGTCGGCCGGCGGCAACGGCGGTGCCGGTGGTGCCGGCGGCGCCGGCGGCAGCACGTCGGGCGACGGCGGGGCGGGCGGTAACGCCGGCGTCGGCGGCAAGGGCGGTAACGGTGGCGGCGGTGCCGACGCCGAGGCGGGCAGCGGTAACGCCGGTGGCAACGGCGGCAGTGCCGGCGCCGGTGGCACCGGCGGGGCCGGCGGGCAAGGCGGCTCGGCCACCAACGGCAACGGTGGCGCCGGCGGTAATGCCGGTGCCGGCGGCGATGCGGGCACCGCGGGAAGCGGTGGTGACGGCGCCGGTGGCGGCACCGCGGATACCGCCGGTAAGGGTGGTGACGGTGGTGCGGGCGCCGACGGTGGTAACGCGGGCACGGCCGGCAACGGCGGTACCAGCGCCGGTGGTGGCAGCGTGGGCAACGCCGGCGACGGCGCCGCGGACGGTGCGAATGCCGATGGCGGTACCGGCGGTAACGGCGGCAACGGTCAGGTGGTCACCATCGGCGGTGTGCCGGTGGCCCAGGCCGGCGGCGACGGTGGCGCGGGCGGTGATGCCGCGACCAATGGCAACGGCGGAACCGGCGGTAACGGCGGTACCGGCGCCAACGGGGTCGACGGTGAGACCGACGGTGACGGCAACGGAACCACCGGCACCGACGGTGGCGCCGGTGGCGCCGGCGGCACCGGCGGTGCCGGCGGTACCGACTCGGGCAACGGTGGCGCCGGTGGACACGGTGGTGATGCCGGCGACGGTGGCGCCGGCGGAAGCGGCGTGGACGGCCCGAACGGCGGCACCGGCGGCTTCGGTGGCAGCGGCGGTACGGCCGGAAACGGTGGCACCGGTGGCACCGCGGCGAACGGCACCGGCGGTGCCGGTGGGGATGCCGGCAACGGCGGTGACGGCGGTACGGCGGGCAATGGCGGCAATGCCACCGACCCGGCCGGAACCGGCGGGGCCGGCGGCACCGGCGGCAACGCCGGCAATGCCGGCGACGGCGGCACCGGGGGCACCGGTTCGGTCAGCGGCGGCAAGGGCGGCGACGGCGGTGACCGCGGGACCGCGGGCTCCGGTGGCTCCGGTGGCACCAACGGCGACGGCACGACCGCTGCCGACGGCGACGACGGCGCCGACGCAACCGACGGCGGTGACGGCGGTGCCGGCGGCGCGGGCCTGGACGGCCAGCTCATCACCAACGCCGACGGCAGCGTGACCGCGCAGGCCGGCGGCCTCGGCGGTGACGGCGGCAACGCCGGCCGGATCGGCAACGGCGGCGTGGGCGGTGACGGCGGCAACGGTGCCTCCGGCTTCGGCGACGGTGGCGTCGGCGGCGCCGGTGGTGACGGCGGCACCGGTGGTGACGGCGGCACCGAATCCGGCGACGCCGGTAACGGCGGTAACGGCGGCGATGGCGGCACCATCACCGGCGTTGACGGTGCTAACGCGGCGGCGGGTTCCAACGGCAACGGCGAGGATGGCGGCGCCGGCGGTAACGGCGGTGATGGCGGTAACGGCGGTGACGGCGGCAACGCCGCCCACGGCGCCGGCGGCCTCGGCGGCAACGCCGGTAACGGTGGCGGCGCCGGTGATGGCGGTAACGGCGGCAACGGTGCCGGCGGCACCTCCACCAACCAGATCGACGGCCCCGCCGGTAACGGCGGCAATGGCGGCGATGCCGGGCAGCACGGTGGTGCGGCCGGCACCGCCGGGCACGGCGGAACCGGCGAGAACGGCCAGCAGGCCGCCGACGGGCAAGCCGGCAGCGCGGGCAGCGACCGCGCCGACGGCGGCGACGGCGGCAAGGGCGGCGACGGCGCGAGCAGCCGGGTCACGGTCAGGATCGTCGACGGTAAGCCCGTTTACACGGTCACGTCCCTCGCGCAGGCCGGCGGCACCGGCGGTGACGGCGGCAATGCCTCCACCCTGGGCGATGGTGGGCGCGGTGGCGACGGCGGTATGGGCGGCGCCATCGGCCTGGGCGGCAATAGCGCTTCCCCCGACATCACCGGAAAGGACGGTGGCAACGCCGGCAGCGGCGGAAACGGTGCCGGTGAGGGCGGCTCCGGCGGTGATGGCGGCCGTGGCGGCAACGGCGGTGGTGCTGCCAGCAGTGCGAACAACAGAGACACCGTCCTGGGCAACGGCGGCGCCGGTGGCAGTGGTGGAACCGGCGGCGTCAACGGCGCCGGTGGTAACGGCGGCAGCGGCGGCACCGGCGCTACTTACTCAGGCTCTGACTCCCAAGGCATCGGCGGCATCGGCGGCACCGGCGGTACCGGTGGGACCGGCACCGACGGTGGCCGCGGCGGCGGCGGCGGCGGCGGTGGCGGCGGAGGCGCCAGCGACCACGGTGGGACTACGAACCCCACCAACTACTTCGGCCACGGCGGAACCGGCGGCGCCGGTGGTGCCGGCGGCGATGCCGATGGCATTGGCGTGATCGGTGGCGCCGGGGGCACCGGTGGGACCGGCGGCGTCGGCGTCGGCATCGACGAGATCGGCACCGGTGGCACCGGCGGCGCGGGTGGCGCCGGCGGCCTCGTCGGCCCGAACGGCGACGGGACGGGGGGCAACGGCGGTGCCGGTGGCACCGGCACCGACGGGACGACCGGCGGCGACGGCGAGGCCGGTACCGCGGGCCAGGCCGACGGCACCCCCGGTACGGCGGGCGGCGCTGGCTCGAACCCCGCGTAACGCCGAAGCGCGACCAACGACCCCGGCACACCCACCGGGGTCGTTGTTCGTCGGCCACTACGCTCGCCGTTGTGGACACCCACACCCGGAAGTACCGACTACCCGACCACGGCTACACCCTCGTCCGGTGGGCGCACGAGCTGGCCAAAGGGCGCGGCGCGGTGGTGGTGGAACCCGATGTCGAGGGCATCCGTCGTCCCGACGGGGCACTGACTTTCGTCGATGCCGCGCCGTTCAAGACCGCGTGGCAGGGGCCGCTGTCGGTGCTGCGTGAACTGCTCGACCTCGAGGCCCGGGAGATCCGGGCGTGGAGCAAAACCGGCTTTGCCCGTTTCCACCGGGTGACCGCAGCCCGGCGAGTCGACCGGATCTGCCGGGAGCGGGGCAGCGAAGCCGCCGTCGACTGGGTGCTGGCGAACGCGACCGCCGAGGTGAACATCGGCGAGTTGCGGGACCGGCTGGGCGCGCGTCTGTACCACGCCGGCGGATTCGACGAGGACTACTACCGCGCCGAGGTGGGGCGCTGCATCGAACACCGCCGCCGGCGCCATCTCAACGGCTGAGCCCGCTGGCCTCAGCCGCGCCGTTACCGAACCTTGTAGGTGGACGGCCACGAGACCCGGGTGTCGTCGCCCACCAGGGCCGTACCTTTGGCGCCGACGGTGACGTTGTAGGCCTCCTGGCCCGGGCCGACTTCGCGGTTGGCGTGTTCTTGCGCCAGGTAATACAACTGGTCGATCTCCAGGTCGACGAACGCGACGAAGCTGGTCTTGCGCACCGCGTCGCCGAAGCCTGCGGTCATCCGGGAGGTCAAAAGATGCGCCCCGATCGCCACCGCGGCCAGGATGGCGAACGGAATCACCCAGTAGCACAGGTAGGTCAGCGCCGAACCGGTGTCGTGCAGGGTGGCGTCGGGCAGTGTGATCGGCGGGATCAGTGCCGACGCGGACATCGCCGCAAGCGCGCCCAGCCACAGCCACGTCAGCCGGTCGACGACGGGCGCGAACAGCTCGCTCTGCTCCACTGCCGCGGGCAGATCCGCCCGTGCGGCGGCCTGCACCAGGGGATTGCCGAGTAGCCGGTTGATCAGTACCACCGCGAACAGTGCGGCGAAACTCAGCGGCAGCACCCACCGCTGCGCGCCGCCGAGCGCCGGTGCCAGCGCCAGCACCGCGAACGTCGCGACGGCACCGATTGACGGGATCCGGGCCGCGGCCTCACGGCTGCTGAGCAGGGCGGCGACCCCGACGGCCAGCGCCACCGTTGCCGCGATCAGCAGCGGCGCATGTCCCACCAGCACCCAGTACACGGCCCACGGTGCAAACCACAGCAGCACGCCCACGGCCGAAGTATATGGGCTTACCGTTGCGCCGACGGCAACGCGCTCAGGCGTCCAGTGTGTAGCCCATCGGCATCAGCACGCTCTTCTGCTGGGTGAAGTGCTCGACGCCTTCCTTGCCGTTCTCCCGCCCGATACCGGAGTTCTTGTAGCCGCCGAACGGACAGCACGGGTCGAAGGCATACCAGTTGATCGCGTAGGTGCCGGTGCGGATCTTCTTGGAGATCTCGATGCCGCGCGGGACGTCGCTGGTCCATACGCTGCCGGCCAGTCCGTACACCGAGTCGTTGGCGATCTTGATCGCGTCGTCCTCGGTGTCGTAGCCGATGATGGACAGCACCGGCCCGAAGATCTCCTCCTGGGCGATGGTCATGGAGTTGTCCACGTCGGCGAAGACCGTCGGCTGCACGAAGAAGCCGTCGTCCAGACCTTCGGGACGGCCGCCGCCACACACCAGGCGGGCGCCCTCCTCGATGCCCTTCTTGATGTAGCCCTCGACCCGCTCGCGCTGCTTCTCGCTGATCAGCGAGCCGACTTGGGCGGCCGGGTCACTGGGCACGCCGACCGGCATGGCGGTGACGAAGTTCTTGATCGCTTCCACGATCTCCTCGTATCGCGAGCGCGGCGCCAGGATGCGGGTCTGGGCCACACAGGCCTGCCCGGTGTTCATGATTCCGGAGAACACCAGCATCGGGACGGCCGACGCCAGGTCGACGTCTTCGAGCACGATGGCCGCCGACTTGCCGCCGAGCTCCAGGGTGCAGGGCTTGAGCAGCTCCGCGGCGCGCTTGCCGATCTCCTTGCCCACGGCCGAGCTGCCGGTGAAGGAGAAGATGTCCACGTCGGCGTTGGAGGTCAGCGCCTGGCCGGTCTCCACGCCGCCCGGCACCACCGAAAGCACGCCCTCGGGCAGACCGGCGTCGGCGAACGCCTGCGCCAACGCATTGGCGGTCAACGGGGTCTCGGCGGCCGGCTTGAGCACCACGGTGCAGCCGGCCAGCAGCGCCGGGCCCAGCTTGTTGACCGCGAGGAACAACGGCACATTCCACGCCACGATCGCCCCGACCACACCGAGCGGTTCCCGGCGCACGATCGTCTGCCCGTAGGCGCCGGTGCGGATCTCTTCCCAACTGACCTCGTCCACGGCGGGCCCGGCGAAGAAGTTCAGCGCGCCGATCGAGCTCAGCCAGTGCATGGTCTCGACGCCCATCGGCGGCTGACCGGTCTCGGCGGCCAGCAGCGTGGTGAACAGTTCCTTGCGCTCCTCCATCAACTTGATCGCCGCGGCGATGACGGCAGCCCGCTCGGCCGGCGGGGTCGACGGCCACGGCCCGGAGTCGAAAGCGGCGCGCGCGGCCGCCACCGCCGCATCCACATCTGCCTTGGTCGCCAGCGGGACCTTGCCGACGTACTCGCCGGTGGCCGGAGAGCGGACTTCGATCACCTGGTCGGTGGACGGGGCGGTCCACTTGCCGCCGATGAAAAGGGTGTCGTATTCGGTCGCGGTGCTCACGGTCATGGCGCAACCCTACCTAGCCGACGCGAGGATTAGAACACGTTGCAGTCAATGGACTCAGTCGGCTTGTAGAACCAGCACCAGATTGCTGACCAGGAACTCGCGAAGGCCGGGTGCAGAGGTCATCCACCACGCCCATCGCGGGTGATAGCGGGGGAAAGCCGCGACGAGCGCACCGGTGTGACGGGCCCAGTCCAGCCCCTCGGCCGCCGACACCGCAAACAGTGACGAACCGTAGTTGTTCTTGGGCGGGTGGCCGTGCCTGCGGGTGTAGCGAGCCGCGGCTCTGCGCCCGCCCAGATAGTGGGTCAGGCCCATTTCGTGGCCGCCGAACGGGCCCAGCCACACCGTGTAGGACAGCAGGACCAGCCCGCCCGGCCTGGTGACCCGCAGCATCTCGTCCCCGAGCCGCCAGGGCCGCGGCACGTGTTCGGCGACGTTGGACGACAGGCAGATGTCCACGCTGTCGTCGGCGAACGGCAACGCCATCCCCGACGCCCGCACGAAGGTGCCCGGGGAGGTCGCGGACCCGGCCGCATGCATTGCATGCACTTCCCCGGGGTCGGGTTCCACACCGATGTAGCGCAGGCCGGCCTCGGCGAATGCGGTCGCGAAGTAGCCCGGCCCCCCGCCGACGTCGAGCACGGTGCTCCCGATCGGGTCGTCCCCGTGCACGCCCCGCCACAGGTCGGTGACCAGGGCTGCGGTGTCGAGGGCCAGCGCACCATAGAACCGGGCCGGGTCGCTCTGTTCGTAGCGGAACTGGCTCAGCAGGTGCACCGAGCGGGCCAGCGTCGCGCGTCGGGCGAACAGATCGGTGGCGGCCACCGGCCCAAGCCTAGGCCCAGCCCGCGGGACTACCCTGTTCTCCTGTGTCCGGTGTGCGCTCCGTCCTGCTGCTGTGCTGGCGTGACACCGGGCATCCGCAGGGCGGCGGCAGTGAGGCCTACCTGCAGCGCATCGGCGCGGAGTTGGCCGCCGCCGGAGTCGCGGTCACGCTGCGCACCGCCCACTACCCGGGTGCACCCAAACACGAAGTCGTCGACGGGGTGCGGATCAGTCGCCGCGGCGGTCGCTACACGGTGTACCTGTGGGCACTGGCGGTGATGGCGGCCGCGCGCGTCGGGCTCGGCCCGCTGCGGCGGGTGCGGCCGGACGCGGTGATCGACACCCAGAACGGCCTGCCGTTCCTGGCGCGGCTGATCTACGGACGCCGGGTCGCGATGCTGGTGCACCACTGCCACCGTGAGCAATGGCCGGTGGCCGGACCGGTGTTGAGCCGGATCGGCTGGCTGGTGGAGTCGCGACTGTCGCCGTGGCTGAACCGGCGTAACCAGTACGTGACGGTGTCGCTGCCCTCAGCACGCGATTTGATCGAACTGGGTGTGGGCGCCGAACGCATCGCGGTGGTGCGTAACGGCCTCGACGAGGCGCCGCCGGCGACGCTGTCCGGCCCGCGAGCCGAGGCACCCAGGGTGGTGGTGCTGTCCCGGCTGGTGCCGCACAAGCAGATCGAGGATGCCCTGGATGCGGTCGCCGCACTGCGTAGCCGGGTGCCCGGTCTGCGCCTCGACGTCATCGGCGGCGGTTGGTGGGGCGATCGCCTGGTGCAGCACGCCACGGCCCTGGGGATCACCGACGCGGTCACCTTCCACGGCCACGTCGACGAGGACACCAAACACCGACTGGTGCAACAGGCGTGGGTGCATGTGCTGCCGTCCCGCAAGGAGGGGTGGGGGCTGGCTGTCGTCGAGGCCGGCCAGCACGGGGTGCCCACCATCGGCTATCGGGCCTCCGGCGGCCTGGCCGATTCGATCGTCGACGGGGTGACCGGGCTGCTGGTCGACGATCACGACGAACTGGTCGGGCAGCTTCACCGGTTGCTGGCGGACGCGGTGCTGCGCGAACAGCTCGGCGGCAAGGCGCAGGACCGCAGCGCCGAATTCTCTTGGCGGCAAAGCGCTGACGGCCTGCGCGAGGTGCTCGAGGCGGTACGCGAACGCCGCTACGTCAGCGGCGTGGTCTGAGCGACGTGGCGGTGCACCGATGACGAACGCCCACGCTGCGCCGGTGCTGCTCTACGACGGCGTCTGCGGAGTCTGCAACCGATCGGTCCAGACCATCCTTCGCCACGACCGGCGCGGCACCCTGCGATTCGCCGCCCTGGACAGCGACTTCGCCCGCGCGGTCATCGAGCGCCATCCGGACCTGCAAGGCATCGACTCCATGGTCTTCGTCGACGACCCCGGTCAACCCGGCGAGCAGGTCAGCGTTCGATCGGCGGGGGCCCTGAAGGTGGTGCGCTATCTGGGCGGGCCGTTCCGGCTACTCCTGGCGGCCCGCATTATTCCCGCTGGAATCCGTGACCGTCTCTACGACCGCTTCGCCGCCGTCCGCTATCGAATCGGCGGCAAGCATGACACTTGTCCGGTGCCGGCGCCGGAAGTGCGCGCACGGTTCCTGGGTTGAGGGCAACATTGCTCGGCGGCTCAGGATGGCGGGGGCCTGGTGTTGAGAGCGCGTTCGGCGGCGATGGCCCGGGCGCGGTTCTGGGCCCGAGTCCGTCGTCGGGTGGGCATCATCAGGGTTCGGCCAGCCGAATCCGATTGTCGGCCAGTCGGTACGGGTAGGCGGCCGGTCGGTTCGCAGAGGGCGGGGAATAACAGCCGACTGCCGGGGTGGGTGGTGTAGGTTTGGCCGGTCGGACTGAGCCAGTCGATGGTCCCGTCGGCGTGTTGCCGGTCGCGCCAGCCGTGAAACGTCTTGATTAAGTGGTGTTTTCGGCATAGGCAACGCAGGTTTGACGGATGTGTCAGGCCGCCGAGAGCATAGGCGATGGCATGGTCGAGGTCGCAGAATTCAGCCGGCCGGTCACAACCGGGCCACCGGCACGTCATGTCCCGGCAGCGCACAAACTCATCGAGTGCGGTCGAGGGCCGGTACTTCGGTTCGGGGGGACTATCGGGTCCAGGGTGTCGCACCGGCTTGACGGTGGCGCCGGCGGCGATCAGTTCGGCCAGCATCGGTGCCGGGATCAGGGGTCCGCCCAGCAGCAGCGCGGGCCGGGCTTTCGGGGGCGGGTCGGGCTCGGCAGGGCGTGCTACTGGAGCAAACAGGTTCCGTCGGTCGATCGGCGGCGGCGGTGGGTCTTCACCGTTGCGGTGCGCGTCGACAGCGGTACCCATGCTTTCGGCGCTGGCGACCACGTGGATCAGCACCGAACTTGCCGGACGGTCCTGGGTGCCGGGGCAGTCCTCGTTGCCGCACCCGCAGGCCAGGGTCTGCCCGCCGGCGGCCAGCGCGCCGAGGGCGTCGGCGCGGCGTTGGGCGATGGTGCGCGGATCGTCGTCGCAGACGCTGTGCGCCATCGCCATCAGCCGCCGGTCGAGTGCTTCGGCGTCGTGGGCGTGCAGCCGGCCCCACACCGGGGTGGTGGCATGGTCGGTGTTGCGTTTGTCGACCACCAGGTCGCGGGAGCGGGCATTTTGCCGGCTGCGGCGCAGGGCCTCCGGGTCGTGCGCCTCGACGACCGCGTCGATGGCCTGCCCAGTCTTGAACGCCGACAGTGGCCCGTAGTGCAGGGCGTCGGCGGCTAGGGCGGTATCGACCGCGGCAAGCGCCCGACTGTCTTCGATCAAGGTGGTGTGCCAGGAGATGGTGGATACCAGTGCGGCGTTGAGCAGTCCGGCGGCGAACAGTGCCGCCACCTTGGGGAGACGTTCGCGCAGCGCCGAAGCCAAATACATCTGCCCGGATGCCTTCCCGTGGCTGATATCGCAAGCCGCACCGACTTCGGAGGCCACCGCGTCCCAGCCGTCGCAGGCCCATTTCGAATGCGCTGGGTCGTCGTAAAGTTTGCGGCCCATCAGCTCGGCGATCGCCGCCAGGCGGCGGGAAGCCGCGACGGACTCCGCTTGGGCCCACCCTCCGATCGCTGCCACCAGCGCGGCCTCGTCGAGCTCAGCGAGGGTGTCGGGGCCGGGCAGGTCGGTTGATTCGAACATACGTTCGATTGTATGCCTTTCCACTGACTCAAACTTTTTGTCAGGGTCGCGCTATTCACAGCGTGGCCATGAGGAGGTTGAGTGGGGCATGGCGCGCTAACTGAAAGTCCGTGTGTCATGCCGCTGTCGAACTACTACCTCCGGTTCCAGCGGACGGGACTGATTGTCAGGACCTAGTCGCTCCGGATGGCGCTGCCATCAGGCCTGCGGAACCATGCTGCGCAGGCTGCTGGTGACGAATTTCCGCAGCGCCACATCGCGTTCGCCTTCAGATTCTCCGGCCGTGGTGAGCAGCGCGTAGACACCGAGCAGGAAGAACGCCGCACTGTGGTAGGAGTCCACGTCATCGTAGAGTTCGCCGCGAACGCGTGCGCGTTCGATCTCGGCGGCCAGCAGGACGAAGGTCGGGTGATTGGTCCACTGCTCCGGTTCGGGCCGGTTGGGCGAGAAGTAGAGGCTCAGGACATCGCGGAACAGGGCTGAGCCCCAGCGATTTTCGAGGGCCAGAACCAACTCCACGATCACCGTCAACACCGCGGCCAGCTCACGGCGCGTGTCGAGGAATCGGCTCAGTTCTTCGGCAAGGCGCATTTCGTCTCGTCTGATCAGCTCGAGAAGTACATGCTCCTTGGTGGGGAAGTGGAAGTAGAAGGTGCTGCGTGCCACCCCCGCCGCTGTGGCGATGGCGTTGATGTCTGCGGCGTTGGTGCCGGCCCGCTGAAACTCCACGATCGCGGCATCGAGGAGGCGGGCCCGTGTTCTGCGGCGCTGGGCCTCACGCTGGGTCGCACTGGCTGGCACGCGCTCATTGTGCCGCACCCGAGCCACTCACTGACCACTGTCACCCAAAAAGACACTAAACGGGCCCCAGTATGCATATTCGAGTGATCGAACCCCATTTCTCGTTGTCATTTGTCAGTGAGTGTGTTAGACCTAGCAACCGAGCGGGTGGTGGCGGACCAGGCAGGGGCGGGCGATGACGGCAGCGACGGCGATGAACACCAGGGGCCAGCGCATCCTGTTGTGGACGGTGCCGCCGGCGGCGGCATTGTTCGCGCTGGCCTATCTGTTGTTCCCGGTGTTCTCGCCGCCGCTCTCGCCGACGTTGACCCCCGAACAGGTCGCGGCTTTCTTCGCCGAGAACGTGACCGGCATATTGGGCGTCACGATCCTGTGCAACCTCATCGCGTGCTCGCTGGTTCCGCTCTTCGCGGTGACCGCGGTGCAGATTTCCCGGACCGCGACGTCGAGCAGCGTCTTCACCTACGCCTACCTGCTCTGTGTCGGGGTCGGACTGACCGCGTTCATCCTCGCCGACTACTGCTGGGCGATGGCGGCGTTCCGGCCCGAACGCGACCCGCAACTCATCAGCCTGCTCAACGACATGGCGTGGTTCTTCTTCGTCGCACCCGTCGGCACCATCATCGTGCAGAATCTCTGCCTGGCCCTCAGCATCTACCTGGACGCCCGACCGGACCCGGTCTTTCCGCGTTGGGTGGCACACTTCAACATCGGGGTGGCGGCCCTGCTGGTGCCGAGCGCATTTTCGCTGCTGCATAAAACCGGGCCCCTCGCCTGGGACGGCTCGCTGTCGTTTACCCTGCGGCTCAGCGTTTTCGCGGTCTATCTCGTGGTCATGTTCGCCGTCCTCCGCGATGTGGTGAATCGCCAGGGTGACGAGCCTGAGGCGTTGGCATGACCACGACCGCGAAACTGGATCAGTGGATCGCCTTCTGGTCCGTCCCGGTCTTCTTCGCCCTGTTCGGGCTGGTCTTCGTTCCCTTGAGTTGGATGATGCCGCCCCGCTCGCCGAGCGCCTCGCAGACCCAGATCCTCGACTTCATGCAGGCGCACAATCTGCTGATCGCCTGCACCGTACTGACGCTGGCTTTCGGCCTGGCGCCGGTGTCGAATGCGTGTTACCTCATCCAGATCAAGCGGATGTCGGTCAGCCCGGTGTTTCGGTACACCGTCATGATGGGTGCGACCACCGGCACGATCGTCGGCATGCTGTTCGGCATGTTCTGCTTCGGGCTCGGCGCATTCCGGTCCGGCTACGACCCGGCCATCCTGGCGATGCTCTACGACTTCGGCTACCTGGCGTTCATCGGTTCGCTGGGATGTTTCTGCATCATGTGGATGGCATTCGGCCTCGCGATCATTCTCGACAAGAACAACATTCTGCCGAAATGGCTGGGCTACTACACTGTTTGGCAATACGTGACGGAGTTGATGGCGGCCCCGGTGTGGATCACCGAGTCGGGGCCCTTCGCCTGGAACGGTCTGATGACGTTCTGGCTCGCCATGACGTTGTACGTGTCATGGCAGTTCCTTGTGTACGTGTGCATCTACCGGTCGATCAAGAACCAGCCTGAGGTCGAGCTCGAAAACGCCTGGGTTACCGACGAACCCGCGGCTACCGGTTCCCACCAGAGGGCCGCCACATGACCGAGGTCGCAGCGGAGCCCGGCATAGGTGCCGACGCGACCCCGGACCGCCGGGCGCGCAGCCACCTTCCCGGTGAATCGAGCATGTGGTTCTTCGTCATCGGCGACCTGTTCATCTTCGCCGCCTACTTCGTGTCCTACATGTACTTCCGCGGCCAAGACCAAGCCGTGTTCCTGGCAAGTCAAGCCAAAGTGAACCTCAACATCGGCATCGTCAACACCGTTGTGCTGCTGACCAGCTCGCTCTTCGTGGCACTGGGCACGTCCGCGGCCCGAGCCGGCAAGACCACCGATGCGCACCGGTCGTTCTGCCTCGCAGTGGCCTGCGGCGCGGCCTTCCCCCTGCTCAAGATGTTCGAATACATCCCGGAGATCACCGCTGGAATGACACCGGGAACGAACCTGTTCTTCATGTACTACTTCGTGATGACGGGAATGCACCTGTGTCACGTTTTCCTGGGACTCGTGATCCTGTGCTTCGTCGTCCGCAGCCTGCGCGGACCGGCGAAACCCCGAATCTCCTTGGTGGAAACCGGCGCAATCTACTGGCACATGGTCGACGTGTTGTGGCTGATCCTGTTCGCGTTGCTGTACCTGATGAGGTGATCGCTGTGACTGCCTACCGTGGTAACCCCCTGATCTTCGTGTGGGCCCTGCTCACGCTTGTGACCATCGCGTCGTGGCAGACCGCCCGGGACGCCGGCGAGTCACACCACCTCAACGCCACCGTGACCGTCATCGTGTTGTTGATCGCCGCAATCAAAACCCAACTGGTGATATGGCATTTCATGGAGGTCCGGCACGCGCCCACCTGGCTCAAGATGACCACGAACGGTTGGCTGCTGGCGCTATTCGGATTGCTGTTCGGCTGCTACTTCGCCGCCGGATAGCATCGCCGAATCAGCGGCGCCGCCAGACCGGCCGCACCCACCGCCAGCATTGCCAGCCAGATCAGATGCGCCGCCAGCACAGCCCGGCGCGGGCCCGCGGAAACCTTGGGCGCGCGGCCACCGACCCGGTAGACGGTGAAGTCGGAATCGCGGTAGGCGATCGGCAGCCGCATCAGAGTCTTTGCCGCATTGCCCATTTCGCCACCCGCGGCGGACTCGGACACCACCCATCCCACCCCGTGGACGCCGAGCGTGGCTGGTTCGGCGCCCGACAGTAACGCCTGCTGCACCGCGCGGGCGTGATTGCCTTCGCCGGGTACGGTCTGGCCGCCGACGTTCAGATCGCCGGTGGCCAGCACCTCGGCGCGCACCCACCGGCCCAACGGGTCGAGCACCGGCGCCGGGCCGGCCCAGGAGAAGTGCCGCATCGTGTCGGCCGGCAGCACGGCCACCGGCCGCGGATCAGCGTTGATCTTCGCGGCCACCGCCGCCCAGCCGGGCGGGTACGCCACCGGTTCGACCCGCCCGGCCACGCCCCAGGCCAGGTCGGGAAGCGCGACGATCAGCGCGACACAGCACACCAGTGCCGCCCGCGCCGCGGGTAGCCGGTCCCGCAGACCCGCCACCGCGCCGGCGCCGGCCAGCGCGTAACCGGGCACCGCCAGGGCCACCCACTTCTGACCGTCGCGCAGCATCCCTGCGCCGGGCACGACATCGACCGCCCAGCGCAGCACCGCCAGCCCCGGGCCGGTGGCCAGGATCGCCAACAACAGCACGGTCGCGCCCGCCAGCACCAGCATCGGCCGCGCGGCGGGGCGGTCTCGCACCACCGGCAGCCCCAGCGCCACCACACCCAGGAGCGCCGCCGTCGCCACCAAGGCGAGAACCGTTGTCCGCGAGCCCGGTACCGCGTCGGCGTTCCAGATCCCGCCGAGCCCGGCGAGGCTGCCCAGGGTGCCCAGCCCCGGTTCGGCGCGGGCCGCGAACGCCGCCACCCCGGCCGACTCGCCGCGACCAGACCCCGGCCCCACTACCAGGGCCATCAGCCAGGGCAGCGCCGCGGTGGCTGCGATCGCCACCGCACTGGTCGCACACCACCACTTCGGCGGCCCGGAACCCGGCACCGCGACGCACACCAGCGCCACCACCGCGGCCAGCAGCAGCCCGGTCGGGGTCAATCCGGCCAACGCCAGGAAGAACACCAACCCGAACAGCCCGGCGCTGCCGGTTCTCAGTGCCAGCATCGCCACCGCAACCCATGGCAGGCACCCGTACCCGACCAGCAGGCTCCAATGTCCCTGCAACAACCGCTCGGCCACGTAGGGATTCCAGATCGCGACGGTGACCGCCACCAGCTGTCCGGGCAGCCCGGCATCCGGCAGCACCGCGGCAACCAGCCGCGCCGCACCGTAGCCGGCCAGCCACAGACCCGCGATCAGCAGCGCTTTGACCACGATGCCGCCGTCGGCCAGCCGCGAGGCCAGCGCCACCGCGAAGTCCTGCGGTACCGCCCGCGGCGCCGCCTCACCCAGGCCGAGGGCGGTCGACGTCAGATACGACCGCGGCGTCGACACCGCATCGCGCAACAGGAGATAGCCGGGGCGCAGCAGCGGCGCCAGAATGAGCAGCGTCAGCCCCAGTGCATAGCACGGCGCGAACCAGCGCCCGGCTCGCACCACCCGGGGTCAGGGCTGATCGGCGGCCGGATCCGGGTTTCCGCGATCCGGTGGGCTGGGCTCGGGCGGCGTCGCCGGGCGGTCCAACTGGGGGCGTTGCGTCGGCAGCTTCTCCGTCTCGGCCTCGGCACCGGACGTAGGCTCGGTCGTCGGTGATCTGGGCGCGAAGCCGCCGAAGAATCCACCGTCGGAGCCACCGCCCGGCCGGCCCAGGGCGGTCTCGGCGGGCAGGCTGAACCAGCCGACCAGGACGCCGCCGATCAGACAGATCAGCCCCGCGGCGGTGAAGGTGATCGGCAGGACGCGCGACCACAGAGCGACCCGGTCCCGCTCGTTGCGGGCGGCGTCGACCTGCGCCTCGATGGTCTCCTCGGAGCTGGTGACGGTGTAGTCGGCCAGCGCCACCTCGGGCTTGAGCGGGTCGCGAGCGTAGTAGTGGTTGGCGTGCACCTTCGATTTGACGATGGTGCCCGAGACCGGATCCACCCACATCGTCTTCTGCGCGGCGTAGTACCGCGTCATGGTGATGTCCTCGTCGGGGTCGCCGCCCTCGATGTTCCACATCCGGGCGGGAGCGGTGATCTCCCCGTCCTCGTCGTGGCCGTACAGCGACGGGTAGCGCACCGGCTCGGACAGGGAGCCGTCCGGGTCGTAGCCGACGTTCTGGACGAACCGGTAGGTGGTCAGTCCGTTGACGTCGTCCTCGCCCTCGTAGTTGGCCTCGTAGGCCTTCTGCGCGATCGGGTCGAAGTACTGGTAGGACTGCTTCTGGGTGTCGAAGGGGAACCGGTAGGACAGTCCCTCGTGCGGCAGTGCGATGTTGGTGGGCGGGCTGTCGTCGTCGTAATTGCGCGGGCGCTGCACCGAGCCACCCGGGTGGGCGTCGTCCGAAACCGCCTCGGCGGAGGCGCGATTCAGCGTCACGGTGTCGACGATGGCCAGCAGCAGGCCGGTGTCCTTCTGCCTGTCCGCACGCCGCAGCGACGAGCCGGCCTGCAGGGTCACGACGTCGGCGTTGGCGGGCGCCTCGACCCCGATCTGCTGCTGGGACACCAGCGGCACATCCTGGTCGACGACGGCGTGTTCGCTCCCGAGGGACTCCGGGTCCAGCGCGGCGCCGGAGCCGTTGCTGATCAGGGTCACGTCGAGATCAAGCGGAATCTTGGCGATCTTGCCCGCGGTATAGGTGGACAGCAGCAGTGCCGCGATCAGCAAAGCGGCGCCGAGGCCCATGACTGCGCATGCCGCGATACGCATCATGATTGCTCGGTTCACGTCGCCGTACCCTCCCTTTTCAACCCGCACCTAAATCTGTCTGACCCTAACAGCAGAAGTTCAAACAGCTACTGTGTGTCCATTGATGCTTTGGACCGCGATCAGGTGAACCAGCAGGTCGGCGGCGTGCGCAGCTTCCTGCCCGCCGTCGAGGGGATGCGCGCCTGCGCCGCGATCGGCGTCGTTATCACCCACGTCGCCTTTCAGACCGGGCACTCCTCGGGGATCACCGGCCGGCTGTGGGGGCGTTTCGACATGGCGGTGGCGGTGTTCTTCGCCTTGAGCGGGTTCCTGCTGTGGCGTGGACATGCGGCGGCCGCGCGCGGGTTGCGCCCGGCGCCGCCCGCCGGGCACTACCTGCGGTCTCGCGTCGTGCGGATCATGCCGGCCTACCTGGTGTCGGTGGTGGTGATCCTGGCGCTGCTGCCCGACGCCGGTGGCGCCAGCCTGACGGTGTGGCTGGCCAACCTGACGATGACGCAGATCTATGTGCCGCTCACCCTGACACCGGGACTGACCCAGATGTGGAGTCTGGCGGTGGAGGTCAGCTTCTACATCGCCCTGCCGGTCCTGGCGCTGGGGGCGAAGCGCCTGCCGGTGCGCGCCCGGGTGCCGGTGATCGCCGCGGTGGCGCTGCTCAGCCTCGGCTGGGGATTCCTGCCGATTCATACCCCCTACGGGGTGAACCCGCTGAACTGGGCGCCGGCCTACGGCTGTTGGTTCGGGGCGGGCATGCTGCTGGCCGAGTGGGCGTTCAGCCCGGTCACCCGGGTGCACCGGCTGGCGCGCCGGCGACTGCCGATGGCGTTGCTGACCCTGGTGGCGTTTGTGGTGGCCGCCTCTCCGCTGGCCGGCCCGGAGGGGTTGACCTCGGCCACGGTCGGCCAGTTCATCGTGCGCACCGCGATGGGCGGCCTGCTGGCCTGGGCGCTGCTGGCGCCGTTGGTGCTGGACCGGCCGGACACCCCGCACCGATTCCTCGCCAGCGCGCCGATGGTCACACTGGGCCGCTGGTCCTACGGGATCTTCATCTGGCACCTGGCCGCGCTGGACATGGTGTTCCCGGTGATCGGCCGATTCGCGTTCACCGGGGACATGGCGGTGGTGCTTGTGCTGACCATGGTGTTCACCGTCGCGATCGCCGCGGTCAGCTACGCCCTGGTGGAGCAGCCGTGCCGGGAGAAGCTGCGCGGATGGGAGACCCGGCACCCGGCCGAGCGGCCCGACGCCTCTCAGGCGGCCTTGCCGGACGGCGTGTACTCGGCGGCGTCGCTGGTGTACTCCGGCTTGCCGTAGGTCTCCAGCCGCCGCTTGAGCAGCCGGAGCACGTAGGCGCCGGTGATCCGGCGCAATCCCGGGGTTCGGACGGCACGTTCGACGACCATCAGGCGGCCCAGCACGAACGGAGCCGTGAGGGCGATCCGCACATAGTCGCCCGCCACCAGCGTGACGCCCATCTTCGCCGCTTCGGCGCGCTTGCCGCCGGTGAACATCCGCACGAAAAAGAGCTTGCTGTAGCTCTTCTCGACGGCGTCGGCGATGCGCTCGCGCAGGGTGTCCTCCTGCCGCAGGTAGGCGGTCATGGTCGAGCGGACCAACTCCCCACAGGTGTCGTGGTCGAAGTCGTCGCGCAGCAGTGCCGCACGGGCACTGAGCACCCGGATGATCTCGCCGGGCGTGGTCGGCAGCAACTCCTCGGGCAGGCCGAGCAGAACGCAGCGGTAGCGGGTGAACTCGACGACGGCTCGCTCGCTCGCCGTGAACTCCGTGCGCCCCTTTCGGCGGGCGTCCATCGCGATGACGTAGAGGTCGATCATGCCGGCCGGCATCTGATCGAGCTGCGGAATCGGCAGCCCGTAGATGCCGACGTCCCACTTCGGGGAGCGCTTGAGCGCGTTGAAGCGGACCATCGAGTGCATCAGCCGCACCATGGCGGCGGCCTCGAAGCCCGGCCCGTACCGCTCCAGTGCGCCGGGCAGGGTGGTGACTGCGAAGAAACTGGTGGTGTCGTTGACCCGCCCGGCGGCCCGCTTCCCCGACAGCGCGCCGGTCAAGGCCATCGGCAGCGCCGCATAGGTATTGAGGAAGGTCGCGATGAACGCGCCGCGGACGACGAACGGGGCCAACAGCGCCATCGGGACGCGGGAGTGCTCGGCGCCTTTGCGAACCAGATCCATGTCCAGCCAGTCCGGAACGGTTTCCATGTCGGCGATGAACGCGGCCAGCTGGGGCGGCGCGTCGGGCACCGCGTCGATGCCCTCCTTACAGGCCAGCTTGAGCATGCTGATCAGGGTGCTGACGCTGTACTGGCCCATCAGCGCGGCGTAAGAGTCGGACACCACATCGCCCAGCCAGGTCGCCGTCGAGATCAGCTCCACGGCGGCGTCGTCGGCCAGCAGCTTGGCTCGGGTGGAGGGCTTGCCG
The DNA here is from genome assembly GCF_010727125.1 of Mycolicibacter terrae. Lineage (NCBI taxonomy): Bacteria > Bacillati > Actinomycetota > Actinomycetes > Mycobacteriales > Mycobacteriaceae > Mycobacterium > Mycobacterium terrae. The sequence goes on along the minus strand of NZ_AP022564.1, from coordinate 4,056,020 downwards.
CGCAGTGCCGACACGTCATCGGGACTGGTGGTGGTGCGGTAGGGCTGCGTGTTGAAGTCCAGGTCGCCGTAGAGCTCCGGCAGCAGCTCGGCCTGACGGCGGACCCGCTCCTGCAGCTCGGGGTAGTACACGGGCAGCGTGGGCACAGAAGACCTCCGATTAACTAACATATCGTTAGTTACAAGTAACAGATCGTTAGTTATGCTGTCAAGCGTGATCCCGAGCAGCCGGCGGCGGATGACTGGCGAGGCACGGCGTGAGCAGATCCTCGATGTCACCCATGCGATCGTCGACGCCGAGGGCTTCCACGCGGCGACGCCTAACCGGGTCGCGTTGGCGGCCGGCGTCAACCGGTCACTGATCTACCAGCAATTCGGAAGTCCCGCAGGGCTTTTCGTCGCGCTCATCGACCGGGAGGCGGGCCGCGCCGCAGCCCAGTTCGCCGATGCGATCACCGGCACCGAAGACCCCGAGGCCGAGGGCTTCCTGGCACGGGTGTTCGACGGGGTGCTGCGCGCCGCCGACGGCCATGCGCCGACCTGGCGGTTGTTCCTCTTTCCGCCCCAGGGGGCGCCACCGGAGCTGCATCAGCGCCTCGCCCGCGCCGAGGCCGCCGTCCGTGGCTTCCTCACCCGCGAGTTGCTGCGCAGCGTTCCGGATCTGGCGGACCCGGACTACACCGCCCGCATCGTCTACGCCGTCGGTCGCGAGCTGCTGCAGCTGCGGCTCAGCGATCCCGAACAGGCCACACCCGAGCGGCTGCAAGCGCTGCTTCGCGCTCTGGAGCTGAACGCCGGGAACCGATCCCAGCCGCAGTGACCGGCCTCAGTAGGCCCCGGAGTGCTCGAAGATCTTGCGTGGATTGTCGACCAGCATGGTACGCAGCTGGTCATCGGTGACGCCGCGCTGCCGCAGCGCCGGGATCACGTCATTGTGGATGTGCAGGTAGTGCCAATTGGGCGCGGCCACCGAGCTCAGTTCGCCGGGCAGCGCGTCGAAGTAGCAGTTGGCGTCGTGGGAGAGCACCATCTTGTCGGCGTGCCCGCGCTCGCACATGGCCGCCACCGTGTTGACCCGGTCCTCGAACGGCAGGATCAGGTCGATGCCGAACCGGTCCATGCCCAGATACGAGCCGGCCGCGATCAGTTCCTCCAGGTAGCCCAGATCGGTGCTGTCCCCGGAGTGTCCGATCACCACCCGGGACAGGTCGACGCCTTCCTCTTCGAAGATGCGCTGCTGTTCCAGGCCGCGGCGCAGTCCGGCGTGGGTGTGGGTGGAGATCGGTGCGCCGGTCCGCCGGTGTGCCTGGGCGACCGCGCGCAGCACCCGCTCGACGCCGGGGGTGACACCGGGTTCGTCGGTGGCGCACTTGAGGATCGCCGCCTTGATCCCGGTGTCGGCGATGCCGGACTCGATGTCGCGGACGAACATGTCGGCCATGATCTCCGGACCGTCCAGCATGGTTCCGGGGCCCCGGTAGTGGAAGTAGAACGGCACGTCGTTGTAGGTGTAGACGCCGGTGGCGACCACGATGCTCAACGCGGTGCCGGCGGCGACGCGGGCGATGCGCGGGATGTAGCGGCCCAGCCCGATCACCGTCAGATCGACGATGGTGTCGACCCCGGCGGCTTTCAGCTCGTCCAGCCGGGTGATCGCCTCGGCCACCCGGGCGTCCTCGTCGCCCCAGGCTTCAGGATAGTTCTGGGCGATCTCGGTGGTCATGATGAACACGTGTTCGTGCATCAGGGTGACACCGAGGTCGGAGGTGTCGATCGGTCCGCGCGCGGTGCTCAGCTGTGACATGGCTTGATACTAGGGAGATACCCGCCATCTGCGCCGAGAATTGGTGTCAGGTCCGCTGATCCGTCGGAGGGGAGGCATGTTCATGACGTCAGAGGGGGCGGCGCAGCCGCGTTCGAGCACCACGCTGCGGTTCCTGGCCAAGGCGACTGATGTCGGCTACGGCGACCGGATCGATGGCGGACATGTGCTGGAGTGGGTGGACAAAGCCGGCTACGCGTGTGCGGCGGAGTGGAGCGGACGGTACTGCGTGACCGCGTTCATCGGTGACATCCGCTTCACCAGGCCCATCGCCGCGGGGGAGCTCGTCGAGGTCAATGCGCGCATCGCCCATACCGGGCGCAGCAGTATGCACCTGGCCATCACGGTCTCTTCCGGAGATCCCCGCACCGGGGATCTCACCCGGACAGCGCAGTGCCTGGCGGTGTTCATCGCGGTCGACGACGACAGCAAACCGGTTGCGGTGCCGGAGTTTATCCCCCGGACCGAGCGGGAGCAGCGCCTGCAGTCCGCGGCCCGACGCCGCGCCGCGAAGCGTGCCGACATCGACGCCGCCCTGACCGTTCAGCACTACAGCGACGACAGCTCGGCGCCGTGCGCGGTGCTGCGATTCCTGGCGGCGCCCACCGATGTCAACTGGGGCGGAAAAGTGCACGGCGGCAAGGTGATGCGCTGGATCGACGAGGGTGCATTCCTGTGCGCCTCGCAGTGGACCGGTGCACAGGTGGTCGCCTCGCGGATCACCGGTATTCGGTTCTACCGGCCGATCGTGATCGGCAACATGATCGAGGTCCGTTCCCGGCTGATCCACACCTCAGCCAGGCGGTTGTATATCAGCGTGCATGTTCGTTCGTCCGACGTGCGAACTGGTGCCGGCGAGATCGCGGCGCACGCGATGGCGCTGTTCGCGGTGCTCGGCGAGGATGGGCGCGCGATGACTGTGCGGCAGTGGAGTCCGGTCACCGACGAGGATCGTCGGCTGGACCGGCACGCACTGGAGCTCGCCGAGGTGTTGCGTCGCGCCGAGGCGGGGTAGTGCTCATGGGTTGCCCAACAGGTTGTCGCGGATCTGTGCGTAGGAGTGGGTGAACAGTTCCACCTCCCGCCGGCTGAGTAAGTCGAAGAGGTTGGCACGCACGGCGTTCACGTGGCCGGGCGCCGCGGCCCGCAGCTTTTCCGCGCCTGCGTCGGTGAGCTCGGCGTAGAGCCCGCGCTTGTCTTCGTCGCACTTGACCTGGTGAACCCAGCCGGCGTCGGTCAGCCGCTTGACGGCGCGAGTGACCCCGCTACGGGTCGCCACCGTGATATCGGCCAACTCGTTCATCCGCATCCGGTGCTGCGGGGCCTCGGACAGTAGCGCGAGGATCTCGAAGTCGGACAGGTTGATCCCCGACTCGGTGGCCAGCTGCCGGTCCAGGACGCGAAGCAGCAACCGCGTGCTGTCGAGATAACCGCGCCACATCCGCTGTTCCCCTTCGTCTAGCCACGACGTCTGCATGCTCCGAAATATAGTTGATATCGATATGGTTGTCGAGGGGTGGATGTCGTGGTTAACGTGCAAATTACCTCAGTTCAGGATCTAAAACTCGTTTTGATCGCAACTATCGTGTAGCGTGGCGAACCCGAAGCAAGGAGGCAGTCGTGTCGAGTACCGGTATGCAGTTCGGCATCTTCACCGTCGGCGATGTCACCGTCGACCCGACCACCGGCCGAGCGCCGACCGAAGCCGAGCGGATCCAGGCGACCGTGGCGATCGCCAAGAAGGCCGAGGAGGTCGGCCTGGACGTCTTCGCCACCGGCGAGCACCACAACCCGCCGTTCGTGCCGTCGTCGCCGACCACCCTGCTGGGCTACATCGCGGCGCAGACCGAGCGCATCCAGCTGACCACCGCCACCACGCTGATCACCACCAACGACCCGGTGAAGATCGCCGAGGACTACAGCGTGCTGCAGCACCTCGCCGACGGCCGGGTGGACCTGATGTTGGGGCGCGGCAACACCGGCCCGGTGTACCCGTGGTTCGGCAAGGACATCAGGGCAGCCCTGCCCCTGACGGTGGAGAACTACCAGCTGCTTCGCCGGCTGTGGCGGGAGGAAGTCGTCGACTGGAGCGGCGAGTACCGAACCCCGCTGCACGGGTTCACGCTGGCGCCGCGACCACTGGACGGGGTCCCCCCGTTCGTCTGGCACGGCTCGATCCGCAGTCCGGAGATCGCCGAACTAGCCGGGCACTTCGGCGACGGCTTCTTCGCCAACCACATCTTCTGGCCACCGTCGCACACCAAACGGATGGTGGCGTTCTACCGTCAGCGCTTCGAGCACTACGGCCACGGCGGCGCCGACCAGGCGATCGTGGGGTTGGGCGGTCAGGTGTTCATCAGGCCCAACAGTCAGGACGCGGTGAATGAGTTCCGGCCCTACTTCGACAACGCCCCGGTCTACGGCCACGGCCCTAGCCTGGAGGAGTTCAGCGCCCAGACCCCGCTGACGGTCGGCTCGCCGCAACAGGTCATCGACAAGACCCTGAGCTTCCGGGACTACGTCGGCGATTACCAGCGCCAGCTCTTCCTGGTCGACCACGCGGGCCTGCCGTTGAAGACGGTGCTCGAGCAGCTCGACCTGCTGGGTGAGCACGTCGTCCCGGTGCTGCGCAGGGAGTTCGCCATCGGCCGGCCCGCGCATGTGCCCGGCGCGCCGACGCACCGGGCGCTGGTCGAGGCCGCGAGCCGGCCCGAGATCGAGAAGGCGTCATGAGGCTGGTAGTGGTGAGCGGTGGACTGCGCGAGCCGTCGTCCACCCGGCTGCTGGCCGACCGGCTCGACGAGGCGGTACGCGCAGAGCTCGGCCGGGCCGGCATCGACGTCGTCACCGAGGTGGTCGAGCTGCGCCGGCTGGCCCGGGCGATCACCGACGCCATGGTCACCGGGTTCGCCGCACCGGAGTTGGAGCAGGCGTTCGAGAAGGTTGCCGACTGCGACGGGTTGATCGCGGTGACGCCGACGTTCAATGCGACGTTCAGCGGATTGTTCAAGTCGTTCTTCGACGTGCTGCCCGAGCGGACATTGAATGACACGCCGGTGCTGATCGCGGCGACCGGCGGAACCGAGCGGCACTCGCTGGTGCTCGACCACGCCCTGCGTCCGCTGTTCTGCTATCTGCACGCGCTGGTGTCGCCGACCGGTGTGTACGCCGCCACCTCAGACTTCGGAGTGCAGGGGCTGTCGAAGCGGATTGCCAAGGCGGCCAGCGACTTCGCCCGGCTTTTAGCGATCTGCGGACCCGGCCGTGGCAATACGGTCACCGCGGAACTCGATGAGATACACCGCCTGCTTGCAGGCGCTTAACAGAAGGAGCAGTGAAAATGACGAAGTTGGCGGTTATCTACTACTCGGCCACCGGACACGGCACGGCGATGGCGCAGCGGGTAGCCCGGGCGGGCGAAGCCGCGGGCGCCGAGGTGCGCCTGCGGCACATCGAGGAGACGCGGGACCCGGCCACGTTCGCCCAGAACCCGGCGTGGACCGCGAACTACGAAGCGACCAAGGATCTGCCCGCGGCCACCGGTGACGACATCGTCTGGGCGGACGCCGTCATTTTCGGTTCGCCCACCCGATTCGGTTCTCCCTCAGCGCAATTCCGTGCCTTCCTCGACGGGCTGGGCGGGCTGTGGGCCAAGGGCGAACTCGCCGACAAGGTCTATGCCGGCTTCACCTCAAGCCAGACCGTTCACGGTGGGCAGGAGGCCACGCTGCTGAATCTGTATGTCTCCCTGATGCACTTCGGCGGGATCCTGGTGCCGCCGGGCTACACCGACCCGATCAAGTTCGGTGACGGCAACCCCTACGGCGTCGGGCACGTCACCGGTCCGGACAACCAGAACGAGCTGACCGAGACCACCCTGGCAGCACTCGATCACCTGGCGACCAGGGTGGTGGGCGTCGCCGCCAAGCTCGCCGGGTAGCGCGGGCCGGGACGGCCGGGTCGGGTGCGTCCGGGGCGGCCGATCCCGGCGCCGAATGGGTATTGAAACGTGACCGGACTCACACTAGAGTGACCAGTGGTCATTCCAGTGAGGTGGTGCGATGCCGACGGTGACGTGGGGACGTGTCGACCCGGCGCGCCGGGCTGCGGTCCTGGAGGCCGCCGAGGCGGAATTCAGCGCACGCGGTTTTTCGCACGGCAGCCTGAACGTCATCGCCCGGCGCGCCAAGGTCGCCAAGGGCAGTCTGTTCCAGTACTTCGCCGACAAGGCGGACCTGTATGCGTTCGTGGCCGACACCGCCGGTCAGCGGGTCCGTTCCTACATGGAGCGACAGATCGTCGAACTCGACTCCGACCGGCCGTTCTTCGAGTTCCTCACCGACCTGCTCGACGTGTGGGTCGCCTACTTCGCCGACCACCCGCGGGAGCGGGCGCTGCATGCCGCGGCCAGCCTGGAAGTCGACTCCGACGCCCGGATCAGCGTGCGGACCGTCATCCACCGTCACTACCTGGAGGTGCTGCGCCCACTGGTGCGGCAGGCGCGGGACCGCGGCGACCTGCGCACCGACGCCGACACCGAGGCGCTGCTGTCGCTACTGCTGCTGATCTTCCCGCATCTGGCGCTGGCCCCCTACCTGCGCGGCATCGATCCCATCCTCGGACTCGATGAGCCCACCCCGGAACAACCGGCCCTGGCGGTGCGCCGGCTGGTAGCCGTGCTGGCCACGGCATTCGGTGGCGAGACGACTCGCCATCGGCATCCATCGGAGGAGGCAGTTCCATGACCCGTACCCACTTCGACTCCCTGGCCGCAGGCGGACTGAACTGGGATAGTTTGCCGCTCAAGCTCTTCGCAGGGGGCAACGCGAAGTTCTGGAACCCCGCCGACATCGACTTCTCCCGTGACCGGGCGGACTGGGACGCGCTGACCGACCGGGAACGCGACTACGCCACCCGGCTGTGCGCGCAGTTCATCGCCGGTGAGGAATCGGTGACCCAGGACATTCAGCCGTTCATGGCGGCGATGCGTGCCGAGGGCCGGCTCGGTGACGAGATGTATTTGACCCAGTTCGCTTTCGAGGAGGCCAAGCACACCCAGGTGTTCCGGATGTGGCTCGACGCCGTCGGCATCACCGAGCAGCTGGACAGCTTCCTCGAGCCCCTGCCGACCTATCGGCGGATATTCAACGAGGAGCTGCCCGAATCGCTCGGCACCCTGGCGGCCGATCCGTCACCGGCTGCGCAGGTGCGGGCGGCGGTGACCTACAACCACTTCGTCGAGGGCACGCTGGCGCTGACCGGCTACTACGCCTGGCACACGATCTGCGTGCAGCGCGGCATCCTGCCCGGCATGCAGGCCCTGGTCGGGCACATCGCCGACGACGAACGACGCCACATGGCCTGGGGCACGTTCACCTGCCGGCGTCACGTCGCCGCGGACGACGCCAACTGGGCGGTCTTCGAAGCCCGGATGAACGAACTCATGCCGCTACTGGGCAGCTACACCGCCGAGGGAGACGCGATCTACGGTGGCGACACCCCATTCGGCCTGTCCCCCGACGTGGTGTTCAACTACGCCATGGACAAGGGGATGCGGCGGTTCGGCACGATCAGCAGCGCCCGCGGCCGGCCCGTCAGCGAGATCGACGTGGACTACAGCCCGGTGCAACTGGAAGACACGTTCGCCGATGAGGACAGCAAGCTGTTGGCCACGGCCTCGGCCTGAACCCGGTGCCGGGCCTCAGGCGACCCACACGGTCTTGAGGTTGCAGAACTCGCGAATGCCGTGGCCGGACAGTTCCCGGCCGTAGCCCGACCGCTTGATGCCGCCGAACGGCAACTCCGGATACGACACGGTCATCCCGTTGATGAAGACCTGGCCCGCCTCGATCTCGTCGGCGAATCGGCTGATCTCGTTCTCGTCGCGGGTCCAGGCATTCGATCCCAGGCCGAACGGGCTGGCGTTGGCGATCTCGATGGCCTCGTCGATGCCGGCGGCCCGGTACACCGACGCCACCGGCCCGAACACCTCTTCGGTGAACAGCGGCATGTCGCGGGTGATGTCGGTGACCACGGTGGGCGGATAGAACCAGCCCGGGCGGTCCAGTCGCTTTCCGCCGCATCGGATCACCGCCCCGGCTGCGGCCGCGTTGTCGACCTGCTGCTCGACCTCGTCGCGGCCCTGCTCGGTGGCCAGCGGCCCGACGTCGGTGTCCGGGTCGGTGGGATCGCCGACCCGCAGCGCCGACATCTGCTCCGTGAACTTGGCGACGAAGTCGTCGTAGATGTCGGCGTGGACGATGAACCGCTTTGCGGCGATACATGATTGACCGTTGTTCTGTACCCGGGCGGTGACCGCGGTGCGCACCGCGGCCTCCAGGTCGGCCGACGGCATCACGATGAACGGGTCGCTGCCGCCCAGTTCCAGCACGGTGTGTTTGACCTCGTCGCCGGCGATGGCCGCGACCGACCGCCCGGCCGGTTCACTGCCGGTCAGGGTCGCCGCCACCACCCTCGGGTCGCGCAGCACCCGCTCGACGGCGCCCGATCCGATCAGCAGGGTCTGGAAGCAGCCATCGGGAAAGCCCGCGCGGGACAACAGGTCCGAGAGGTACAGCGCGGTCTGCGGCACATTGGAGGCGTGTTTGAGCAGGCCGACGTTACCGGCCATCAGGGCCGGCGCGGCGAACCGCACCGCTTGCCAGAGCGGGAAGTTCCACGGCATCACGGCCAGCACCACCCCGAGCGGCTGGTAGCGCGCATACGCCCTCGACGCGTTCACCGTCGCGGCGTCGGCGGGCTCATCGGCCAGTAGTGCTGCGCTGTGGTCGGCGTAGAACCGGAAGCCCTTGACGCATTTGAGCGCTTCGGCCTTGGCCGAGGTCAAGGTCTTGCCCATCTCCAGCGTCATCATCGCGGCGACTTCGTCGGCCTCGGCCTCCAGCAGGTCGGCGGCCGCGTGCGTCCAACGGGCACGCTGGGCGAAATCGGTGCGACGGTACTCGACGAAGCGGGCTGCGGCGCGGCCGATCGCGGCGTCGATCTCTGCTTCGGTGGCTGCGGTGAACGTCTTGACCGTCTCCCCGGTAGCCGGGTTGGTGGTGGCGATTGCTGGCACGCGGGGTCTCCTTCGGGCGCTGCGGTATGACGTGTGCAGGTCCAGCCTGCCACCATCGGACCGCGTAGGCTCGCGACGAACCAGCCTCAGACATCGATACGGGAGTCAACGGATGCGTTTCAACCCCCCGCCCAACTGGCCGCCTGCGCCGCCCGGCTGGGCGCCGGATGCCGACTGGGCGCCGGATCCGACGTGGCCGCCCCCGCCTCCCGGCTGGCAACTGTGGGTCGACGACTTCGGTCAGGGCGCAGCAGCTCCGGTGCCTTATCCGCCGTACGGGCCGCCGTGGCCGATGCCGGCACCCGACCACGGACACCGGCAACGCAAGGTGTTGTGGCTTTCGCTGGCCGCGGCCGCGGCGGCGGTCGTGGTGGTCGTCGGACTGGTGCTGGGCTTCGGCGGCCGGCTCACGGCCGAGGAGAAACCGTCGCGCAAACCCGACATCACCGAGCTGACCTCGGAGATGCTGGTCGACCGGGCATCCTTCCCGGACTCCTCGGGCGGCAAATGGATCAGCGGGGTGAACAGCGCCGGCGACAGCCCATCGGAGATGCCGAACCTGACCGTCGACCCACCGGAATGCGCGGACTTCTACTCCAGTCCCCAGTCGGCCTCCCAGACGGCGACGGCCACCTTGGCGCAGCTGCAACCCGGTGGTCTGCACTCGATGAGGGTGCGCCTGGCTCTGACGCCGGACCGCCCGAATCTCAAGGCCGTTCTGGACAAATGCCAGTCGTTCAAGCAGACCTTCGAGAGCGGCGGGCGGAGCGTCACCACTGATATCCAGCTCAGCCCGCTGGACGCCGAGGGAGTGCCGCCCTGGGCGGTCGCGACGGTGATCACGAGTTCCAGTAAGGCCGCCATCCGGCTGCCGATCGCGATCACCGCTTCCACCATCTCCGGGTACTACCGCGGCGTGCTCGTCGTGGCGACCAGCAACGAAATCGGGCTGCGGACCGAGCAGGACGAGGCCGACGATGCCGCCAATGCCGAGGCCCTGGTGAAACTGTTCAACACTCAGATCGAGAAGCTCGAAGCCGCACCGTAATTGGGGCGCTGCCGGGCCGGGGTTCGCAGCAGGCACCCCAGAGTTCCCCTGGGCCCGACTCCGTCGGGTTTGCGACCACCGGGTTAGTCGCGGTGGCCCGCTGCGCCCGACTCCGTCGGGCTTGCGACCACCGCCACCGCCACCAGTACCGCAACCGAGACCAAAGCCGCCAGCTGCACTCCCGCGGAATTGCCGGCGTAGCCGTCCACCGACCGCCACGGATGGCGGCACAACACCGCACCGGCCAGGATCAGGCCACCGGCGCTCAAACCGAGTCGAGCCGCATCAAAGGCGCGCCGGCGATGCCGCAGCGCGAACAACACGAGCAGCGCCGCCCCGAATACAACGGCTCCGGCGGTCCCGGCGATCAGGGCGCCGACCGCCAGCGCGCCGAGCACCGCCACCCGGCGACCGGGTTGCCAGGGCTGCGCCGGCGGACCGGGATCGTGGGTCCGGCGCGCCGGCCACCAGGCCAGCAGGGCCAGCAACGGCAACAGGGCCAGGCCACCGGCCATCCCCAGGCGGTACATCCGGTTGGGCGCGAACACACAGGTGATCGTGCCGTCGGTGCCCGCGGGCACCACCCAGCCCTGCTGCCATCCGTTGACCGCGACCGGGACCAGCCGGGTGCCCTCCGGTGTGCGCGCCACCCAACCGGCGTTGATGCTCTCCGGGACGACCAGCACCCGGGGCGTCGCCGCGCCGGAGACCGACACCTCCCGACGGGCCGCACCCCAGCTGCCGATCACAGCGGGCGTCGTCACCGAACCTGCGACGCCGTGCGCGGCCGCCGGCCCGGACAGCGTCGCGCCGTCGACGACGAACGCCGATCCCGGGCTGATCAGCAACTCCTGCTCGCCGGGCGGCAAGGCGATCGGCTGAGTGTCGCAGGGCCGTGCCGGCACCGGTTCGTCGTCGAGCAGGGCCCCCACAGTGGTGGTGATCGAGGTGTGGACGAACCGGCCGGCGATCGCGATGATCGGGCCGTGGCCGCAGCCGATACTGACCCGCCGAGACCGGTTGCGCGAGGCGTCGGCGGGGGACACCGGACGGCCGTCGGCGCCGAGCACAGCGACCTCGGCCAGCCCGGGCGGTTTGAGCTGGTCGAAGCCGATCGCCGTCCGGTCGATCACGTCCTGCCAGTCCAGCAAGCTGATCGTGACGGTGTCGGTGACCTGCGGCTGCAACCGCACCCGGTGTTCGTCCGACTCGCCCAGCTCCCGGACCTGCGGACCGGAACCGAGATCGACGGCCACCAGCCTGGGCCGTGCCGGCAGCGGGGACCTGCTGGCGGCGAACCGCAATCCGGTTACCTCGACCGGCCGCGGCAGCGTGAGGGTCAGTGTCGGCGGAGAACGGTGGGCGACCACGCGTTGCGACGCCGTCCAGGAGGTGCGCGGATCGCCGTCCGCGGCGGCGTAGGCCGATCCGAGCACGTCGAGCACATCGGCGTCGCCGTGGGCGCGCGTGGTGCCAGGCTCGGCGATCAGGTCGACCAGGTGGGGGCCCTGGCGGGGCCGCACCCAGACGGTCGGGGTCACCGACATGGGCCGCGGCACGTTCAGGGTGCGGCTGAAGGTGGCGGGCTCCTCGGGCTCCAGCATCATCGAGGCCGCGCAGCGGACCGTGTCGGATGCCGCCGCACACCCGGTCCGGCCGGGCAGGCCGGCCCCCAGATCCCACTGCGCAACCTGCGCACCCGCCGGTGGAGCCGGGACCAGCGCGGTGTGGCGCAGGTCGACCGGATGCGCGAAACCGGAGGCGTCGTACTGGGTGACCGACAGGTCGGTGATCCCGAACTGCACGCCGGCTGAGCCGTCGTCGGTGCCCGACGCGGTGATCCGCACCCAGGGCGTCTCGCCGTAGGGCAGCGCGGCGATCAGCGGCTCGCCCGCCTGGTCGAACCGCAGTGTGGTGGTGCCGTTGACGGTGGAGATCTGGATGCGCCGCACCTGCGCGCCGACGGCCGTCGCGCTGGGCGTCACGGTGATGGTGCCGTTGGTCAGCGGGTGGTCGAAGTCCACCTGCAGCCACTGACCTACCGCCGACTGCAGCGCGTTGGACACCCAGGCCGTGCCCGGGTCGCCGTCGATGGCGGCGGCCGGCGACGTCGACGGTGCGACGTCGGGCAGGGTGGTGGCATCCGAGGAGGAGCTCGACGCGGTGAGCCGCCCGCCGACCCAGCCGCCGAAGACGGTGGCGGCACCGGGCGTCGGATAGTCCGGCACCCGGCTGTGGGTGTGGCGGGTGTCGCCGGCGGCCCGGATCGTCGACGAGTGGTCGTCGACCCGGCCGTAGTCGGTCTCGCGAGCCAGCGGCGTGTCGGTGACGGTGACTCCACCATGGCCGGGGGCACCCAGGTCGGCGCGGCGGGCGTCAGCGGCCATCAGCACCGGACCCAACACCGGCTCGCCGCGCAACCGGCGGTGTTCGTCCAGCCGCAGCAGCACCTCCGGGCCCCCGGCGACCCGCGGCATCCGGTCCAGCTCCGCCAGGTACGGCGCGCCCGGATTCGCGTCGTCCGCCGGATCGCCGACGCGGTAGATCTCGATCGCCGGATAGGCCGGGCGCAGGCCGCTGTCGGACACGAATCCCGGCACCGTGCCCGATCCCACCGGCTCGCCGAACTGTGCCACCCGGTGCAGTCCGGGTGAGCCGTCGACCGCGCGGTGCACCAAGAGCGGCCTCGCCGACCGCGAGGTGTCAGGGTCCAGGTCGTTACGGACCACCAGATATGAGATGCCCTGCCGGGCAAGGGTGTCGGCCAGCCCGGCCGAGGGGCGGCCGGCGGCGAACAGGCGCTGCACCGAGTCCAGCGCCCGGATGGTCTGCGGCGGGGTCAGCGGAATCGAGTCCCGGACCCCCCAGGGGCCGGCGTCGAGCACCTGCAATGGTTCGTCGTGACTGCTGCCCCAGGTCTGGGTGGCGAATGGTGCGCCCGGAGCCACCAGGACCCGCCCCGGCGTCGGCCCGCCGTTGTTGTGTTCGCCCAGCCAGGCCGCGGCGTCGCGCCAATACTGGGGCAGCGCGGAAAATGTTCCCGGCGGGGTGAGCCGGCCGGTCCAGGCCAGCGAGGTGCTGACCATCAACGCGGTCAGGATCACCAGGCCGACCGCGGCGGCCTTGTGGTGTTCGGGGTGAACGTAGGCACGCCGCCACACCGCCGTCGGCGCGCTGCCCGGCAGCGGGATCCGGGACAACAGGTAGGTCAGCCCCAACACCAGCGGAATCCGGATCACCGACTCGAGCTTGTGCACGTTGCGCAGCGGGGCGCCGGCGCCGTCGAGGAACGCCTGCACCGGGTGGGCCAGCGGCGAACCCAGGCCGCCGGCATAGCCCAGCGCCAGCAGGGTCACCCCGACCAGCAGCATCGTCACCAGCCGCCCGGCGCCGGGAAGTCGCCGGCGCAGCAGGCCGGTCAGTCCGGCGAGCCCGCCGGCGGCCACCAGACAGGTGCCCAGGATCATCACCGGGCGGGTGACCAGGGGTGCCCCGGCGGTGGCGTTCGGAGCCACGAACGGTGTCCAACTGTGGGTGCCGCGCAACATCTCGGTCAGCGACGTCCACCGGGTGGTCACGCCGGCGGATTCGATGAAGTCCAGGAACGGCGGACTGACCCGGCCCAGTAACACCAGGGCCACCACCCACCACGTCACGGCCAGTGCCAATGCCAGCAACCACCAGCCGGTGAAGGACCACCAGCGCCGGTTCGGGCGATGACACAGCCACCAGATGATTGCCGGGAGGCAGCCGGCCAGCGTCGCGACGGCGTTGACGGCGCCCATCAGGGCGACCGCCACCCCGGCCTGGCCGGCCAGCATGCGCACCGGGCGCCCCGGGCGTTCGGTCCCCGGCGCGCCCAGCGCCCGGATGACCGGCAGCAGCACCCACGGGGCCAGCATCATCGGCAGGGTCTCCGACGAGATCGAACCCAGCGTGGTCAACACCCGCGGGGAGAGGGCGAAGGCCGCGGCGCCGATCAGCCGCGCGGTCGGAGTCCCGATCCGCAGCGTCTCGGCAACCCGCAGCAGGCCCCAGAATCCGACCGTGAGCAGCAGGGCCCACCACAGTCGTTGGACGACCCAGCCGGGCAGCCCCGCCACCTCGCCGATCAGGAAGAAGGCGCCGTGCGGAAAGAGGTAGCCGTACGCCTGGTTCTGCACCTGGCCGAACGGCAGTTCGCTGCTCCACAGGTTGACGGCGCGGGCCAGGAACCGCAGCGGATCAGCGGTCAGGTCGAGTTTGGTGTCGGGGGAGATCCGCCCGGGCGACTGGATGAAGCTGCAGGCCAACGCGAGCGCAGCGACCAACCACAGCCAACGCCTGGACAACCGTCCTACACCTTGCGACTCCGCCTGCGGACGGCCGGAAGCTGGCGGCGTCCGCAGGTCAGCCGCGGTTGCCGTATTCCACCCTGTTCAACACCGATGACTGCGGGTCGCCTCCGGCGATCTGCGGCTTGGTGTCCTGTTGCACCATCAAGGTGACCCCGAAGACCGCTGCCGCGCCGAGCAACACCCCGACGACGATGCTGATGGCTGCCGGCACCACGAACCGAGGCATGGTCTGGCTCCTTCCGCAATCCCGCGAGGTGAACTCGGGGCGCCATCGAACTGCCCCCGCTGGACCCCGACCGCCAACGTAGCATGCGGGTCCTGCGTCCCGGCGGTTCAGCGAGGCTCGACGAAGGAGAGGTGACGCTGGGACCGCCGCATGGGCCCCGGCGGTTCAGCGAGGCTCGACGAAGGAGAGGTGACGCTGGGACCGCCGCATGGGCCCGGTTCGTCCGGTCGTGACAGCATGGTGCGATGCCTGGACCGCTGACTCGACAACTGCCCGGCCTGCTGCTGGCGGCCGCCCTGCTGCCGGCGCTGGTGACCTCCTGCTCGCATGGAACCCAGACGCCTGCACCGGCATCGGAGGCGGAGTCGCCCGGTGCCACGACTTCCGGAGCAGCGGTGGCTCCGCTCTGCGGGCAGCTGGCGGCGTTGCCGATCCGCGACAAGCTGGCGCAGTTGGTGATGGTCGGGGTCCGCGATGCGGCCGACGCACGGGCCGTGGTGACCGACCATCATGTCGGCGGCATCTTCATCGGCAGCTGGACCGAGTTGTCCCTCCTGACTGACGGTTCGCTCAAGGAGATCGCCGGAACCGACGGGCTGCTGCCGCTGGCGGTCAGCGTCGACGAGGAGGGCGGCCGGGTGTCGCGGCTGTCGAAGTTGATCGGGCCCTCGCCGTCGGCGAAGGAGCTGGCCGCCACCCGCAGCGCCACGCAGGTGCGGGAGCTGGCGGCCGAGCGGGGCCGCAAGATGGCCGACCTGGGTATCACCGTGGACTTCGCGCCCGTCGTCGACGTGGTGGATGCCGGTACCGACGACGACACCGTGATCGGGGACCGCTCGTTCGGTTCGGATCCGGCCAAGGTCACCGAGTACGCCGGCGCGTACGCCCAGGGGCTCCGCGATGCCGGGCTGCTGCCGGTGCTCAAGCACTTTCCCGGCCACGGTCACGGCTCGGGCGACTCGCACACCGCGGGGGTGGTGGTCACGCCGCCGTTGGCGCAACTGCAGGACGAGGACCTGGTGCCCTATCGCACCCTGGTCACCCAAGAGCCGGTGGCGGTCATGATGGGCCACCTGGAGGTGCCCGGCCTGACCGAGGACCCCGCCAGCCTGAGCCCGGCGGCGGTCACGCTGTTGCGCACCGGCACCGACTACCACGGCCCGGCTTTCAGCGGCGTGGTGTTCAGCGACGACCTGTCGTCGATGGCCGCCATCACCGAGCACTACGGCGTCGCCGAGGCGGTGTTGCGCAGCTTGGCGGCCGGCGTCGACGTCGCGCTGTGGGTCACCACCGACGAGGTGCCGGCGGTACTCGACCGACTGGAGCAGGCCGTGGCCGCCGGCGAACTCAAGCAGGAAGGGATCGACGCCTCGCTGGCGCGGGTGGCAGCGATGAAAAAGCCCGGGACACACTGCCACCGGTGATCTCGCCACCGCGACCGATCACAGAAGTTACTCTTCGGTAAGATCATCGGTCAGGCAGAACGCGGAAGGACTCCGAGTCGATGGCAGCTGGCAGCAAGCGGTTACCGCGGGCCGTACGTGAACAGCAGATGCTCGACGCCGCGGTACAGATGTTCTCGATCAACGGCTACCACGAGACCTCGATGGACTCGATCGCGGCGGCCGCCCAGATCTCCAAGCCGATGCTGTATCTGTACTACGGCTCCAAGGAGGAGCTGTTCGGGGCGTGTCTGGACCGCGAGCTGCAGCGCTTCGTCGAGGCGGTGCGCACCGCTATCGACTTCCAGCAACCCCCGAAAGACCTGCTACGGAACGCGGTTCGGTCGTTTCTGCACTACATCGACGCCAACCGGGCGTCGTGGATCGTGATGTATGCCCAGGCCACCAGTTCGCAGGCGTTCGCTCATACCGTGCGCGAGGGCCGCGAGCGGATCGTGGAGCTGGTCGGCCGGCTGTTGCGCGCCGGGACCCGCAACCCCGAGCCCAGCGTCGACTTCGAGCTGATGGCGGTGGCGCTGGTGGGCGCCGGCGAGGCGATCGCCAGCCGGGTCAGCACCGGCGACACCGACGTCGACGAGGCGGGCCAGCTGATGATCGACCTGTTCTGGCGCGGCCTCAAGGACGCGCCCGGCGGCCGGGACGAGGCGGGCAGCGCCGCGGTCGGGTGACCGGCGCGGGCTCAGGCCGTGAAGAGGTCCTGGATGGTCGCGGTGATGTCTGCGACCGCGCCGTTCAGGGCGAGGAATTCGAAACCGGCCGCCAGGGTGCCCAATCCGACGAGTCCGGCGACCGGCAGGCCGATCGCGTTGAGGATGTCGCCTTGGGCCAGTTCCTGGGCGAACACGCTGGCGGCATACGCCGGTGCGGTGGTGAGTAGGGCGTTGAGGATGTCGGCAGTGGGGAGCAGGGTCGCATACGCCGTCGAGGCGATGCTGCTGAGCGCGTTGACGATATCGACCAAGCTGGGCAGCGTGTTCATGACCGCCGACCCGGTGCCGCCGAACAGGTCCGCCGCGGTGGGTAGCGACAGGTGCGACAGGTCGTCGACGAATGCGTTCCAGCCGTCCTGGGCGCCGTTGCCCAGCGCGGTGAGCACCTCCCCCCAGTCGAGGTCGGTCGGGAACAGCTCGAACGGGGTGGCCACGTCGGCCGGGCCGGCCGACCAGCCATCGGTGATGCTGCCGTAGCCGAGGTTCACCAGGACCCGCATAGCCGGTTCCAGTAGGTCGTAGAGCGGCTGGCCGAAGAGCGGGATCGACTGGAGCGGCATCAACAGCGGCAGGATCTCGCTGGGAATCATGAAGTACTGGGCGTTTCCGGCGTAGTCCTCGCTCATCGGCAACTCGATGGCCGTCGCCAGCTGCTCGGGGGTCAGATCCGGATAGATGGTGTGCTCGTAGATGATGCCCAGGACGGCGTTGAGGTCGGCGAGAAAATTGATCGGGTACTTCGGGAAGTCGGCGTAGCCGTCGTATTCCAGGGTGTAGACGCTGGTGGCCCACGGCGCGTCGTCCGGGATCGCGCCGTTGAACGTGATGCCCAGGCTCGGGATGCTCGGGTAGCTGCCGTCGGTCAAGACATCCATACGTTCGAACAGGCCGCCGTTGGGATTGTTGGGGGCCCCCAGCAGCACGAAGGACAGCTGGTCGGCGGTCGGCTGCTGGTCGGCGGGCAGCGCCAACAGATCGCGCATGACCATGGTGGAAATGGTGCTGCTCTGCGAGTAGCCCAGTACGACGAGGTTGTTGCCCTCCGCGATCTGCTGGTTGATCGTGTCGTGCAGGATGGTGACGCCCTGGGCCAGGGATGGGTCCAGTTCCAGGCTCTTGACGCCGCTGTTGGGGTAGAGGCCCTCCGGGGTGAACAGACCGTTCGCCGCATCAACGGGGTAGGTGGGCTGGCCGGCGAAGAACGGGGTGCTGGGGTTGATGTAGCGGGCGCTGAGCGCGTCGATGTAGCTCTGGGGAGGTATCGGCAGGCCGCTTCCGCCCATGATCCAAGATTCGGTGTCCAGCAATTTCGCTTGAGCCAGCACCGATTTCGTCCCGGCCGCGGCAGCGGGGTTCAGCGCCGGTGCCACGCTCAGTGCGACTGCCGAGGTGATCGCCAGCGGTGCGCCGAGGGCCCGCAGCGCCCGAGTGGTGTCAAGACGAAACGTGAAGGTCATCGGCATGTCCTTACAATTGACTTCTAGTTGCGGTCCTCACACCTGAGCAGCGGGAATGTCGGCCGAACCCGAGTTGACTGTTCACCTGAACAGCTAGATTAACTGTGACGGAGCTGTTAGCGCAATAGGGGAATCCCAATGAAAAATGCCACGCGGGCCGAACAGCGTGTCGCCACCCGTCGAGCCATGGTGGACGCGGCCGCCGAGTTGCTGCGGGCCGAGGGGGTCGCGGCGGTCACGACGCGCCGGGTTGCCGGCGCCGCGAAGGTCTCGCAGAGCACGGTGATGTACCACTTCCCGACCCGCGATGACCTGGTTAACGCGGCCGTCGCCCAGCTCGCCCTCGAGCTGGCCGATCAGGCTCGCGTCCATTTCGAGGAGACCACCGCAACCGCTGCGCTGGACCTGCGCGGTTTCCTCGATCTGCTCTGGCGTGAATTCACTACTCCGCAAGCACTTTCGGTAGCCCACTTATGGGCTGCGTGCTGGACGGACCCGCAGGTCGCCGAGACCGTGAAGTCGTTGGAGCAACACATCTTTCGCCTGGCCGTCACCGCCGCCGAAGCGCTGCCCGCTCCCGCCCCGGGCTTTGACGCAACCGCCTACATGGACACCGTGGTGGTGGTCATCCGTGGGCTGGTGATCTCGATCCCGGTGTGGGGACTTGACTTCATCAACGCGCATTGGGAGGTCAGCAAAGCCAACCTGCTGCGCGCCGCCGGTGTCCGGAGTTGAGCTATAGCCCCCGCACCGTGCCGGTCAGATACGGATAGCCCTTGGCGACGTTGCGCAAGGCCAGATCCCAGCCGCCTTCGACCCGGTCGACGTAGAGACCCGGGCTGGCCGGTAGCAGCATCGGCTTGCCGAATCGCACCGAGTAGTCAACGGCGTCCGGCAGTGCTCCCTCGATGTTCGCCAGAACCGCTGCCGCGGAGAACATCCCGTGAGCGATCACGGTCGGGAAGCCGAACAGCTTGGCGCCGAGTCCGCTGGTGTGGATCGGGTTGTGGTCGCCGCCGGCCGAGGCGTAGCGCCGGATCTGGCCGGGGGTGACCCGCAGTACCGCGTTCGGCGGGCCCAGCTTGGGCTGTTTGACCGGCGGCGGCTTGGGTTCGTCGGACAGGCTGGTGCGCTGCTGATGCAGAAACGTCGTCACCTGATGCCAGGCCGGATCGTTGCCGACGTTGATGTCGGTGACGATGTCGACCAGCAGGCCCTTGCGATGCTCGCGCAGGTTCTCCGCGTGCACGCTGATCCCGACGGTGTCGGTGACCGAGATCGGCCGGTGCTGGACGATCCGGTTCTCGGTGTGCACCGAACCCATTGCGGCGAAGGGGAAATCGAAGCCGGTCACCAGCGACATCACCGTCGGGAAGGTCAGCGCGAACGGGTAGGTCAGCGGTAGGTGATCGCCATAGCGCAGCCCGGTGACGGCGGCGTATTCGGCGACATGGCCGGGGTTGATGGCCAGCTCGTCGACCCGCAGGATGCGGTCGGGCAGGGTGCCGGCGCGCCGTACGAGCGGCAGCGCCCCGGCGACCGCGCGCACCATGTTCTTCCACCCACTCGGTTGGGACATGTCTGTCACGCCCCCAACATGGCCTGGCCGCAGACCCGGATCGTGTTGCCGGTCACCGCATTCGACGCCGGGCTGGCGAAGTAGCCGATCAGCTCGGCGACGTCGACGGGCTGGCCGCCCTGGAACAGCGAGTTGAGCCGTCGGCCGACCTCGCGGGTGGCCAGCGGGATCGCCGCCGTCATGTCGGTCTCGATGAATCCGGGGGCGACGGCGTTGATCGTGATGCCCTTGGGTGCCAGCACCGGCGCCAGCGCGTCGGTCAGCCCGATCATCCCGGCCTTGGTGGCCGCATAGTTCGTCTGGCCGCGGTTGCCGGCGATGCCGGCCATCGATGACAGGCCGATCACCCGGCCGCCCTCACCGATGCTGCCGCTCGACACCAAGCCCTCGGTAAGCCGTTGCGGCGCAAGCAGGTTGACCGCCAGCACCGCGTTCCATCGGGCGTCGTCCATGTTGGCCAGCAACTTGTCGCGGGTGATGCCGGCGTTGTTGACCAGCACGTCGGCCTTACCACCGTAGTGCTCCTTGAGGTGCGCGGTGATCGCCTCGACCGCGTCGTCGGCGGTGACGTCCAGGGCCAGTGCGGTGCCTCCCACCCGGGCGGCCGTTTTCTCCAGCGCTTCGGCCGCCTGCGGCACGTCGATGGCCACCACCTTGGCGCCGTCGCGGGCGAACACCTCGGCGATGGTGGCGCCGATGCCGCGCGCGGCGCCGGTGATGATCGCCACCTTCCCCTCCAGTGGGCGGTCCCAGTCGGCGGGGGCGGTGGCGTCATCGGCGCCGACGTAGAACACCTGACCGTCGACATAGGCCGAGCGGGCCGACAGGATGAAGCGCATCGTCGATTCCAGGCCGGTGGCTCCGGGCTTGGCGTCCGGCGACAGGTACACCAGTTGCGCGGTGGCGCCGCGCTGCAACTCCTTGGCCAGCGAGCGGGTGAAGCCCTCCAGCGCGCGCTGGGCGATCCGCTCGTCGACGCTGCCGGTCTGATCCGGGGTGGTGCCGACCACCACGAGGCGGCCGCAGCGCCCCACGTTGCGTAGCAGGGGGGTGAAGAACTCGTGCAGCCCGGTCAGCCCGGCCGGCGAGGTGATGCCGGTGGCGTCGAAGACCAGACCGCCGAACGAGTCGGCCCACCGACCGCCGAGGTTGTCGCCGACCAGCTCGTAGTCGCCGGCGAGCGCGGCGCGCAGCGGCTCGGCCACCCGGCCTTCGCCGCCGATCAGCAGTGGTCCGGCCAGCGGCGGCTCGCCGACCCGGTAGCGGCGCAGCGGCTCGGCCTGCGGAACGCCGAGTTGCTTGGACAGGAACGATCCGGGGCCGGAGTTCATGATCTGGGACAACAGGTCCGAGGGAAGCTTGGGGGCCTTAGGGGGCATCGTGCTGCCTTCCGTGTGGGGACGTGTGCCTGGTGCAGGCGACGGTGTCGACAACGAACTTACTCCAGAGTAAGAATACTGGGTAGTATCGGTTCAACCGCCCCGGCGATGCGGGGCGCCCCAGTAGACGGAGTGATCGTGGCATCTGGATCAGCTGCTAAGCCCACACCCGCCGACACCGGCGCGCGACGTCGCGTCGCCGTCCTCGGTGGCAATCGCATCCCCTTCGCGCGTTCCGACGGCGCCTACGCCAGCGCGTCCAACCAGGACATGTTCACCGCGGCGCTCGGCGGCCTGGTCGACCGGTTCGGCCTGGCCGGCGAGAAGCTGGACGCGGTGATCGGCGGCGCGGTGCTCAAGCACAGCCGTGACTTCAACCTGATTCGCGAGTGCGTGCTGGGCTCGGCGTTGTCGCCCTACACACCCGCGTTCGACCTGCAGCAGGCCTGCGGCACCGGGCTGCAGGCGGCGATCTGCGCCGCCGACGGCATCGCCGCCGGCCGCTACGAGGTCGCGGCCGCCGGCGGGGTGGACACCACCTCGGATGCGCCCCTGGAGGTCGGCAACGAGCTGCGCCGCACGCTGCTGGCATTGCGCCGGTCCAAGTCGAACTTGCAGCGCCTCAAGCTGGTCGGCAAGCTGCCCGCCGCCCTGGGAGTGGAGATCCCGGCCAACAAGGAAGCGCGGACCGGCCTGTCGATGGGCGAGCACCAGGCCGTCACCACCAAGCAGATGGGAATCAAGCGGGTCGACCAGGACGAGCTGGCCGCCGCCAGCCATCGCAACATGGCCGCCGCCTACGACCGCGGTTTCTTCGATGATCTGGTCACACCGTTCCAGGGGCTCTACCGCGACAACAACCTGCGGCCCGAGTCGAGCCCGGAGAAGCTGGCAACGCTCAAGCCGGTATTCGGCGCGAAGGCCGGCGACGCCACGATGACGGCGGGCAACTCCACGCCGCTGACCGACGGCGCGTCGGTGGCGCTACTGGCCAGCGAGGAGTGGGCGGCCGCACACCAGCGAACCCCGCTGGCCTACTTCGTCGACTCCGAGACCGCCGCCGTGGACTACGTCAACGGACCCGACGGGCTGCTGATGGCCCCGACCTACGCGGTGCCGCGGCTGCTGGCCCGCAACGGGCTGACCCTGCAGGACTTCGACTTCTACGAGATCCACGAGGCGTTCGCGTCCACGGTCCTGTGCCACCTGGCGGCGTGGGAGTCCGAGGAGTACTGCAAGGAGCGGCTGGGCCTGGACGCGGCGTTGGGCGCGATCGACCGGTCCAAGCTCAACGTCAACGGCTCGTCGCTGGCCGCCGGACACCCGTTCGCGGCCACCGGCGGGCGGATCGTGGCCCAGGCGGCCAAGCAGATCGCCGAGGCCAAGGCCGCCAAGAAGAACAAGCCGGTGCGGGCGCTGATCTCGATCTGCGCGGCCGGGGGTCAAGGCGTGGCCGCCATCCTGGAGGGATAGCGGGTCGGCGCCGAAGACGACGTTTGTGTTGCGTCAGCGCGGGGTAGTCGACAAGACGGTTTGCTCCGCGGGGTCGTCTGCCCCCAGCGGCACCGCGGAGCAACCCGGGCTTGGCCCGCCGCTGGACTGAGGGGATCCAGCGGCGGCCAGCTTCTGTCCGATGACTGCCGCTAACCGCGCCGGGCTCGGGCAGTCCCGATCGCCCGGTCCCACAACAGCAGCGCGGAGGCCTTCAGCTGCGCCGGTTTGGCCAGATCCTTGGCCATCAGCGTGGCAGCGGCCGCCTTGGTCTTCGCCGACGCCTTGGACATGTGCCCGGAGTCGAACGGTGGCTGTGGATCGTATTCCATCGACAACTGGATGACCTTCGCCCGGTCCTCGCCACCGATCCGCCCGGCCAGCCACAACCCGAGGTCGATCCCGGCCGAGACTCCCGCACAGGTGACGATGTCGCCGGAGTGCACGATGCGTTCGTCACCGACCGGGGTGACGCCGAAAGCCCTGAGCGCGGGAAGCGCCATCCAGTGCGAGGTGGCGCGTTTGCCGGCCAGCAGCCCGGCGGCGGCCAGGATGATCGACCCCGAGCACACCGACGCCGTCCAGGTGGCCGTCGGGTGCGTTCGTCGCACCCAGTCCAGCAGCCCCTCGTCACGGGCGTGTTCGGTAGTCGTCATGCCGCCGGGTATCAAAACGACGTCGGGGGAGGGTGTTTCGTCGAAGGAGTGGGTGGCCCCGACGACGAGCACGCCGGAATCGGCGGTGATCGGTCCGGGCTCGTGCCAGACGAATCGCACCTGCGTGTCCGGCAGCCAGCGCAGCACCTCATAGGGGCCGATGAAATCCAGGGCGGTGAAGCCGGGATACAGCACGATCGCGATCTGCATGAGTTTTCCCTTCCGGTGTCAGGCGAATGTTTTGCGGTAGTGATCGGGGGAGACGCCGAGCCGGCGGATGAAGGTGCGGCGCAACGTCTCTGCGGTGCCGAAGCCGCAGCGTCCGGCGATCGCCACGACGGTGTCATCGGTTTCCTCGAGCTGCCGGCGCGCAGCCTCGGTCCGCACCCGCTCCACGTAGGCGCCGGGAGCCAGCCCGACCTCGTCGGTGAAGACCCGGGTGAAATGCCGTGGACTCATGGCAGCACGGGCCGCCAGGTCGGAGATTCGATGCGGGCCGGCGGGTGCGGACTCGATCAGTTCCTGCACGTCGCGGATCGGCCGGCGACGGGCCCGGGGCAGCCAGACCGGGGCGGCGAACTGGGTCTGCCCGCCCGGCCGGCGCAGGTACAGCACCAGCCAGCGGGCCACCGTCTGGGCCAGCTCGATGCCGTGATCCTCTTCGACCAGTGCCAGCGCCAGGTCGATCCCGGACGTGACACCCGCTGCGGTCCACACCGATTCCGAGCTGCGTAGAAAGATCGGTTCCGGGTCGACGTCGATCGCCGGGAACTCGTGCGCCAGTGCGTCGGCGAATGCCCAGTGGGTGGTGGCGCGACAGCCGTCGAGCAGTCCGGCCGATGCGGCCAGGAAGGCCCCGGTGCACACGCTGATCACCCGGCGGGCGTGTGCCGCGGCGGTGCGGATCCACGCCAGGGTTGCCGGGTCGGCACGGGCCGCGTCGACCCCGATACCGCCGGGCAACACGACCGCGTCGACGGCTTCGGTGGGGTCGGGCAGGGCGGTGGTCGCCAGCATCGGGCCGCTGCTGGTGGCGATCGGCCGGCCGTCGGTGCTCGCCACGGTGATCTGGTAGCCGTCGTCGCCGCGGCCCGCACCGAGCAGCGCCAGCGAGGCCCCGGCGAATACCTCCGCGGGCCCGAAGACGTCCAGCGACTGGATGCCCGGATAGCCGAGGATGACGACCTTGCGTGTCACG
Source organism: Mycolicibacter terrae (assembly GCF_010727125.1). Taxonomy (NCBI): domain Bacteria; kingdom Bacillati; phylum Actinomycetota; class Actinomycetes; order Mycobacteriales; family Mycobacteriaceae; genus Mycobacterium; species Mycobacterium terrae. The sequence goes on along the minus strand of NZ_AP022564.1, from coordinate 4,031,577 downwards.
CCATTAGTGTCGGTCGGCCGGCCCCGTGGCGTCTACGCCATGTATCCCACAAATCAGGACACGCGCCCTTGTGGCGCGAGCAGACGCAGAATCGCACTATCCGGCACGGGATAGTGCGATTCTGCGTCTGCTCGCCGGGTGTCACCAGCCCGGGAATGCAACAGGCCCCCAGGGGATCGCCCCGGAGGCCTGCGCGGTCTGTGTTGTGGTGAGGACTCAGAACGCCGCTTCGTCGAGCTCCATGATCTCGTTGTCGATGGCGTCGAGCACCGAGCGGGTGCTGGTCAGCAGCGGCAGGAAGTTCTTGGTGAAGAACGATGCCACCGCGATCTTGCCCTCGTAGAAGGCCCGGTCGGCGCCCTGCGTGCCGGCGTCGAGCTTCTCCACGGCCACCGCGGCCTGACGGGCCAGCAACCAACCGATCATCAGGTCGCCGACGCTCATCAGGAAGCGCACCGAACCCAGACCCACCTTGTAGATGCTGGAGATGTCCTCCTGCGCGGCCATCAGGTAGCCGGTCAGCGTCGCCGCCATGCCCTGCACGTCGGCCAGCGCGGTGGCCAGCAGCTCCCGCTCCGCCTTCAACCGGCCGTTGCCGGACTCGTTGGCGATGAACGCCTCGATCTCGCCCGCGACGTGTGCCAGCGCCTGGCCCTTGTCCCGGATGATCTTGCGGAAGAAGAAGTCCTGCGCCTGGATCGCGGTGGTGCCCTCATAGAGCGAGTCGATCTTGGCGTCGCGGATGTACTGCTCGATCGGGTAGTCCTGCAGGAAGCCGGAACCGCCCAGGGTCTGCAGGCTCTCGGTGAGCTTGGCGTAGGCCTGCTCGGAGCCGACACCCTTGACGATCGGCAGCATCAGGTCGTTGACCTTGACCGCCAGCTCGGCGTCCACCCCGTGCAGGGCCTTGGCCACCGCGGCGTCCTGGTAGCTGGCGGTGTAGATGTACAGCGCCCGCAGGCCCTCGGCGTAGGCCTTCTGGGTCATCAGCGACCGGCGGACGTCGGGATGGTGGGTGATGGTCACCCGGGGCGCGGCCTTGTCGGTCATCTGGGTCAGGTCGGCGCCCTGCACCCGCTCCTTGGCGTACTCCAGCGCGTTGAGGTAGCCGGTGGACAGGGTGGCGATGGCCTTGGTGCCCACCATCATCCGGGCCTGCTCGATCACGTCGAACATCTGCGCGATGCCGTTGTGCACCTCGCCGACCAGCCAGCCCTTGGCCGGCACGCCGTGCTGACCGAAGGTGAGCTCACAGGTGGCCGAGACCTTCAGGCCCATCTTGTGCTCGACGTTGGTGACGAACACCCCGTTGCGCTCACCGAGCTCACCGGTCTCGAAGTCGAACAGGAACTTCGGCACGAAGAACAGCGACAAGCCCTTGGTGCCCGGCTTGGCGCCCTCGGGGCGGGCCAGCACCAGGTGGAAGATGTTCTCGAACAGGTCGTCGGAGTCAGCAGAGGTGATGAACCGCTTCACACCGTCGATGTGCCAGGAGCCGTCGTCCTGCTGGACGGCCTTGGTCCGGCCGGCGCCCACGTCCGAGCCGGCGTCCGGCTCGGTGAGCACCATGGTCGAGCCCCAGCCGCGTTCGGCGGCGATCACGGCCCACTTCTTCTGCTCTTCGGTGGCGACGTGGAAGAAGATGTTGGCGAAGCCGGCGCCGCCGGCATACATCCAGACCGCCGGGTTGGCGCCGAGGATGTGCTCGTGCAGCGCCCACATCAGCGCCTTGGGCATCGCCATCCCGCCGAGCTCGTCGGCGATGCCGACCTTGTCCCAGCCGGCCTCCAGGGTGGCGCGCACCGACTTCTTGAAGGATTCGGGAAGGGTCACGGTGTGCGTGGCAGGGTCGAACACCGGCGGGTTGCGGTCGCCCTCGACGAATGAGTCAGCAATCGGCCCCTCGGCCAGCCGAACCATCTCGCCGAGCATCTCCTGAGCGGTGTCGACGTCCAGATCGGCGTACTCGCCCTGGCCGAAGACCTGGTCTAGCCCGAATACCTCAAACAGGTTGAAGACCTGGTCACGGACATTGCTCTTGTAGTGGCTCACTACTTCCTCCTCATGGAATGCCACCTGCGGTTGGGTACTCAGGCTTAAGTTACCCACCAGTAACGTGCCCTGAAATATACCTCCTGAAACGTGTAGTGCAAGCCAGTGTGAGCTACATGTCATAAGCTAATTAACCAACCAGTTGGTCTCATGCAGGTCGGGGATGGTTTACGGCCGATTCAGCCGAGGCCCCGACTCGGCGGGTAGGGTTCATCAGCGACCGATCCGACGAGGTGAACGAGTTCCCGGTGAATGCCCACGTGAGTTCCGCGAGCAATCTGAGCCCATCGTCGCTGCGGGAGGCGTTCGGGCATTTCCCGTCCGGCGTGGTGGCCGTCGCGGCCGAGGTGGACGGCGTGCGGGTCGGGTTGGCGGCCAGCACCTTCGTGCCGGTCTCGCTGGAGCCCCCGCTGGTGGCGTTCTGCGTGCAGAACACCTCGACGACGTGGCCGAAGCTCAAGGACTCGCCCCGGCTGGGCATCAGCGTGCTCGGCGAGGCTCATGACATCGCCGCCCGCACCCTGGCCGCCAAGACCGGCGACCGGTTCGCCGGGCTGGAGACGGTGACCAACGAAGGCGCGGTGTTCATCAAGGGCACCGGAGTGTGGCTGGCCAGCGCGGTTGAGCAGTTGGTGCCCGCCGGCGATCACACCATTGTGGTGCTGCGGGTCTGCGAGGTGACGGTTGATCCTGAGGTCGCGCCGATTGTTTTTCACCGCAGTTGTTTTCGCCGGCTCGGGGAGTAGCCCGGCGTCGGTGCCGCTGCGCCGGAGATGCGACAGCCGCCGCGCGTGTGTTGCGATGGGCAGATGGCGACTCTCAGTAGTGAACCCGGGCGGTTGCGGTCCACGGCCGAGACGCTGGTGGCCGAGGCGGCGGAATTCGTCCGGCGTCGCCGCGCCGAGGTGTTCGGCGCGGACCCGGCCGACGCGGCCCGCGACCTGGTCCAGACCAAAAGCAGCCCGACCGATCCGGTGACGGTGGTCGACACCGAGGCCGAGCGCTTGATCCGCGATCGGCTGAGGCAGCTGCGGCCCGGCGACGCCGTGCTGGGCGAGGAAGGCGGAGGCTCCGGCGACGTCTCCGGCCGGGAACCCGGCGCCGTCACCTGGGTGGTCGACCCGATCGATGGCACCGTCAACTTCATGTACGACGTGCCGGCCTACGCGGTGTCGGTGGCGGCGCAGATCGGCGGAGCGTCGGTGGCCGGCGCCGTCGCGGACGTGGTCGGTGGTCGGATCTACTCGGCCGCCCGCGGGCTGGGAGCCCAGGTCAGCGACCGGGCCGGCATCGCCGCGCTGCGCTGCACCGACGTCTCCGAGGTGTCCATGGCCCTGCTCGGGACCGGGTTCGGCTATTCGCCCCGGCGGCGCGAGGCGCAGGCGCAGTTGCTGGCGCGACTGCTGCCGCGGGTGCGCGATGTCCGTCGGATCGGGTCAGCGGCGCTGGACCTGTGCATGGTGGCCGCCGGGCGTCTCGACGTCTACTACGAACACGGGATCAAGCCGTGGGATCACGCGGCCGGGTCGTTGATTGCGGTCGAGGCGGGTGCGCGACTGGTGCTGCCCGGTCCGGAGCTGGACAGCGGTGACGTGATCATCGCCGCAGCGGACGGTATCGCCGACGAATTCATCGCGCTGCTGCGGCGTGAGGGTGGTTTGGCGCCGATTCCGCAGTAGCAACGCCGGGCGCCGGCGATCCCGGCGTGCTCGTCTATCCGGCTCAGTCGGACTTGCGGCCGAAAATCTTTCGGCCGGCCCAGGCGATCGGGTCGTATCGGTGACCGACCACCCGCTCCTTCATCGGGATGATGGCGTTGTCGGTGATCTTGATGCCTTCCGGGCACACCTCGGTGCAGCACTTGGTGATGTTGCACAACCCCAGGCCGGCGTCGTCCTGGGCGAAGTCGCGGCGGTCGGCGGTGTCCAGTGGGTGCATCTCCAACTCCGCCAGCCGGATGAACATCCGCGGCCCGGCGAACCGGGGCTTGTTCTCCTCGTGGTCGCGGATGACGTGGCAGACGTTCTGGCACAGGAAGCACTCGATGCACTTGCGGAACTCCTGGGAGCGCTCCACGTCCTTCTGCTGCATCCGGTACTCGCCGGGCTTGAGCCCTTCCGGCGGCTTGAACGCCGGCATCTCGCGGGCTTTCACGTAGTTGTAGGACACATCGGTGACCAGATCCCGAATCACCGGGAAGGTCCGCACCGGGGTGACGGTGATGGTCTGGTCCGGGGAGAACATCGACATCCGCGTCATGCACAACAGTCGCGGAAACCCGTTGATCTCGGCGGAGCACGATCCGCATTTGCCGGCCTTGCAGTTCCAGCGCACCGCCAGGTCCGGGGTCTGGGTCGCCTGCAAGCGGTGGATGACGTCGAGCACCACTTCGCCCTCGTTGACCTCGACTTCGAAGTTCTGCAGCTCGCCGCCGTCGATGTCACCGCGCCAGACCCGCAGCTGGGCGTTGTATGTCATTACGCTCTCCGTCCCGGGTGTTGGGCCAGTTCTTCGTCGGTGTAGTACTTCTCCAGCTCGTCGATCTCGAACAGCTCCAGCAGGTCCTCGCGCATCCCGGGCTGGGCCTCGGGGGTGATCGCGATATTGGGGACCGCACTGTCATCGGTGACTCGGCAGACCAACAAGGTCTTGCGCCAGCCCGAATCCATGCCCGGGTGGTCGTCGCGGGTGTGCCCGCCGCGGCTCTCGGTGCGTTGCAGCGCGGCCTTGGCCACGCACTCGCTGACCAGCAGCATGTTGCGCAGATCGACGGCCAGGTGCCAGCCCGGGTTGTATTCCCGGCCCCCGTCGACGGCGACGGCGGCGAACCGGGCCTTGAACTCCTCGATCCGGGACAGCGCCTGCTCCAGTTCGCCGGCGTTGCGGATGATGCCGACCAGATCGTTCATCGACTGTTGCAGGTCGGCGTGCAGGGTGTACGGGTTCTCCGCGGCACCGCCGCCGCGCGGCCCGTCGAAGGGCGCCAGCGCCAGATTCGCCGCGGCCTCCAGCGCCGCCGGTGCCACCACCGGCCGAGCGCCCAGACCCTGCACGTACTGCGCCGCGCCCAACCCGGCGCGACGGCCGAACACCAGCAGGTCCGACAGGGAGTTGCCGCCCAGCCGGTTGGAACCGTGCATCCCGCCGGAGCATTCGCCGGCGGCGAACAGTCCGGGCACCGCCGCCGCACCGGTGTCCGGGTCGACTTCGATGCCACCCATCACGTAGTGGCAGGTGGGGCCGACTTCCATTGCGTCCTTGGTGATGTCGACCTCGGCAAGCTGCATGAACTGGTGATACATCGAAGGCAGCCGGCGCTTGATCTCCTCCGGCGTCAGCCGGGAGGCGATGTCAAGGAACACCCCGCCGTGCGGCGAACCGCGTCCGGCCTTGACTTCGGAGTTGATGGCGCGGGCCACCTCGTCACGTGGCAGCAGGTCCGGCGTACGGCGGGCCGAGTCGTTGTCCTTGAGCCACTGATCGGCTTCTTGCTCGGTCTCGGCGTACTGGCCCTTGAACACCGGCGGGATGTAGTCGAACATGAACCGGGTTCCGTCGGAGTTCTTGAGCACCCCGCCGTCGCCGCGGACGCCTTCGGTGACCAGGATCCCCTTGACGCTGGGGGGCCACACCATCCCGGTCGGGTGGAACTGGACGAATTCCATGTTGATCAGCGTCGCGCCGGCTCGCAGTGCCAGCGCATGGCCGTCACCGGTGTACTCCCAGGAGTTGGAGGTGACCTTGAACGACTTACCGATGCCCCCGGTGGCCAGCACCACCGCCGGCGCCTCGAACAGGACGAACTTGCCGCTTTCGCGCCAGTATCCGAATGCCCCGGAGATAGCGCCGGTGTCGTCTTTGAGCAATTCGGTGATGGTGCACTCGTGGAAGATCTTGATCCGGGCCTCGTAGTCGCCGAACTCGGCGTGATCGTCCTGCTGCAGCGAGACCACCTTCTGCTGCATGGTGCGGATCAGCTCCAGGCCGGTGCGGTCGCCGACGTGCGCCAGCCGCGGGTAGGTGTGACCACCGAAGTTGCGCTGGCTGATCTTTCCGTCTTTGGTCCGGTCGAACAAGGCGCCGTAGGTCTCCAGCTCCCAGACCCGCTCCGGCGCCTCGCGGGCGTGCAACTCGGCCATGCGCCAGTTGTTGAGGAACTTGCCGCCGCGCATGGTGTCGCGGAAGTGCACCTGCCAATTGTCCTTGGAGTTGACGTTGCCCATCGACGCCGCGCAGCCGCCCTCGGCCATCACGGTGTGCGCCTTGCCGAACAACGACTTGCACACCACCGCCACGCTAAGGCCCTGCTGACGGGCTTCGATAACCGCGCGCAGGCCCGCGCCGCCGGCACCGATCACGACCACGTCGTAGGAGTGCCGTTCGACTTCAACCATGAATTCTCGCTTACCCTTCGTGTGAATACGGTTGTCGGCCTTGGGATTCAGCCGATGAACCTGAAATCAGTGATGGTGCCGCTGGCCACCAGCGCGACGTAGAGGTCGGTGAAGGCCAGCGTGGCCAGGGTGATCCAGGCGAACTGCATGTGCCGGCCGTTGAACCAGCTGATCTTCGTCCAGAACCAGTAGCGGATCGGATGTTTGGAGAAGTGGTTGAGGCGGCCGCCGAACACGTGCCGGCAGGAGTGGCAGCCACCGGTGTAGGCCCACAGCATCGCCACGTTGAGCAGCAGGACGATGTTGCCCACCCCGAATCCGAAGCCGCCCGGCCCGGTGTCGGAGTGCAGCGCCACGATCGCGTCGTAGGTGTTCAGTGTGGCCAGGGCGAAGGCTGCGTAGAAGAAGTAGCGGTGACTGTTCTGCATGATCAGCGGGAATCGCGTCTCACCGGTGTAGTGGGCGCGGGGTTCGGGCACGGCACACGCCGTCGGTGACTGCCAGTAGGCCCGGTAGTAGGCCTTGCGGTAGTAGTAGCAGGTGAGGCGGAAGCACAGCAGGAACGGCAATACCAATGCGCCCAACGGAATCCAGCGGGGGAACTCCGGCAGCCAGACGCCGAGGTGACTGGATCCGGGCACGCACGACGCACTGATGCACGGTGAGTAGAACGGTGTCAGGTAGTGGTACTGGTCAACCCAGTAGGCGCTGCCCCAGAAGGATCGCACGGTCGCGTAGAGGATGAACAGGTTCAGGCCGAGGTTCACCCGCAGCGGCGACAGCCACCAGCGGTCGGTGCGCAGGGTGCGATCCGCGATGCGTGCGCGAGTCGCCGAGAAGACGCCGGTGCCAGGACGGTTCACGGCGGGTGCGCTCATCTGTGGGGTTCCCTTCGGCTGGAGTTCGTCGGAGGGCGCCCCTATGCAAGCAGCACCCGGTGGGGTGTCAGTACCTGCCCTGGCCGCCGACGCCCTCGTCGTCGACGTCACGCCAGAATTCGCTGTCGTATTCGGTGTCGGGGATGGCGATCTTCTCCTGGGCACGTTCGGCGGCCCAGCGCTGCAGGTCGAGCTCGCCGGCGTCGGACTCCAGGAGCGCGACGTCGGTGAGGATGCGCTCGGCGTCCATCTCGATGCGGCGCATCCCGGGGATGTCGCCGAATCGGGTCTTCAGCCCCAGCACGCAGCGCCGCAGGTCGCCAATCAGGTTGTGTAGTTCGGCGAGTTCGGATGTGCCAGACACCGGTGCCTCCTCAGGTGTTACGGATCACAGTACGTTCACCCGATGCTAGTCACATCCAGAACCGGACGTGAGACAGATCACGTTGCGGCGGTGGCGCGTGCGGCACACGAAAAACCCCCACACACGCTGTGTGCGGGGGTTTTCCGGGCTCGGCGCGCCGGGTCGGGCCTACTTCGTGATGGCGATCCGTCGCGGCTCGCTGCCCGCATAGACGCCGGCCACCCGGACGCTGAGCACACCGGCGTCATAGGACGCCGTGACGGCGTCGCCGGTGACATGCGCCGGGACCCCGAACGAGCGGCGGAAGGAGCCGTAGCGCACCTCGCGCAGGGTCCGGTCGGCGTCGGCGGGGTCGGTGCCGGCGTACTCATCGCGACGTTCGCCGTGCACGACCAGTCGCCCGGCGTCGAGCTCGACGGTGACGTCCTTGTCCACGTCGATGCCGGGGAGTTCCAGGCGGATCACCGCGTCGTCACCGTCCTTGGTGATCTCGGCGGCGGGGTAGAAGCCGCTCGACGGCGTCCGCCAGTCGCTCGCGGTGGCTGGGCCGAAGAAGTCGCGTACCCACCGGTCGGTGTCGAAGGGGCGATTGAACGGACGTTGCCACAGGGTCAGAGTGCTCATCGGAGTCCATGCCTTTCTTGAGGGTGATCGCTGCGTGCCGGTCGGATGCCGGCCCGTCACTGGAAAGAACTTGAGTCGACCACGCTAAAGTTCCGCGTTCGCCGACGGTGAACAACCCCACAGTTCTACGGTCCTGGCAGGCGACCTCACAGGCCCGTGAGCACACCGTCACACGCTTGTAACGCATGGCGATACTGCGGCAATATCGGCTTTCTAATCTCATCCGCATGAGCCCGATCGAAACCCCCCGCGCCGTCCGCGACCTCGTCGTGGTCGGGCACGGAATGGTCGGCCACCGATTCGTGGAGGCTCTGCGCAGCCGGTCCGACAGTGGAAGCTGGCGGATCACCGTGCTCGCCGAGGAAGCCGAACCTGCGTACGACCGGGTCGGCCTGACCTCCTACACCGAGGGCTGGGATCGATCCAGGCTCGCGCTGCCCGGGAACGACTACGCCGGTGACGACCACGTCCGGCTGAGGCTGCGTGCCCGGGTCACCGAACTCGACTTGGCCGGCAAGTCGGTGCTCGCCGCGGACGGGCAGCGCTACGGCTACGACACCCTGGTGCTGGCGACCGGGTCCCGCGCGTTCGTCCCGCCGGTTCCCGGCCACGACCTGCCCGGTTGCCACGTCTACCGGACCCTGGACGACCTCGACGGCATCCGTGCCGACATGGAGTGCATGCTCGAAGCCGGACACACCCGCACCGGGGTGGTGATCGGCGGCGGGCTGCTCGGGCTGGAAGCCGCCAATGCCCTGCGCAACTCCGGGATACAGCCGCACATCGTGGAGATGGCGCCGCGGTTGATGCCCCAGCAGCTCGACGAGGCCGGCGGCATGCTGCTGAGCCGGATGATCTCCGAATTGGGCATCGCGGTGCACGTCGGTGTGGGCACCGAGTCGATCGAGCAACTCACCCACCAATACGGCTCGCCGACCCTGCGGGTACGACTCTCCGATGGAAACGAGATCGAGGCCGGGCTGGTGATCTTCGCGGCCGGGGTGCGCCCGCGCGACGAACTCGCCCGCGAGGCCGGCCTGGCGATCGCCGAGCGCGGGGGCGTTCTGACCGATCTGTCCTGCCGGACCAGTGATCCCGATGTGTACGCGATCGGTGAGGTGGCTGCCATCGAGGGCTGCTGCTACGGCCTGGTGGGGCCCGGTTACACCAGTGCCGAGGTGGTCGCCGACCGGCTGCTCGAGGGCGCCGCCGAATTCGGCGAGGCCGACATGTCCACCAAGCTGAAGCTGCTCGGGGTCGACGTGGCCAGCTTCGGCGACGCGATGGGGGCCACCGAGAACTCGCTGTCGGTGGTGATCAACGACCCGGTGAAGAACACCTACGCCAAGCTGGTGCTCTCCGACGACGCCAAGACGCTGCTCGGCGGCATCCTCGTCGGTGACGCCTCCTCCTACGGCGTGCTGCGCCCGATGGTCGGCGCCGAGCTGCCCGGTGATCCGCTGGACCTGATCGCCCCGGCCAGTGACGGCGGCAAGACCTCGCTGGGGATCACTGCGCTGCCCGCGACGGCGCAGATCTGCTCCTGCAACAACGTCAGCAAGGGCGACATCGTCGAGGCCATCGGGAACGGCTGCCACGACGTGCAGGCACTGAAGGACTGCACCAAGGCCGGAACCTCGTGCGGTTCCTGCATTCCGCTGCTCAAGGATCTGCTGATCGCCGAGGGGGTGGAGCAGTCCAAAGCACTCTGCGAACACTTCGATCAGTCGCGAACCGAGCTCTTCCAGATCATTCAGGTCACCGGTATCCGCACCTTCTCCGAACTGCTGGAGCGCTTCGGCTCCGGGTACGGCTGCGATATCTGCAAGCCGACCGTGGCGTCCATCCTGGCCTCGACCGGATCCGAGCACATTCTGGAGGGCGAGCAGGCCGCGCTGCAGGACTCCAATGACCACTTCCTGGCCAACATCCAGCGCAACGGCAGCTACTCGGTGGTTCCGCGGGTGCCGGGCGGCGAGATCAAACCCGAACACCTGATCCTGATCGGCCAGGTCGCCCAGGAGTTCGGTCTCTACACCAAGATCACCGGTGGGCAGCGGATCGACATGTTCGGCGCCCGGGTGGATCAGTTGCCGGCGATCTGGCGCAAGCTGGTCGACGCCGGCATGGAATCCGGTCAGGCGTACGGCAAGTCGCTTCGCACGGTGAAAAGCTGCGTGGGCAGCGACTGGTGCCGTTACGGACAGCAGGACTCGGTGAAGATGGCTGTCGACCTGGAGCTGCGCTACCGGGGTCTGCGTGCCCCGCACAAGATCAAGATGGGGGTCTCCGGCTGCGCCCGGGAGTGTGCCGAGGCGCGTGCCAAGGACGTCGGCGTGATCGCCACCGAGATCGGCTGGAATCTCTACGTCGGCGGCAACGGCGGCATGAGCCCCAAGCACGCCCAGTTGCTGGCCAGCGACCTCGACACCGAGACGGTGTTCCGCTACATCGACCGGTTCCTGATGTTCTACATCCGCACCGCGGATCGCCTGCAGCGCACCGCGCCGTGGATCGAGTCGATCGAAGGCGGCCTCGACCACGTCCGGCAGGTCGTCTGCGAGGACTCACTCGGGCTGGCCGAGGAGTTCGAGGCGGCGATGGCCCGCCACGTCGACAACTACACCGACGAATGGAAGGGCGTTCTCGACGACCCGGAGAAGCTGTCACGCTTCGTGTCGTTCGTCAACGCCCCCGACGCCGAAGACCCCACCGTCGCGTTCACCGAGCGCGATGGCCGCAAGATCCCGTTGCCCATCCCGGTTCTGCGCTCATCTGAGGAGGAATCATGATCACTGTCAACAACCTTCGGCCTAACAACATTGAGGCATGGACCACTGCCTGCCGGTACGACCAGCTGATTCCTGGCCTCGGTGTGGGTGTGCTGCTCGACAACGGCAAGCAGGCCGCGCTGTTCCGGCTCGCCGACGGCTCGGTGCATGCGGTGTGCAACGTCGACCCGTTCTTTCACGCTGCGGTGTTGTCGCGCGGGATCGTCGGGGACCGCGGTGGCCGGCTGTCGGTCATCTCGCCGCTGAAGAAGCAGGCGTTCGCGTTCGACGACGGCAGTTGCCTGGATGACCCCCGAGTCTCGGTCCGGGTGTACCCGACCCGGATCGTGGACGGCTACGTGCAGATCGGCCGGATCGGGGCAGCCCGGGCCGTGGCCTAGCCGCAGCCCTAATCCACCGCCAGCCGGTAACCGCGCTTGACCACGGTGGCGACGATGTTCTTGTCGCCCAGGGCGGTTCGGAGTCGCAGCACCGCGGTTTCCACCGCATGAGTGTTACTCCCGTTGCCCGGCAGCGCCTCCAGCAGATCATCGCGTGACACGACCTTGCCAGGGTTGTGGGCCAGCACCCGCAGGGTGGCCATTCCGGCGGGCGATATCGACCGGGTCACCCCGTCGACCATCACGCAACTGCTGCGGACCTCGATCCGGTGGCCGGCCGCGTACACGGTCTGGGTGCGCAACCGGGGCAGCTGGTCGACGATATGGCGGGCCAACGCGCCCAGGCGCATTCGCCCCGGCGACGAGGTGGGCACCCCCAGTAGCGCCAGCGGCCGCGCGGTCACCGGACCCACACACATCGCGTGCACATCCGAGCGCAGTGCCCCGAGCAGCTGATCGGTGAGGCCGAGTTCGGTGGCCCGCATCAGGGTCGCCAACACGGCCGCGGCCGATGTGAAGCTGACGGCGTCGAATTGTCGCTGGGCGATCTCGGTGGTCAGCTGGTCGAACTCACCGCCCGGCCGGGCTGCACGCCACCGGTAGACCCTGATGGGCAGCACGTCGGCTCCCCCAGAACGGAGTTGGTCCAACAGCTCGGGAATCGGGTCGCCGCCGCCGGTGGAGCCGTGCAACTGGACCGCGATTCGGCAGCCCCCGATGCCGGATTGCAATAGATAGCCCAGCATCGCGGCCGACGACTCGGATTCGGGCGACCACTCCTCGGGCAGCCCGGCTGCGCGCAGGGCGCCGACCGCCTTCGGCCCGCGTGCCACGATGCGGGCGGACCGCAGTGCCGTGATCAGATCGTCGACGAGCCCCCATCCCTCGGCGGCGGCGATCCAGCCGCGGAAGCCGATTGCGGTCGTCACAACCAGGATGTCAGGCGGTACGGCTATCAATTCCTCGGTGCGCCGGCGCAATTCGTCGTCGTCGGTCAGATCGATCATCGCGATCGCCGGCGCCGCGCAGACGGTGGCGCCGTGGCGCCGCAGCATGGTGCAGAGCTCGTCGGCGCGGCGAGCCGAGGTCACCGCAACCCGGTAGCCGCTCAGTGGTGTGTGATCTGGCCGGCTCATGAGCATCCCTCTGCGGTGGTGGATGCCTTATGCCGGAGCCAGCGCGGCCCGGACCGGTTGGACAACGAGGATCGGGCTGCGCACGTACCGCAGCCAGGTCACGCCGGCGGCGACGACATAGCCTGCCAGGAAGATCCAGAATGCCGCCGTCGCCGAGCCGCTGGACAGATATGACTGGCGCAGAGCCAGATTGATACCGACACCGCCGAACGCGCCGATGGCGCCGGCGAATCCGATCAGAGCACCCGACATGGCTCGCGCCCACTGCCGACGGTCGCTCTCGCTGAGACCCAGTGCGTGACTGCGGGCCTCGAACACCGACGGGATCATCTTGTACACCGAACCATTGCCGATCCCCGAGACGATGAACAACGCTACGAAGCCGATGACGAAGCCCACCATGGTGGAGCTGGCCGTCGGGCCGGCGCGATGGTCGTTGATGACGCTGACACCGGCGAGCAGTCCCGCGGCGGCGAACATCCCGCCGAAGGCGGCCAGGGTGACCCGGCCACCGCCGATGCGGTCGGCGATCCGGCCCCCGATGATGCGCGCCACCGATCCCAGCAGCGGCCCGAGAAAGGCGATTTGGGCAGCGTGCAGCGACGCCTGCGCGGGGCTCTGTCCGCTGCCCACGAAGCTGATCTGAAGCACCTGGCCGAACGCGAACGAGTACCCGATGAATGAGCCGAAGGTCCCGATGTAGAGCAGCGCGATGATCCAGGTGTCGGCCGCGGGCAGGATCGCGCGCATCGCGGTCAGATCGACCTTGTGGTTTTCCAGGTTGTCCATGTACAGGGCCGCGCCTATCGCGGTGATCGCGAGGAACACCAGGTAGATCGCGCAGACCCAGTGCGGCTGGCGATTGCCCACGGTGGCCAGCACCGCCAGGCCGACCAGCTGGATCAGCGGCACCCCGAGGTTGCCGCCACCGGCGTTGACCGCCAGTGCCGAGCCCTTGAGCCGGTTCGGGTAGAACGCGTTCACGTTGGTCATCGACGCGGCGAAGTTGCCGCCACCGAGACCGGTCAGGGCTGCGCACACCAGATAGGGCCACAGCGGCAGCCCCGGGTGGGCCAGCAGGACCATCATCGCCACCGTCGGGATCAACAGGACCAGCGCGGAGAAAATCGTCCAGTTGCGGCCGCCGAACTTCGCGGTGGCCATCGAATACGGGATGCGCAGCCCGCCGCCGGCCAGGGTGGCGGTGGCCGCGAGGAGGAATTTGTCCCCGCTGGAGAAGCCGTACACCGATTCGGGCATGAACAGCACCATCACCGACCAGATCGACCAGATCGAAAATCCGACGTGTTCGGCGATGGTCGACCAGATCAGGTTCCGCCGGGCGATCTTGCCGTTACCGGCCGCCCAGGCCACGGTGTCTTCGGGATCCCAATCAGTGATGACGTGTGAACGAGGCATGTGGTAACCGTAGAAATCGTTCGTTACCGCAAAGCTGCACCTGATGTCCCCCCCGTGAACTTCTGCTCACGGTCCGGTGGGGTGGATGTGAGACTCGATCGGTGTCCGCACCGTTGCAGCGGGCAAAACCGCCACGTCCGGGCCGTATTCGGGTGATTTCACACCTGCTGGCGGTGCGGGCGGCGCTCGGCTCACAGGCGGTCCGAAAACACCCACGCCGGAGTCGGCGGATGAGGAGATTCTCGCTACTACTGACCGTCGCGAAAAAGCCCTGACCGCAACGGCAGCCGGGTCTGTGCGGTGATGAATCGGTTGGCGACGATCCGGGCGAGGCCGGGATGGGTGCCCAGTGGTTCGGTCACCAGATCCGCCCCCGCCTCGTGCAGGCGCCGCTGAAACAGTCCGTCGGCCATCAGATACGAGGCGACCACCACCCGGGTCGCGCCCTGACTGCGCAAGGCCGCCACCGCGTCGGGGACGGTGGGCCCGCCGGTGGCGGCGAACGCCACTTCGACGCGCGTGCCGAGAAACCCCGACAGCATTCGCGCGGCCTGGTCCAGATCGGCGCGCGCCGTCGGATCCGACGAACCGGCCGCGGCGAGGACCACCGAGTCCCCGACCCGCCAGCCTGATTCGGCCAGTCGCGCGGCGACCACAGCGGCCACGCTCCGGTCCGGCCCCAAGGCCGGCGTCATGGTGACGTCCGGGTGTCCGCTGGCCAGCACGTGTGTGGGTACGTCGACCCCGACGTGATAGCCGCGGGCCAGGAAGGCCGGCACGACGATTGCCGGACGGCCGGTATCGGCTTCGGCGGCAAGAACCTCCGTCGGGGTGGGGCCCAGTACGTCGACGAAGGCCACCCGCACCGGCTGAGCCAGCAGCGCGCCCACCCGCTCGGCGAGTTCGCCGATCATGACGATGCCCTCGGGCCGGCGGGTGCCGTGTGCGACCAGGATGGGGATCATGCGGCCCCCGGTTGGTCGTCGACCGCAAGCCGGTATCCCCGCTTAACCACGGTGGCGACGATCTGGCTGTCGCCCAACGCGGTTCGCAGCCGAAGCACCGCGGTGTCCACCGCATGTGAGCTGTTGTCCCGTCCGGGCAGGGCCCGCAGCAACGTGTCTCGTGGCACGACGCTGCCCGGGCGGTGCGCCAGCGCCCGCAGGGTGGCCAGGCCGGCGGGAGACACCGGCTTGATCATCCCGTCCACGAAGACCCGACCGTCCTCAATCGTGATGAGGTGACCGGCCGCTTGAACGGTGCTCATGTATAAGGTTTAGCGGCAGCCGATTTCAACGGTGTTACCGACCGATTTCCAATCCGTTGCCCGGTGGGGCAGCGATTCAGCTCACACCGGCACGGTTTCGGCGTCACGCGGGGCCCGCGGGCTCGTGCCGCCCCGCACCCGCGGCGGCCGGCGAACGTACATCACCCAGGTCAAAGCCGCTGCAGCGCAATACGTCGTGAGGAAGATCCAGAAGGCCGGCGTCTCGGTGCCCGTGCTGGCATAGGCCTGCCGCAACGTCAGGTTGATGGCGACCCCGCCCAGCGCGCCGACCGCGGTGGCGAACCCGATCAATGCTCCGGAATGCGAACGCGCCCAGTGCCGGCGCTCGGCTTCGCTGCAGTCCAGCGACCGGCTGCGGGCCTCGAAGATCGAGGGGATCATCTTCAGCACCGAGCCGTTGCCCATACCGGCCAGGATGAACAGCGCCATGAATCCGGCGATGTAGAGCATGACGGTGGTGGAGGTGACCGTGCCGGGGGTGCGGTCGTCGAACGTACTTGTGAGGGCCAGTAGGGCGGCGGCCAGGATCATTCCGGCGAAGACGACGAACGTGACACGTCCGCCTCCGCGGCGATCGGCCACCCGGCCCCCGTAGATGCGCGCCAAGGCGCCCAACAGTGGCCCCAGGAAGGCGATTCGGGCGGCATACAGCGAGGCCTCCGCGGGACTGTGGCCGGTCTCCTCGAAAGTGACGTGCAGCACCTGCGCGAAGGCGAACGCGAAGCCGATGAACGACCCGAACGCGGCGCAGTACAGCATCGAGATGACCCAACTGTCGGGGACCGACAGGATCGATCGGATGCTGCCCACCTCTTTCGCACCGTGGTCGAGGTTGTCCATGCGCAGGGCTGCGCCGATGCCGACCAGGGCGAGCAGCACCAGGTAGACACCGCAGACCAGCTCGGGCTTGGTGTTGCCGACGGTGGCGAGCACCAACAGTCCGACCAGCTGGATGGCCGCCACCCCGAGGTTGCCGATACCGCCGCAGAGTCCCAGTGCGACGCCCTTGAGGCGTTGCGGGTAGAAGGCGTCGACATTGGCCAGCGACGCCGCGTAGTTGCCGCCGCCCAGCCCGGTCAGGGCCGCACACACCAGATACATCCACAGCGGCTGACCGGGGTTGACCAGCAATAACAGGGTCCCGACGGTGGGTATCAGCAGAATCAGCGATGAGGACACCGCCCAGTCGCGGCCACCGAACTTGGCGGTGGCCGCCACGTACGGTATCCGCACACACGCACCGACCAGGGTGGCGACCGCCGCGAGCAGCAGCTTGTCACCCGGTTTGATGCCGTAGACCGATTCGGGCATGAACAGCACGACCACCGACCACAGCGACCAGATGGAGAACGCGACGTGCATGGTTGCCGTGGACCAGATCAGGTTGCGTCGGGCGATGGCTTTGTTGCCGTTCTCCCAAGCCGCGCGGTCCTCTGGGTCGAATTCGCTGAGATGGGTGGGCGTCATTGAAAACTCCTCGTGCTCTGAGCCACCGTCGCGCCGGGTTGGCTCGGCGCGGTGGGCCGCGGTGCGAACATACCGATGTGAACTGGCAAGTTGCGGTGTGGAAGCTGTAAATGCCTTGGAGTGCAGCCCTACTGGTACACGCCGCCCGGCCCGGAACCGTTCACGGTGTGGGCAACGTCACGTAGTGCATGTGCGCGCAGCCGATTTCACACCGGCATAACGAGATTGATCGCGGCCGGTCAGGAAATCCTCTGCCCGGTCAGCTGATTGGTAGCCAGCTGTTGACAGCGTGAGTGATCTGAAGATACAGCGGAATGCCGATGGTCACGTTGTAGGTGAACGTCAGGCCCAATGATGAGGCGAGCGGCACCGTCGGACTGGCCTCCGGGATCGCGATTCGCTGCACCGCGGGAACGGCGATATACGACGCCGCGCCGCAGAGCACGGCGAACAGTACGTAGCTGCCCGTCTCGAAGTGGATCCCGGTGACTTGCGAGTAGGTGTGGATGATGAAAATCCCCGCTGTGGCAAAGATATTCGGGGCCAGCAACCCGAATGCGATCAATCCACGGCCCGCGGTCCGCAGGTCCTTGAGTTTGCGCGACGCCGTCATGCCCATCTCGAGCAGGAACAGGCACAGCATGCCCTGGAACGCCGTGACGAAGACGTGGTCGCCGTCCTCGATGACCGAGGCACCCTGCAGGCGGCCGAAGAAGCCGATGATGACTCCACCGAAGAGCAGGTACAGCCCCGGGTTGAGCAGTACTTCACGCAGCAGGGGTGCGCTGACCGGCGCCGCCGCCGTCACCACCGGCTCGACGGCGACCGGTTCGGGATGTTCGCGCTTCTCCAGCGACATCTCCAGCTCGTCTTCGACCTCTAACTGACGCCGGGTCTGGGGATGCTGTGCGCCCAGCTGGGCGGCGGTGACCAGCTCCAGGCGCGCCTTGGGGTTGTACCCGGGCTCGTCGGGCATGTTGCCCAGCGGGTCCATTCCGCGCTCCCGTAGCCGCGCCACCAGGAGCAGCGCCACGATGCACCCCGGGATCTCCATGATGGCCAGCATCACCGGCATGTAGGCGTCGAACGCGATGTCCAACGCCGCCAGCACGCCCAGACAGGTGGCGAACGTGCCCGCCGAATCCGACCCGTAATAGCCGGCCACCGTGGCTCGGTCGATACGTCGCATCTTGGTCATCCGGGTCAACAGTGCATAGGCGACGAATCCGATCGTGAGGTTGGTGAAGAACCCCAGCACGATGAAACCGAGTACTCCGCCGATGCTCGATGCGTCGATGGTGGCGAGCTCCTCGCCGCCCCGCCAGCCGATCGCCAGCAGCAGGTACAACGTCAAGCCCTGATACAGAACGTAGGGAAATTCGAATTGAACCTTCAGCAGGGGGATCAGGAAACCCAGGTAGAAAAAGAGGAGCAGCGGCTTGAAGAGGTTATGGGTGAAGTTGTGCCAGAACTCAAAGAGCATGGGGTCTCCCGTGTTGGTGTCCAGCGGGACAGAATACGTCGTGTGCCTGCCCACCGGCTGGCGTGAAGTGTCGCGTTTGCTGTGAGCGCCGCGACGGGTGGAAACACCCGGCCTACCAGACGTCGCCCTCGCGCCAGTCGCAGGCCAGCTCGGCGGTGGTATCCAACCCCAGGTCAACCGGCATCACGAAGACCGTGCCGTCCGCCTCCGGGGTGCGGACCGGCCCGGTCGGGGACAGCACGGAGGTCGGCCCGCGCCACGGTAGCCAGCCCCGCGCGGTGTAGAGCCGGCGACTGATGTCGGCCGAACTGAGCGCACCGAGCTCGAAGGCACCCCGGATCACCTGTTCGCAGGCGTCCAGGACCGCGGTGGCCAGCCCTCGTCCGCGGTGGTCCTCCCGGACGGCGACGGCTTCGACGTAGCCGCAGCGTAGGGATCGGCCCTGGTAGAGCAGCTGGCGCCGGATCACCGAGCCGTGGGCGATCAGGGCGCCGCGGTGCCAGATCAGCGCGTGCATCCCGCCGAGTGCGTGCTGCCAGTCGGCGTCGGAGAACGCATCCCCATAGGCCTCGATGACCAGCTGATGGGCGCCGCGGCGGGTCTCGTCGTCCAGATCGGAGGTGTGGATCAGGCGGGCGGTGTTTACCTTGCCGGGCACCCGCCGGCCTACCAGGTGGAGTGGTCGGAGGAGTGCCGACGCGGCCGCGACCAGTGCATCCGTACGGTCTGACCGGGCTTGACCTGGGCCAAGGTGTCGACGTCCTCCTCGACCACCACACCGACCACCGGATAGGCGCCGGTCACCGGGTGGTCGGGGCCGAGGATGATCGGAAACCCGTTCGGCAGAACCTGGATCGCGCCGCGGTCGGCGCCCTCGGCCGGCAACTGCCGGCCCGGCCAGCGGTATTCCAGTGGCATCCCGACCAGCCGCATCCCGACCCGGTCGCTGTGGTTGGTGACCAGCCAGTTGGTGCGCACCATGATGTCGGGGTCGACGAACCAGTCGTCGCGCGGCCCGGGCGTCACCCGCAGTTCTACGACGTCGTCGGGGATCGTCGCCACCGGCGCCTGGTCGATCTCGGGATAGTCACCGGTCGGTTCGCCGACCTGCAGCACGTCGCCGTCGCGCAACGGCGCCGGCCCGATCGCGGCCATCACGTCGTAGCTGCGTGAGCCCAGCACCGGCGTGACCTCGATGCCCCCGCGCACCGCCAGATAGGTTCGCAGACCCGACCGGGGTGTGCCCAGCGAGATCACCTGGCCGTCGTGGACGCGCTGGATACTGTTGGTGCCGAACGAGACTCCGTCGACTTCCGGGTCGGTGTCGGCGCCGGTGACCGCGATGTCGACGTCGCCGCCGCGGACCCGCGCGGAAAATCCGCCGAACGCCACCTCGACGGTGGCCCGGTCGTCGGGATTGGCCAGCAGACGGTTGGCCAGTGTGTGCGACCTACGGTCGGCGGCCCCGGACCGGGTGACGCCCAGATGGCCCAGCCCGGCCCGACCGAGGTCCTCGACCAGAGCCAGTGGGCCGGTGCGCAGTACCTCCAACGTGGTCATGTCATCCTCCCGTTCCCGATTCCCGCCACCGTCACGCGGCCCGGAATTGCACCGTCAGGCCCGGTGTGAGCAGCGCCGGGTCGGGCCGCCCCAGATCCCACAGCACCGCGTCGGTGCGCCCGATCAGCTGCCAGCCGCCCGGCCACTGGCGCGGGTAGATGCCACTGAACTGGCCGGCGAGCGCCACCGAACCGGCCGGGACGGCGTCGCGCAATTCGGCCCGGCGGGGCACCTGCAGCCGCGGGTCGCCGCCGATCAGGTAGGCGAAACCAGGAGTGGAACCGCCGAAGCCGACTCGCCAGGGCGTTGCGGTGTGGGCGTTGATCACCTGCGCGACGGTCAAGCCGGTGCGCTCGGCCACCTCGGCGAGGTCCGGGCCGTCATAGACCACGTCGATCACCACGTCGACGGCAGCGTCGCGCGCGGTGGTCTCGATCTCCTGCGGTTCGACGCTCAGCTTGGTCAGCCGGCGCCGGACGTCGTTCTGGTGGCCGGGTGCGGCCAGCTTCACCAATACGGTGCGGGACGCCGGCACGATGTCGAGCACGCCGGGCAGTGCCGCGGCGTTCAGGGCCGCGGTCCATGCCAGTACCTCGGCGGTGTGCTCGAACTGCAACAGCAGCGCGCAGTCGCCGTAGTCGAGGAATCTGTCGGTCTTGGGGAGATCAGGGAAAGCCAGTGTCGCGCCCATACCCCCGACCGTAGCCGTGCAAAGTGATCCAGGCCACACTTCTGCGGGCTATGCCAGAGGGGCCTTACCAAACGCGCAGAGTTGGGTCCCTACCCGACGATTCCGGCGATCGGCCCGGGCAGCTGCTCGGCCACCAGCGGGTAGCTCAGCGGGGAGGCGAAGGCGATCGCCCCGGCCTGATCCTTGGTGGTGAAGACGCTCCGCGACTCGAAGGCGGCGATGTCGGGATCGTCCAGCAGTGCCCGGCGTTCGTCGTCGCTTTCGGTGGTCCAGATCAGCACGTCGGCGCCGCCGAGGGTGGAACCGATCCGGTCGTGCTCGATGACCGCCGGGACGTCGGCGACGGTCAATCCCATCTGGGCGAGAAACTCGGTGCGCCAACCGGTGGCGGCGGCGACGAAGCCGTGCTCAGGGCCGCCCTCGCGGCGGCCCGCCAGCAGCAGCGCCTTCTTGCCGGTGAAGTCGGGATGCGCGGCGGCCACGTCGGCGAACTTGGCGTCGACGCCGTCGATGAGCGACCGCATCTGCTGAGGCTGGTGCACCGCCTTGCCGATGGCGGTGGCCTGGGTCTTCCACGGCTCGAAGAATGCTTCGCCGCCGGACTGCGGCACGGTCGGCGCGATCGCCGACAGCTTCTGATAGGTCTCGGCGTCCACCCCGGCGTTCGTCGCGATGATCAGGTCCGGCTTGAGGTCAGCGATCTGCTTGACCGCAATCCCGTTGTCCAAGTCCAACACCGCCGGTTTGGCGGGACCGAGGCGCTGCTGCGCCCAGGGCCAGACCGCGTACGGTTGGTCGCCGAACCAGGCGGTGACGGCGATCGGTACGACGCCCAGCGCCAGCAGGTCGTCCTGCCCGGTGTAGCCCGCACAGACCACCCGCTTGGGTGGTTCGCCGACGGTCGTCTCGCCGAAGAGGTGCGCTATGGTCACCGGTCCCGGGGCGCCGCGGTCATCGTGGCGTTCGGATGTGCAGGCCGCCGACAGCGCTGCGGCTCCGGCTGTGCCGCACAGGCCGAAGAAGCCGCGTCGGCTCCACTGGTCGCGCATCGCGTGAGATTAACGCCGTTCAGACAGCTTCGCCATACCCGCCGCCGCCGGGAGTTTCGATCACCAGGGTGTCGCCGGGCGCCACGTCGGTGGAGTCGCAACCGGCCAGTTCGGTCACGGCGCCGTCGGCACGCTCCACCCGGTTGTGTCCGAGTGCCCCGGGCGATCCGCCGGCCATTCCGTACGGGGCGACAGCCCGATGTCCGGACAGGACGCTGACCGTCATCGGCTCGCGGAACTCGATCCGCCGCACCCCGCCGTCGCCGCCGCGCCAGCGACCGGACCCGCCGCTACCGCGCCGGATCGTGAACTCCCGCACCAACACCGGGAAGCGCATCTCCAGCACCTCGGGGTCGGTCAGCCGGGAGTTGGTCATGTGGGTCTGCACCACGCAGGCGCCGTCGAACCCGTCACCGGCGCCCGAGCCGGAACCGAGCGTCTCGTAATACTGGTGGCCGGCGTTGCCGAATGTGACGTTGTTCATCGTCCCGGACCCCTCCGCCTGCACCCCCAGCGCGGCCAGCAGCGCCCCGGTGATCGCCTGGGAGGTCTCGACATTGCCGGCCACCACCGCGGCGGGGTAGCCCGGTGACAGCATCGTCGCCTCCGGGATGGCGATCTGCAGCGGCCGCAGACAGCCGTCGTTGATCGGGATGTCGTCTTCCACCAGGGTGCGGAACACATAGAGCACCGCGGCGGTGGCCACCGACGACGGCGCGTTGAAGTTCGTTGCCAGCTGCGGCGAGGTTCCGTCGAAGTCGATGGTGGCGCTCCGCGCGTCCCGGTCGACGGTCACCCGCACAGCGATCGTCGCCCCGGAATCCATCACATAGCGGTACTGGCCGTCGTCGAGGGAATCGATGACGCGTCGCACCGCCTCCTCGGCGTTGTCCTGGACGTGGCGCATGTAGGCCTGCACCACATCCAGCCCGAAATGGGCGATCATGGCCTGGATCTCGTCGATCCCCTTCTGGTTGGCGGCGATCTGAGCTCGCAGGTCCGCGAGATTCGTATCGGGGCTGCGCGAGGGGAACCGGCCTCCGGTGAGCAGTGATCGGGTCTGCGCTTCGCGCAACCGTCCGTCGTCGACCAGCAGCCAATTATCGAACAGGGCGCCTTCCTCCTCGACGGTGCGACTGTCCGCGGGCATGGAGCCCGGTGTGGTCCCGCCGATTTCGGCGTGGTGGCCCCGGGACGCCACGAAGAACAACACCGGGTCGCCCGGTTTCGCCGAGTCGGGGTAGACCGGGGTGACGACGGTGATGTCCGGCAGGTGCGTACCACCGTGGTAGGGATCGTTGACCGCGTAGACCTGGCCGGGCCGCATCTGCCCGGCCCGCCGGGCGATCACCTCCTTGACGGTGGCGCCCATCGACCCCAGATGTACGGGGATGTGCGGTGCGTTGGCGACCAGGTTGCCGTCCGCGTCGAACAGTGCGCAGGAGAAGTCCAGCCGCTCACGGATGTTCACCGATTGAGCGGTGGCTTCCAGTCGGGTGCCCATCTGCTCGGCGATGGCCATGAACAGGTTGTTGAAGATCTCCAGCAGCACCGGATCGGCATCGGTGCCGGCATCCACCGGTGCGGCCGCGGTCGTTCGCCTCAGCACCAGCTGCCCGTCGGCGGTCAGACCGGCCTGCCAGCCGTCGTCGACGACGGTGGTCGCGTTGTCCTCGGCGATGATGGCCGGCCCGGTCACCAGGTCGGCCTGGGTGAGCGATTCCCGGCGGCGCAGCGGGGCCTCGCGCCAGCGGCCGCCGGTGTAGAGGCGAACTGCTTCGGTTCCCGGCGGTGCGATCTCGGCAATGCCTGTCAGGTCGGGTTGTTCGGTGAGCCCGGTGGCTTCGACCGCGACCGCTTCGGCGATCAGCGGACGGTCCATCAAGAACGAATACATGCCGCGGTGGATGGCTTCGAATGCCGTCCTCATCTGGCCGACGTCGCCGAGCTCGACCGGTATCGACGTGTCGGTGCCCTGGTAGCGCAGGTGAACCCGACGCACCACCCGCATCCGGCCGGCCGGAACGTCTTGGGCGGCAAGCTCGGCGCGGGCCCGCTGCTCGAGCTCGTCGGCTACCCGCACCAGGTCGGTGGCATCGGATTCGAGCCGGGCCTCTATCGCCTGCTCCCGCATGACGGTGGTGTCGGCCAACCCGATGCCCAGGGCGGACAGCACACCGGCCATCGGTGGCACCAGCACGGTGCGGATGCTCAGTTCGTCGGCGACCGCGCAGGCGTGCTGTCCACCGGCGCCGCCGAAGGTGGTCAGCGCGTAGCGGGTGATGTCGTGGCCCTTGGCCACCGAGATCGTCTTGACCGCGTTGGCCATGTTCGCCACCGCGATGCGCAGGAACCCCTCGGCCACCTGCTCCGGGCTGCGGTCATCAGCGGTGGCCGAACGGATTTCGGCAGAAAGCCGGGTGAAGGCCTGTCGCACCGTCGCGGCATCCAGCGGTTGATCGCCATCGGGTCCGAACACCGCCGGAAAGTGCGCCGGTTGAATGCGTCCCAGCATCACATTGGCGTCGGTGACGGTCAGCGGCCCGCCGCGCCGGTAGCAGGCCGGTCCCGGATCGGCGCCCGCGGATTCCGGACCCACCCGATACCGGCTGCCGTCGAAGTGCAGGATCGAGCCGCCTCCGGCGGCAACGGTGTGGATGTGCAGCATCGGGGCCCGCAGCCGCACCCCGGCGACCTCGGCGGTGAACACCCGCTCGTATCCACCGGATCCCACGCTGTAATGCGAGACGTCGGTGGAGGTTCCGCCCATGTCGAACCCGATCACCGAGTCGAATCCGGCCAGCGCCGACATCCGCACCATCCCGACGATTCCGCCGGCGGGGCCGGACAGGATGGCGTCCTTGCCGCGGAAGTGGTCGGCGGCGGCCAGTCCGCCGTTGGACTGCATGAACATCAGCCGCACTCCGCCGAGCTGATCGGCGACCTGAGCGACGTAGCGGCGCAGCACCGGCGACAGGTAGGCGTCGACGACTGCGGTGTCGCCGCGCGGAATCAGTTTCGGTAGTGGGCTGACATCGCACGACAGCGAGATCTGGGTGAAGCCCAATTGTTCGGCCAGCGCACCGATGGCGCGTTCGTGCAAAGGGTTTCGATAGCTGTGCAGGCACACCACCGCGAGCGCACGAATCCCGTCGGCGTGAGCCGCGCGCAGCGCGTCGCCCAGGGTCTCCAGGTCCGGCGGGCGCAGCACGCTGCCGTCCGCACCGATGCGTTCGTCGACCTCGATGACCTGCTCGTAGAGCTGCTCGGGCAGCACGATGTGCCGATCGAAGATGCGGGGCCGGTTCTGGTAGGCGATCCGCAGCGCGTCGCCGAAGCCGCGGGTGATGACCAGCACGGTGCGCTCCCCGGCGCGCTCGAGCAGGGCGTTGGTGGCCACCGTCGTGCCCATCCGCACCGCGTCGATGATCCCGGCCGGAATCGGAGTCTCGTCGGGGACTCCCAGCAGCGCGCGGATGCCGGCCACCGCGGCATCTCGGTACTGTGCCGGGTTCTCCGAGAGCAGCTTGTGGGTGACCAGCTGGCCGTCGGGCCGCCGGGCCACGATGTCGGTGAAGGTGCCGCCCCGGTCGATCCAGAACTGCCACTTACCCGACACGGTTCATATTCTGCTTCGTCAGCAGCGATACCGCGAACTCGGCGTAGGCGTGCGCGGTCTCCTCGGGTGTCGCCGGGCCGGCGGCATTGAACCATTGCGGCAGCGATGTGCACATCGTCGCGA
This sequence comes from Mycolicibacter terrae, assembly GCF_010727125.1. Taxonomy (NCBI): domain Bacteria; kingdom Bacillati; phylum Actinomycetota; class Actinomycetes; order Mycobacteriales; family Mycobacteriaceae; genus Mycobacterium; species Mycobacterium terrae. Next base: position 4,006,258 of record NZ_AP022564.1, on the reverse strand, counting down.
TGGCGCGCCCGGCAATCCGGCGGTCCCCGACGTCGTCGAGCACGGCGGCACCGCCCTCATCGGCGACGCGGTCGATAGCGGCGTCGAGTATGTGCTGCAAGGCATTCCGGGATTCGGCAATGCGCTGCCGGTTCGCCGCGGTCAGGCTGCGCATCTCGCTTGCTCCGATGAAAGCCGACTTCTGACGATGAGTGTGAAACAGTGCCAGCGCCTCGACGATGCGCCGCACCTCCTCGATACCGGTGGCGGCACCGGTGCGGGCGGCCTCGACACGCCAGTGCAATTCGGCCATGGTCGCATCCAGGATCGCGACCAGCAGCGCCTGCTTGTCGGGGTAATGGTGGTAGATGCCGGGCACGCTCATGCCCGCGCGTGCCGCCACGTCGCGCATGGTGCTGCCGTGGTAGCCGGTGTCGACGAAGGCATCGATGGCCGCGCTCAGCACGGCACCCACAACCAGCGGCGGAAACGTTCGCCAGTCGCGGTGGACGGACTGTGGATCCTCGATGGCTGACGTGTCGTCCGAGGGGGTGGGTCCCGGGACGGTGCCCTGCAGGATCTGGGTCTCGGTCACGCCCAGCGCCTGCGCGTACTGCTGGAGACGAGTTACCGAGATTCCGGTCTTGCCGTTCTCGACGGCACTGACGGTCGCTGCGCTGACCTGTAGCCGTCGCGCCAACTCCCGGACGGTCAGACCCCGGGCCCGACGCGCCGCCCGGATCACACCGCCGGCCGATCCCGCCATTTTCCTCCCTGTGTTCAGAAAAACTGAACTATAGCTGCCCGGGGCGACTTCGCCAATGCCTTGTTTTGACTGGACAGCGCCTTCTGTGCCAAGGTTTGCACTGTTCGGGCCGAACGATTGGTCGGTTAGGTGACGGTGGTGATGGAGTGACATGGCAATCGAGCTGAGCTACTCGCCGGACGTGACGGCGCTCGTTGAAAAGACGCAGGCATTCATCGAAGACGTGGTGCTGCCCGTGGAGGACCGCCACGGTGGCGACATCGCCGCCGCGGGCGGTGACGCGGTGATCAAGGACCTGCAGGCCGCGGCCCGCGGGGCGGGGGTGTTCGCACCGCATGCCCCCGTCGAATACGGCGGCCTGGGCCTGAACATGTCCGACCGCGCACCGGTGTTCGAGGCCGCCGGATATTCACTCTTTGGTCCGGCCGCGGTGAATATCGCTGCCCCGGACGAGGGCAACGTGCATCTGCTGGCGGAGGTGGCCAGCGCCGATCAGAAGGCGCGCTACCTCGCCCCGTTGGCCGCCGGCGAGGTGCGGTCCGCCTTCGCGATGACCGAACCGGCGCCCGGTGCCGGCTCGGATCCAGCGGCGCTGGCCACCAAAGCCGAACGCCGGTCCGGAGACTGGTACATCAGCGGACGGAAGTGGTACATCACCGGTGCGGACGGCGCCGCCTTCTTCATCGTGATGGCCCGAACCTCCGGGGAGGCCGGACAGCGTGGTGGCGCCACCATGTTCCTGGTCCCCGCCGACAGCCCCGGCCTGACCGTCGGCCGGCACATACCGACCCTCGACCGCTCCATGGTGGGTGGTCACTGCGAGGTGCTCTTCGACGACGTGCGGGTTCCCGAGGATGCGGTGCTCGGCGAGGTGGACCGCGGCTTCGAGTACGCCCAGGTCCGCCTTGGCCCCGCCCGCATGACGCATGTGATGCGGTGGCTGGGCGCGGCCCGCCGTGGGCATGACACCGCGCTCGCCCATGTCGTGCAGCGTCAGGCGTTCGGATCCGCGCTCGGTGATCTGGGCATGATCCAGCACATGGTGGCCGACAACGAAATCGACATCGCCGCGACCCGGGCGCTGCTGGTGCGGGCCTGCTGGGAACTGGACCAGGGCGGCAGTGCAGGCGACGCGACATCGATCGCGAAGACCTTCGCCGCCGAGGCGATCTTCCGCATCGTCGACCGCAGCGTGCAGATGTGTGGCGCGCTCGGCGTCACCGAGGATCTGCCGCCCGCGCGGCTGTCCCGGGAGGTCCGTCCGTTCCGTGTTTACGATGGCCCCTCGGAGGTGCACCGCTGGGCGATTGCCAAACGCCGCATCGGTGCGGCCCGACGGGCGCTCAAGGCGACTCAGCAGTGACGGTCGAAGGCCTGGATCCGGCCGCCCTGCGCCGGTACCTCATCGACCGCGACGTACCGGTTCGGGGTGACCTCGCCGTCGAACTGATCGCCGGTGGCCGGTCCAACCTCACCTTCAAGGTCAGCGACGAGGTGTCGGCGTGGGTTGTCCGCAGGCCGCCGCTTGGCGGCCTGACACCGTCGGCGCACGATGTGGGCCGCGAATTCGTGGTCACCCGGGGGCTGTTCGGCACCAACGTGCCGATCGCCCGGCCCGTTGCGTTCGACGCCGACGGCACGGTGTGCGGTGCGCCGCTGACCGTGACCGAGTTCGTGACCGGCCGGGTGTTCCGGCACACCGACGATCTCGATGCGCTGTCCGACGCCGAATTGGCCGCCAGCGCCGCAGCGCTGGTACGCATACTCGTCGACCTTCATGCGGTCGACTACCGTGCGGTGGGGCTGGAATCCTTCGGCAGGCCGGACGGATTCCTGGAACGCCAGGTTCAGCTGTGGGCCCGCCAGTGGGACCTGGTGCGGACCCGCGAGAGCGACGATGCGGTCACCGGCGACGTGGCGAAGCTGGCCGCCGCACTCGCCGACGCCATCCCGTCAGGCGCCGAGCCCTCGGTCGTGCACGGCGACTTCCGTATCGACAACACCATCTGCGATCCCGAGCACGCCGGCACCATCCGGGCGGTCGTGGACTGGGAGCTTTCCACGCTCGGTGATCCGCTCACCGACATCGCCCTGATGTGCGCCTACCGGTCACCCGCGTTCGACCTCGTGTTCGGCCACCCCGCCGCGTGGACCAGTGTTCGGCTGCCGTCCGCCGATGCCCTCGCCGAGCAGTACGCGCAGCTCTCCGGACGCGACCTGGGGGACTGGAACTTCTACTTGGCACTGGCGAACTTCAAGATCGGGGTCATCGCCGAAGGAATCACCCATCGGGCTCAGCACGGCGTCGGAAACGTGCTGCATGCCGATCAGGCCGCGCAGGCCGCGCCGGAATTCATCGCCGCGGCACGAAAAGCATTGAATCGCTGACGAATCGAGAAAGGTGAATCGGGTGGGTGTACTGGACAAATTCCGGATGGACGGCCGGGTCGCGGTGGTGACCGGGGCGTCCTCGGGTCTGGGTGTGTATTTCGCCCGGGCGTTCGCCGAGGCCGGCGCCGACGTGGTGCTGGCCGCGCGGCGGGTGGAGAAGCTCGCCGATGCCGCCGAGCTGGTCGCCGGAACGGGACGCGCGGCCCTGCCGGTGGCGACCGATGTCGCCGATCCGGCGGCGGCCACCCGCATGGTGGAGGCCGCGATGGAGCGCTTCGGGCGGGTCGATGTGCTGATCAACAACGCCGGCATCGGAACCGCGCACCCCGCCACCCGGGAAACGCCGGAGCAGTTCCGCGAGGTGATCGACATCAATCTCAACGGGGCCTACTGGGCCGCGCAGGCCTGCGGGCGAGTGATGGGACCGGGGTCGGCGATCGTCAACATCTCCAGCGTCCTGGGACTGACCACGGCGGGGCTGCCGCAAGCGGCGTATGCCGCCAGCAAGGCCGGGCTGATCGGGCTGACGCGGGATCTGGCTCAGCAGTGGGGGAGCCGCAAAGGCATCCGGGTCAACGCGATCGCTCCCGGATTCTTCGCATCGGAGATGACCGAACAGTACCGTCCGGGCTATCTGGAAAGCGTCTCGCACCGCATCGTGCTGGGCCGGATGGGAGACCCCGAGGAACTCGCGGCCACGGCCGTATGGCTGGCCTCGGATGCCGGTGGTTACGTCACCGGGCAGACCGTCGTCGTCGACGGCGGGTTCACGATCAACTGAGTCAGTCTGCAACATCGGAGAACCGGATCGGGTCCTCCGGGCGGTCGTAATGTGCGTACCGCGCTTCCTCTTTCGTCACGTCGTCATATCCGCTGAACTGCACAGACAGGTCGTCGGCAAAGAGCAGCAACTGCTTGGACTTGAGGATCTGCGGGTCGTCGATGTCGAAGACCCGCGGCGGGGCGCCGTCCAGCGCCTTTTGCAACCGGGCCAAAACGGCCTCGTGGCCGGGACGGAACGGTTGCAGCGCGGCGGCTACGGCCGACGGTTCCGCCCGGGCGAGCTCGGGCCCTTCCTCGCGGGTTTCGTTGTCGAAGTCCCGGATCACCAAGTAGAAGGTCACCGAGGGGAGGCTACTCGGCTCCGCTTCCGCGACCTCTGAGCCTGCCGCGTCCAGGGGTGACAGCGCGGCCTTGGCCCGCCCGTGTGCGGTCGCAGCCCGGGACGTTGCGGCGATCGCCACCACCGATTCGGCAGACGTGCAGTGGATCGACGGCGAGGGCGTCGCCACCGGCCACCAGGAGCTGGATCGCCAAGGCCACTGAACTACAGGAAAAGCTGCGCGGTCTACCTTTCGTGAAGGCCGGCCCGGTTCGCCAGACCCGCGGGCTGGGTTTTCTGGCATGGGAGGCCCGCACGCCCGACGACGCCACTGTGGCTTCCGGCTTCGATGTGGCCGAGATTGCGAACGACCGAATCATCCGGATGTGGACGGTGCTCAACCCGTCGGGATAGCGACGCTAGGTCGACCGGGCATCGGTCAGTATCTCCACCAACGGCCCCGAGTGGTTGAGGGCTTCGGCGATAACGGAATTCAGTTCGGCCGGATCACTGACCTGTTTGCCGTACGCGTCACAGTCGCGCGCGAACGCGGCGAAGCGGTCGTTAACTAGTTGACTGAACAATTGCATGAGCGTGAGCCGGAAGCGCGAAACGCCCCTCCGGGCGGTCGTAATGCGCGAACCGCGCTTGCTGTTTCGTCACGTCGTCCTATCCGCGGAACTGCGCCGATAGATCCCTCGGCAAAGGCCAGCAACTTTATTGGACTTGAGGATCAGCGAGCCGTCGATGTCGAAGGCCGGCGGGCCCTTCCTCACAGGTCCGGGTAGCCCCCCGCGCTGAGATCAGCGAGCAGGCTGGGATGGCTGGGCTGCCAGCCGAACCGCTTGCGGGTGAGTGCACTGGAGGAGGGCTGGTCGACGGCGAAGATGGCGCCGAGTACGCCGTAAGACTCTGCCGCGACGGGCTGGACCGGTAGGCGCAGCCGGCTGCCGATGACTTCGGCGATCTCACGCATCGGATCACCTTGGTCGGCGACGGCGTGCAATATCGAACCGGCCGGCGCCTCTTCAACAGCGATCCGGAAAAGCCGTGCCGCGTCGAGTCGGTGCACCGCAGGCCATCGCTGGCCGCCGTCGCCGACGTAGCCCGAAACTCCGGTGCGCCGCGCCGACGCAATGAGCATGCTGGCGAAGCCGCAGCGCCCGCCCGCCTCGTGTACCGACCGTGGTAGCCGCACGAGTGCGGATCGGACACCGTGCTCGGCCAGCTTCACGACGGCCTGCGAGGTGCGGCCGCGGCCCCCGACCGGGCCCTCGGTCTGCGGAGGATCTTCCTCGGTGCTCGGGCGGCCGGCCACCGTTGGGGTGCCCGCCGCGAGTATTAGCGGCTTACCGGTGCCGACCAGCACTTCGCCCACCGCCGCGATCGCGCGGGCCTCGGCCTGGATGCCGGCCTCGAGATTGGTGAAGTCGTTGGAGAAGGCGAGGTGAATGACACCGTCGGCGTCGTCGGCCACCCGCTTCAGCATGTCGGTGTCGGCCAGGTCCCCCGAAACCGCCTCGGCGCCCAGTCGCCTGATGAGGCCGGCGGACGCCTCGGACCGGGCCAGACCGAGAGCCTGATGACCTGCAGCGATGAGTTCGGAGACGACGGCTGTCCCGATTCCTCCGCTGGCTCCGGTGATGAAAATGCGCATGGACGGCTCCGATCGGTGACGGGATAAATATCCCATCACTATACGCGGCGATGGGACATAAGTCGCATCACTAATATGATCGTCATGGCCCGCTGGCAACCGGACGCACGTGAACGCTTGGTTGCCGCGGCGCTGGAACTTTTCAACGAACAGGGGTACGACGACACCACCGTCGCGCAGATCTCTGAACGTGCTGGGCTGACCAAGAGCACGTTCTTCCGGCACTTCCCGGACAAACGGGACGTCCTGTCGGCCGGTCAGGAAGCGATCGGCCGCCTCCTGGCTGAGGGCGTCGCCGCTGCGCCCGCGGGCGCCACACCGCTGAACGCGGTATGTTCCGGCCTGCGGTCGGCTGCCTCGGCATTCACGCAGCTGAATCGGGAACTCGCCCCCAAGCTCAAGGCAGTCATCGCTACCAGTGCGGAGCTGCAGGAACGTAACGCGCTCAAGCAGATTGGGTTGGCCGCTGCCATTGCCGGAGCCCTTCGTCTGCGTGAGGTCCCCGAGCTGACCGCGGCCCTGGCCGCTGAACTCGGGGCGCTGGCGCTCAAGAAGGCGTACGCCCAATGGGCTGAGCCCGGCGAAACGCGGGATCTCGGGGACATCGCGTGCGAGGCGCTGCGCGAGTTGCACGGCGCAATGGCCCATCTCGAATAACGGACACCGAAATCGATCATCCAGCAGACGGACGCGGTGATGACCGGGTTGGCTGATGCGGTGATGATGGTCGCTGGACCCGACAGCAGCCGAATTGAGGAGTGTGATCTGTGGTCGTCATTGATCCCCACCGGCCCTTCCGCAGCGACGTCGATCTCGTCCACCCCTGATGCCTGACGACATCGCCTCCGCGCTGCTGGCCCGCCTCGGCGATCAGCATCCGGGACTGCGCACCCGGCAGCGGGATTGGACCTGGGACGAAGTGGTGCGAGAGTCTGCCGCGCGTGCTGCACTGGCCGCCGAACTCCGCCGTCACGGACCCTTTCACATCGGCGTGCTGCTGGACAACACCCCCGACTTCGTGTTCTGGCTCGGTGCGAGCGCGTTGTCGGGCGCGGTGATCGTCGGGATCAACCCCACCCGCGGGGACGCCGAGATGGCCGCCGAGATCCGCCACGCCGACTGCCAGCTGATCGTCACCGACACCGCCGGATCCGACCGGCTGCGCGGTCTGAACCACGGCCTGGACTCCGAGCGCTTCCTGGTCATCGACGGCCCGGACTATCCCGCACTGGTCGACGCGCACCGGGTGGAGCCGGCCGCCGCTGCCGGCGTCGGCGCCGAAACGCTGATGTTGCTGTTGTTCACCTCCGGCACCACCGGCGCCTCGAAGGCGGTCAAGTGCAGCCAGGGCCGGCTGACCCGGATCGCCGAAACCGCCACGAACAAATTCGGCCACGTGCGCTCCGATGTCGACTACTGCTGCATGCCGTTGTTCCACGGCAACGCGATCATGGCGTTGTGGGCGCCGGCGCTGGCCAACGGAGCCACCGTCTGCCTGACGCCGAAATTCTCTGCGTCGCAGTTCCTTTCCGACGTGCGGTATTTCGGCGCGACGTACTTCACCTATGTCGGCAAGGCCCTGGGTTATCTGTTGGCCACCGAGGAGCGTCCCGACGATGCCGACAACACCCTGGTCCGTGGCTTTGGCACCGAGGCGTCGCCGCAGGATCAGGCGGAGTTCCTCCGTCGGTTCGGCGCCGTGCTGCATGAGGGCTACGGGTCCAGTGAGGGCGGCAACGCCGCGCTGCCCGACCCGGCGGCGCCGCCCGGCGCGTTGGGCCGTCCTGCACACTCCGGCATCGCCGTCGTCGATCCACAGACCCGTATCGAGTGCGCCCGGGCGGTCCTGGACGAGCACGGCCGGGTGACCAACGCCGACGACGCGGTCGGCGAGATCGTCGACAAGACCGGCGCCCGTGACTTCGAGGGCTACTACAAGAACGAAGATGCCGACGCCGAGAAGATCCGCGACGGCTGGTACTGGACCGGCGACCTCGGCTACCGCGACGGGGCCGGCTTCCTGTACTTCGCCGGCCGGCGCGGCGACTGGATCCGGGTCGACGGTGAGAACACCTCGGCACTGACCATCGAACGGGTGCTGCGCCGGCATCCGCTGGTCATCAGCGCCGGGGTGTACGCGGTGCCCGACCCCCGCTCTGGCGATCAGGTGATGGGCGCCATCGAGGTCGCCGATCCGGTGGGTTTCGACGTAGCGCAATTCGGGGCGTATCTGGGCGCCCAGGCCGACCTCGGCAGCAAGGGCACACCCCGGTTCCTGCGGATCTCGGCCGGCCTGCCGGTCACGGGTTCGAACAAGGTGCTCAAACGCGAACTGCAGGAACAACGTTGGCACACCGACGACCCGGTCTACCGCTGGGTGGGCCGTGGCGGGCCGGTCTACACCCGGATGACCGACGACGACAAGCGTTCCCTGGACGCCGAATTCGCGTCCTACGGCCGGCAGAGTTATATCTCCCTGCCCCGCCGCTAGACCTTTCCGCCCTCCCAGGGGCTGTAGTCGGCGATCAGCTCCTCCTGCGGAGGGCGCTGCCCGGCCGGAACGTGCTGCAGGTTGATCCGGACCCGGTACCAGATCGAGCTCGGACCGCGCATGCCGTCGAGCAGTACATCCTCAGGCGCCAGCCGTTTCGCCGCCGCGGCGTGCCGTTCCCGCCACAGCTCCAGCGCGGCCATCGCCTCGTCGCGGGTCTTGGTGCGGGCGATCTCGATCAACGGCAGCGGTGAGGTGCGCCGGCCGTCGATGTTCTTGCGTGCGCCGCGCGGTGCCTTCTCCGCCGGGCCCTGCGCTTCGGCCAGCTCCAGCAGCGGCTCCAGATCGCCGACGGTGTCATCCATGCCGGCCCACGGGTCGCCGATCGCCGCGACCCGCTCCGGCACCGTGGCAATGGTGAACGTCGCCGGATCGGACTCGGGAACCTCGTCCCAGTACAGCGGTGTGGACACCCGAGCGTCGGCGGTGGCACGCACCGAGTAGGCCGAGGCGACCGTGCGGTCCTTGGCGTTCTGGTTGAAGTCGACGAAGACCCGGGCGCCCCGCTCTTCTTTCCACCATCGGCTGGTGGCCGCCTGTGGCGCGCGCCGCTCGATCTCACGGGCCACCGCCTGCGCGGCCAGCCGAACCTGCGGAAACTGCCAGCTCGGTGTGACGCGGGCGTAGATGTGCATGCCCCGCGAACCAGACGTCTTGGGCCAGGCGGTCAGCCCGTGATCGGCCAGCACTTCCCGGGCCAGCAGCGCCACCTCAACGATCTGCGGCCAGCCGACGCCGGGCATCGGATCGAGATCGACCCGCAGCTCATCGGGATGGTCCAGGTCGGCGGCGAGCACGGGATGCGGGTTGAGATCCACGCAGCCCAGGTTGATCACCCAGGCCAGCCCGGCCGCATCGTCGATGACGACCTCTTCGGCGGACCGGCCCGAGGCGTAGCGCAGTTCGGCGACCGACACCCAATCCGGACGCTTGGCCGGTGCCCGCTTCTGGAAGACGGCTTCGGCGTCGATGCCGTCGACGAAGCGTTTGAGGATCATCGGCCGCCCGGCCACGCCCCGCAGCGCGTCGTCGGCCACCGCCAGGTAGTAGTGGATCAGGTCCAGTTTGGTGCGCGGGGCGCTGCCGTCACGGCCCGGGAACACCACCTTGTCCGGGTGGGTAACCGCCACCCGGTGTCCCGCCACTTCCAGCGACAACCCGCCGGTCATGAAGCCATGCTAATGATCGGGTCGAATCCGCCGCCCGGCAGCGACCTGAGTCACATAAGGTTGCTCCATGGCAAAGCTCACCGACCTGCCCGGCCAGGCCGTAACCACGCTCAGCCGCTACCTTGAACGCGGTAGCGCCGAGCTGCACTATCTGCGCAAGGTCATCGAATCCGGTGCCGTGAGACTCGAGTCGCCGCGCATCATCGCGAACGCACTCGCCGACGGAGCCCGCTGGGGCGAGCTGGGAATGATTCCGGCCCTCAATGCCCGCCGCAACCCCGACGGCCTCGCCGTCATCGACGACGACGGCAGTATCACCTTCAAAGAGCTCGACGACGCCGCGAACGCGGTGGCCAACGGCCTGGTGGCGATGGGCGTGCGGGGCGGCGACGGGGTGGCGATCCTGGCCCGCAACCACCGCTGGTTTCTTATCGCCAACTACGGCTGCGCCCGGGTCGGCGCCCGGCTGATCCTGCTGAACAGCGAATTCTCCGGCCCGCAGATCAAGGACGTCTCCGAACGCGAAGGCGCCAAACTGATCATCTACGACGACGAGTACACCGCCGCGGTCGCGCAGGCCGACCCGCCGCTGGGCAAACTGCGGGCGCTGGGTGTCAATCCGGATTCCGAGGAGCCGTCGAAGAGCACCGACGAGACGCTGGCCCAGCTGATCGCGCGTAGCAGCAAGGAACCGGCGCCGAAGGTCACCAAGCACGCGTCGATCATCATCCTGACGTCCGGCACCACCGGCACCCCCAAGGGCGCCAACCGCAGCACCCCACCCACGCTGGCGCCGATCGGCGGAATCCTGTCGCACGTCCCGTTCCGCGCCGGTGAGGTGACGTCGCTGCCCTCGCCGATGTTCCACGCGCTGGGCTACCTGCACGGGACCCTGGCGATGTTCTTCGGCTCGACGCTGGTGCTGCGCCGGCGCTTCAAACCGGCCACCGTGCTGGAGGACCTGGAGAAGCACAAGGTGACGGGGATCGTCGTCGTCCCGGTCATGCTGTCGCGGATCCTCGACCAGCTGGAGAAGACCAGCCCCAAACCGGACCTGTCGCATTTGCGGATCGTGTTCGTCTCCGGTTCGCAGCTCGGGGCCGAGTTGGCCACCCGGGCGATGAAAGACCTGGGGCCGGTGATCTACAACATGTACGGCTCCACCGAGGTCGCGTTCGCCACCATCGCCGATCCGGACGACCTGCAGTACAACCCGGCGACGGTGGGACAGGTGGTCAAGGGCGTCAAGGTCAAGATCCTCGACGACAACGGTCATGAGCTGCCGCGGGGTGAGGTCGGGCGGATCTTCGTCGGCAACTTCTTCCCGTTCGAGGGCTACACCGGCGGCGGTGGCAAGCAGATCATCGACGGATTGCTGTCCTCGGGCGACGTCGGCTACTTCGACGAGCGCGGCCTGCTCTACGTCAGCGGCCGCGACGACGAGATGATCGTCTCCGGCGGCGAGAACGTCTTCCCGGCCGAGGTCGAAGATCTGATCAGCGGACACCCCGACGTGGTCGAGGCGACCGCCCTGGGCGTCGAGGACAAGGAGTGGGGTGCGCGGCTGCGCGCCTTCGTGGTCCGCAAGGAAGGCTCCAGCGTCGACGAGGACGCCATCAAGGTCTACGTCAAGGAGCACCTGGCCCGCTACAAGGTGCCGCGCGAGGTGGTGTTCCTCGACGAGCTGCCGCGCAACCCCACCGGCAAGATCCTCAAGCGCGAACTCCGCGACCTGTAGGGCGCACGTTCTTCCGCGAGCAGACAGAGAATCGCACGTAGGGGTCCTCCCGCGTGCGATTCTGTGTCTGCTCGCGGGTTATCCCCAACGGTGACTGGCCGCGGATGTGGCGTCCGCAGACACTGCGGGGATGTTTGACGATGCACGCACGCTGCTTCGCGACGCCGGCGGTCTTGCCACCACGCGGCAGTTGTTGACGGTGATGACCCGCCAGCAACTCGACGTTCAGGTGCGCAACGGCGGACTGGTCCGGGTCTGGTACGGCGTTTACGCCGCAGTGGAGCCCGACCTGGTTGGGCGTCTGCGCGCGCTCGACCTACTCATGCGGCAGCCCGCGGTGGCCTGCATGGGAACCGCAGCTCGGCTCTACGGCTTTGACACCGAGAGCACGACCGCGACTCATGTCCTGGACCCCGGGGTGCGGATGCGACCAACCACCGGCCTGATGGTGCATCAGCGATCCGGGGCCCCCTTGCGTTCGGTTGCAGGACGCCTCGCTACTTCGCCGGCCTGGACCGCGGTGGAGGTCGCGCGTGAACTTCGGCGGCCCCGGGCGCTCGCAACACTTGATGCAGCGTTGCGCTCGGGGTGGTGCACATCGCGCGAGTTGGAACAGGCAGTACTGGAGCAGTGCGGTCGGCGCGGGATCATCGCGGTGCGTGACCTGTTGCCCTACGCCGACGGGCGCGCCGAGTCGGCGATGGAAAGTGAAGCGCGGCTGGTGATGATCGATTACGGCGTTGCTACCCCTGAGCTTCAGTACCCGATCCATGGGCGGAACGGCGAAGTGTGGCGCGCCGATTTCGCCTGGCCGGAAGTGATGGTGGCCGCGGAATACGAGAGCATCGATTGGCATGCGGGCGGCCCAGCCATGCTGCGGGACAAGATCCGCAATGGCGGTATCCAGGATGTTGGCTGGACGTCGATTCCCATTGTCGTAGACGATGTCCGGCGTCATCCCGCCCGGTTGGCTGATCGGATCAACCGCCAGTTGGCCCGCTCCCGGCTGGCGAGCTGACCAATCCGGCTATCCCTGCCGAGCAGACGCAGAATCGCACGCAAAAGCCCCCGGGAGTGCGACTCTGTGTCTGCTCGCGGTACAGAAAGGCACCCTTACGGATCGCGGGGCAGACCCAGCAGACGCTCGGCGATGATGTTCAGCTGGACCTCCGAGGTGCCGCCGTAAATCGTTGTGGCACGGCTCATCAGCAGGTACTCGGCCCACTTGCCCGGCAGCTGCTCGCGGTCCCCGATCGCGGCGTCGCCGCCGAACGTCCCCACCGCGAACTCGGCGTAGCCCTGGCCGGTGCGCATCGACAGCAGCTTGGACACCGCCGCCGCCGGCATCGGGTCCTGACCGGCCAGCGTCAACAGCGTCGAGCGCAGATTGAGCAGCTTGGCGGCGTGCCCCTCGGCGATCAACTCGCCGGCCCTGCGGTGCTCGCCCTGATCGAACTGGCCGTCGCGCATGAACGCCACGAACCCGTCGAGGCTGGCCAGGAACGGCATCTCCGAGCCGCCGATCGAGACCCGTTCGGCCGTCAGCGTGTTGCGGCTGACCTCCCAGCCCCGGTTCACCTCGCCGAGCACCAACTCATCCGGGACGAACACGTCGTCGATGAACACCGTGTTGAACATCGCCCCACCGGTGAGTTCACGCAGCGGACTGATCGTCACGCCTTCGCTTTTCATGTCCAGCAGGAAGTAGGTGATGCCGTCATGTTTGGGAGCCGAGGTGTCGGTGCGTGCCAGCAGAGCCCCCCAGCTGGAGAACTGCGCGGCCGACGTCCAGATCTTCTGACCGCTGATCCGCCAACCGCCGTCCACCTTGGTGGCCTTGGTGGTCAGGCTGGCCAGGTCCGAACCCGCGCCGGGCTCGGAAAACAGTTGGCACCACACCATTTCCCCTCGGAACGTGGGCGGCAGGAAGCGCTGCTTCTGCTCGTCGGTGCCGAATGCCACGATCGACGGGATCAGCCACGCCGCGATGCCCATCGCCTGTCGGCGCACCCGCCCGGCGGTGAACTCCTGCTCGATGATGATCTGCTCGATCGGCTCGGCGGCCCGCCCCCACGGCTTCGGCAGGTAGGGCAACACCCAACCGCCCTCGGCGATCGCCACGGTGCGCTCGTCGTGCGGCATGGCCTTGAGTGCGGCCACCTCGGCGCTGATCTCGGCGCGCAGCTTCTCGGTCTCAGGGTCCAGGTCGATGTCGATCTTGCGCATCCCGCCGGCGGTGGCGGTGTCGAGGACCTGCTGCGGGTAGTCGGCGCGGCGGCCGAATGAGGCGGCCAGGATCAGCGCTCGCCGGTAATAGACGCCCGCGTCGTGTTCCCAGGTGAAGCCGATCCCGCCGTGCACCTGGATGCAGTCCTGGGTGCAGCGTTGCACCGCCTCCGGGGCCAGGGTGGCCGCGACGGCCGTTGCGAACTGCACCGTCGCACCCGCGGCGTCCCAGCCGTTCTTGTCGGCCTCGTCGATCGCCCGGGCGGCATCCCACACCGCGGCGGTGGCCCGTTCGGTGGTGGCGATCATCTCGGCGCATTTGTGCTTGATCGCCTGGAACTGACCGATCGGCCGGCCGAACTGTTCGCGGATCTTGGCGTACTCGGCGGCGGTGTCGGTGGCCCACCGGGCCACCCCGACCGCCTCGGCGGACAGCAGCGTGGAGATCAGCGCGTGTGCCCGCACCCGGCTGAGGTTGCTCAGGACGGCCGTGTCGGCGACCTCGACACCGTTGGCCCGCACGTGGGCGATCGGACGCAGCGGGTCCACACTGGTCACCGGTTCGATCTCGAGTTGGTCGGCGCCCAGCACCACCCACGCCTCACCGCTGTCGATCGCCACCGGCAGCACCAGCAAGGACGCCTCGGCGGCCGCCGCGACGGCGCGGGCCTCGCCGCGGATCACCAATCCGTCGGAGTGGGCGGTGGCCGTCAATCCCTGGCTGAGAGTGTAGGCGGCGATGGTCTCGCCGGTGGCCAGCCCGGCCAGCTCGGCGGCGGCCGGGTCGTGTGCGGCGATCAGGGCGCTGGCTATCGCCGAGGGCACGAACGGGCCCGGCACCGCGCCGTAGCCGAATTCGGCCAGCACCACCGCGAGCTCCAAGATGCCGAAACCCTGCCCGCCGACCTGTTCGGACAGGTGCACACCGGCCAGACCCTGTTCGGCGGCGGCCCGCCAGTACGGCGGCGGATTCTCGACCGGGGTGTCCATCGCCGCGTGCAGCAACTCGGACGGCACCGCCCGGGTCAGCAGCGACCGCACGGAATCGGCCAGGTCCTGATGCTCAGAAGTGATCGCTATCGGCATGATGCGCCTTTCGGTGTGGACGTAGTGGTCAAACTAACAACCGGTCGGTTGGTTGACCACGTGGGCCAGGGGTTGGCCGTCTCGCAACCGACGGCAGTTGTCGACGGCCGCGGTCAGATAACGGCGCATGGTGTCGGCGGTATACCAGCTGACATGCGGGGTCAGCACCACGTTGTCCAGGCCGAGCAGGGGGTTGTCCGCGCCGACGGGTTCGACGGCAAACACGTCGAGCCCCGCCCCGGCCAGCCGTCCGGTGGCCAGTGCCTCGGCCAGGGCGGGTTCGTCGACGACGTCACCGCGTGAGGTGTTGATCAGAATCGCGTCCGGCTTCATGCGCGCCAAGCCGGCGCGGTCGATCAGGCCCGCGGTCGCCTCGGTGAGCGGCACGTGCAGCGACAACACGTCGGCTTCGGTCAGCAGATCCGGCAGCGGCCGCCACCCGGGCCGACCGTCGTCGCGGGTGCTGGTGTGCAGTACGCGGGCGCCCATGGCGGTCACCATCCCGGCCACCCGCTGGGCGATGCTGCCGTAGCCGACCAGGCCGACGGTGCAGCCGCCGATGTCGCGGCAGTACTCACCGAGATCGGGATCGGTGGGCCAGCCGCGGCCCCGACGGGTCGAGCGATCCAGCGGTAGCAGCCGGCGCAGCACGGCCAGCATCAGCAGGACGGTGCCTTCGGCCACCGATGCGGCGTTGGCGCCCGGCATGTTGGCCACCGCGACACCGCATTCGGTGGCGGTGTCGACATCGATGGTGTTGATCCCGACGCCGAACTTCTGCACCAGCCGTAGTCGGGGCCCGCTGCGCAGGTCCTGCCCGGTCAGCGGCCGCAGCACATGCCAGATCACCTCGGCATCAGTCAGTTCGCGACGGAAGGTGGTGTCGTCGTCGGCGGCACACCACCGGATGTCCAGCCAATCGGATTCGGGCGCAACGAAATCGCTGACCTTCGGGCCGGGTACGAAGTGCGCCAGGACCCTCAACCCCACCGTTGGCCTATCCACTCGGCGATGATGTCGGCCTGAATGTCGCGGGCACCCGGGGTGGCGAAGTAGTGGTCGGTGTCGACGCTGCGCAGGGTCTTGTCGGTCGCGGCCAGGCCGGCGTGAATGCGCTCGGCGTCCGACGGGAATACCCCGGTGTCGGCCTCGGCGTTGATCACCAGCGCGGGCTCATGGATCCGGCCCAGGTGCGGTTCGGCGCTGGTCTGGGCGGTGCGCAGGCTCCACATTCCGAGCCAGTTGCGCAGGGTGCAGGACGCGGCGATACCCCGCGCGGACCGGTTGGCCTTGACCGGCACACCGGCGTAGCACATGTTGGGCGCACGAGTGGTGGGCTCCAGGGTCGGGTCGACCATGCGCGGGTCGGCCCACGTCCGCATCACGCTGAACGGTCGGTCGGAGAACCCCTCGGCGCCAATGCGTTTCAGCTCGGCTTCGGCCCAGTCGGTGATGGCGTGGTTGCGGGCGACCTGTGCGGCGCGGTAGCGGGTGATGAATTCCGGTGCGTAGGGCGGGCCGTTACCCTCGGCGAAGATGTCGAGGTCGGGATCGGACTGCACGGGGTCGTTCTCGTCGACGACGGCACCGTCCATCCAGGCGGTCAGCACCTCGGGACGCCCGGGGTGGGCGGCACTGGCGACGTAGCCGTCGGCGGGTAGCAGGTCGGTGAGCCCGGCCGCGGGCCGCATCCCGGGCAGCGGCGTGACGTTGGGGTGATGCGCCTGCGACTGGTAGGCCGCCATCAATGACCCGCCGCCGGAGTTACCCAGCAGCACCACCGTCTTCACGCCGGCCACCTCGCGCAACCACCGGACGCCGACCCCGATGTCCACCAGGGCGTGGTCGAGCAGAAAGTTGCTTTCGAAGCCGCGGAAGCGGGTGTTCCAACCCAGAAAGCCGATCCCGCGGGCAGCCATGAAATCGGCGAGGTAGTGCTCGCTGAAGTCGATCTGGTAGTGGGTGGCGATCATCGCCACATCCGGATTATGGCCTGCGGCACGGTGATACAGGCCCTGACAGGGGTGTCCTCCGGCCCCGGCGCGGTCCGCGGTGGGAGACGGCAGGCCGATGAACTCCCGGATGATCTCCGTCATGGTCTAAGAACCTTCCTCGGCGTAGATGGCCCGATAGAACACGTTGGCCAGGGTGCGGATGCAGGCGTCGTCATCGGGGTCGGCCGGCTCGGAGCCCGCGGGACGCGGCGTGGCCAGTTGGACGTAGCAGAACTGGTTGAGCATCGACACGATCGCCACCGCGAGCAGTTCCGGGTCGTCGTCGGCGCAGTAGCCGTCGGATTGGGCGCGCTTGACCATTTCGACGATGAAAGACGCTGGTACCGCGCATATTTCCGCCCAGTACCGGGCGAAGTCGTCGTTGACCATCGCCAGCTGGGAGACCCCGACCATCTCGGCCAACCGGTTGCGGTAGGTGTGCCAGTGCGCGGCGGCGGCCTGCTCGATCCGCTCCCGGTTGGACAGGCCGTGGCGCACCGCGCTGGATGCGCGTTCGCCGGCCTCGTCGCGAAATCGCAGTGCCCACTCGCGGACCATGGCCTCTTTGGAGTCGTAGTAGTTGTAGAACGACGCCGCCGACCGGCCGGCCTCGGCGGCGATGTCGGCGATGGTCGTGGCCAGGACACCTTTGCGGGCGATCACCGAGCGCGCCGCCGAGTCGATCGCGGCCTGGGTGCGCCGGCCCCGGTGGGTGGGTAACGGGGCGCGCGGAGCGGGCTGCTCGGAGAGGGGCGCCACCGAATCACCGATTCCTGTCACTGGAGGGTCTGGATAAGAACTGAATCTGATGTTAGATTCAGTTTCGGGTCTTGACCAGAGGAGTCGCCATGATCAAACCGCGCGGTGTCAACGCCGAGTTCGAGATCAGCGGAATCAATCACGTCGCGTTGGTCTGTGCCGACATGGCGCGAACGGTCGACTTCTACAGCAATGTGCTCGGCATGCCGCTGGTCAAGTCACTGGACCTGCCCGGCGGGATCGGTCAGCACTTCTTCTTCGATGCCGGCAACGGTGACTGCGTCGCGTTCTTCTGGTTCGCCGACGCTCCCGACCGCGTACCTGGAATCTCATCGCCGGCCGCCATTCCCGGCATCGGTGAGATCACCAGCGCGGTGAGCAGCATGAACCACCTCGCGTTCCACGTGCCGGCCGAGAAGTTCGATGCTTATCGCCAGCGCCTCAAGGACAAGGGTGTGCGCGTCGGCCCCGTCCTCAATCACGACATGTCCGACTACCAGGTCAGCGCAACCCTGCACCCCGGCGTCTATGTGCGGTCGTTCTACTTCTTCGACCCGGATGGAATTACGTTGGAATTCGCCTGTTGGACAAAAGAATTCACTGCAGACGAGGAGCACGCCACACCGAAGACCCAGGCCGACCGGCGGGTTCCGGCGGCACCCTAGTCCCGATACAGGCTCGGATCGCCGAGTTTGTCCAACAGCGCGGCCAACTGCTCGATCAACGACTCGGGTTTGAATCGCACTTCGCCGGCCAGCCAGGCGCTGATCGTCTGGGCCACCCCGCCGACGACGAAGTGTCCAGCGGCCTTGATCCGGTCGTTCTCCGGCAGGCGCAGGGCGGTGCCGGCGTGCTGACCGGACAACATCGCCAGCAGTGCGCTGGATTCCACCCGCTTGCGCACGACGACCGCGTTGCTCAGATGCACGCTGAACAACAGCCGCCCGATCCGCGCATCGCCGACGATGGTCCGCACGATGTTGGCGATGCCGGCCCGGGTCTGCTGGTCGGGCGGCGCCGACGTCACGATCGACTGTGTCTTGGCAGCCAGGTCGGCGATGACGGAGTCGAAGACCGCACTGACGAATTCGTCTTTGTCGGCGAAGCTTTCGTAGAAATAGCGCGCGGTCAGGCCGGCCTGCCGGCAGATACCGCGCACCGTCAACTCGGGGATCTGCGGCACCTCGGCCCCGAGCAGATCGAGTCCGGCCTCTAGGAGCCGGGCCCGACGCGATGCACGCCGGTCGGCGGCGTCGACACCGCCGTACGGGCGCGTTCCCGAGACATTGGTGTCGACCATGCCCATCATCTTGACACCGAGGCCGAACACGGAGCAATATCAGGAAACACATGTTCTCAGAATTGGGGTGGCGGCGATGACGGCAAGCGCATTGCTTCAGCAGGTCGAGCGGCCGGTCAGTGCACCACCGGACCCGAGCCGTCGCCGCGCTCCCAGGCAGCGCGGGGGCCTGGACATGTCCGACGGCCTGTTCGGTATGTCGTTGATAGCCGGCTCGGCCAACGTGATCATGCAGTTGGCGCGCCCGGGTGTGGGCTACGGGGTGGTGGAGAGCAAGGTCGACAGCGGCCGCGCCGATCTGCACCCGATCAAGCGGGCCCGCACCACGATCGGCTACCTGGCGGTGGTGGCCCTGGGCACCGAGGCCGAACGGCAGGCGTTCAAGAAGGCGGTCGACAGCGCCCATCGTCAGGTCCGCTCCACCAAGGGCAGCCCGGTCAAGTACAACGCCTTCGACCCGGAACTGCAGTTGTGGGTGGCGGCGTGCTTGTACAAGGGATCGGTCGACCTCTACCGGATGTTCTACGGCGAGATCGACGAGGAGGAGGCCGACCAGCAATACCAAGAGGCCAAGATCTTCGGCACCGCGTTGCAGATGAACGAGGAGATGTGGCCGGCCGACCGAGCGGCGTTCGACAAGTACTGGCAGGACCAGCTGGACTCCAACATCCACATCGATGGGCGGGTCCGCGACTACCTGTACCGCATCGCCGCGGCCCGGATGCGTGGGCTGACCCTGCCCGGCCCGCTGCACAAGCTGGTGGAAGGGCCGATGCTGTTCATCACGACCGGCTTTCTGCCGCAACGGTTCCGAGACGAGATGCGGCTGCCGTGGGATGCCAACAAACAGCGTCAGTTCGACGCCCTGATCGCACTGTTGCGGATCGTCAACAACGCCACGCCGGGGCCAGTGCGACGCTTCCCGTTCAACGCCTTGATGACCGACATGCGGTGGCGGATGCGGACCGGCCGGCCGCTGGTGTGAGGTGCGCTGACCGCCACTGCTTCGTCCCCTGGTTAGCGCCGTCAGGTGGTAGGACGCCAGGTACGGAGCCGCGACCGGCGAGGAACGAACTGCACACCGCGGCGGCGAAGGCGAGAGCGAATCCCGCGACAAACGCGGAGATCAAGGGAATCCGTTAGTTCCCAAAAACAACCTGTGAGAAAACTTGACGCAGAATCGGGACAGCCCTACAGTTACGCTACCGTCAATAGAAAAAGAACGACGGTTTCTAACAAGGGAGAATGTCATGAAGTTCCGTGCACTGGGTGTGGCGGTAGGTGGCGCCGCGGCAGCGGCGTTCCTGGCGGCCGGGACTGCCAACGCCGACACGGCCGAAACGCCGGCGCCTACGTGGACGCCGGTGTACCAGATCGACACCGCGGAGGTCCTCCAGCAGGCGAACTCGTTCATCAACACGTGGGCCGTCGGGTCCACTTTCGTCAGCAGCGAGGCCACGCTGGTGGGAACGACGTACCTCACGCCGTCGACGGGTGGGCTCAACACCCTGTTCATCGACGAGGCCACCAAGGACGTCTACAACCAGAATCAGCTGGGTCTGGGCTTCACCAACCTGTACTACGACGCCGACGGTGACGGCAAGGACGTCGTCGACATCCTGAAGACGCCGTTCGGAAACTTCAACATGTCATCGATGGCGTCGTTGTTCGCCCCTGCCGACGTGTCGACGCTGACCGAGGCCTCGCCGGAGAAGGCGCTGGAGAGCGCCGGGCTGTACAGCGCGCTGAACCTGGCGTATGGCAAGGACATTCCGGAGAACCTGACCTGGACGCCGGTGTACGGCACCGACGACGCCCAGTTGCTCGTCGACAACGATCCGTTCTCGCAGACCTGGAAGCTGGATGCCACCTTCGTTCCCAGTGCGGGCGACACGCTGGTTGGTACCAACTACCTCACGGAGTCGCTGTTCGGCGCCGGGATCAACGACGTGTTCGTCACCGACGATGGCGACGTCTACGCCCAGAACCAGCTGGGCTTCGGCATCACCAATCTCTACTACAACGCCGCCGGTGACGACACTGCCGCCGTCGACTTCCTCAAGACGCCGTTCGGCAACATCGACATGTCGTGGGCGGCGTCGTGGTTCGCGCCGGCCGACTACTCCGACGTCGACGTGATCACCCCCGACGCCGACCTGGCAGCCGCCGGTCTGTACAGCGCGCTCGACCTCGGCTTGCCGACGCCGGACGCGTAACCGACCACAACAGCACGCACGAAATGCCCCGGCTCGCCGGGGCATTTCGTGTTTGCGGGACCTGTTAGCGCACCACTTCGCGCTGGACGGCATCGATCCGCCGGGTCCAGCCCCGAGCGTCGAGGTACTCCAGTAGCGGGATCATCACCCGTCGGGTGGTGTGCAGCGCTTGCCGGGCCTGGCTGGCGGTGAACGGCTGATCCAGCCGAGCAAGCTCCCGCATCGCCATGGCGGGCGCGGTCGGCAACAGCACCAGGTGATCGGTGAGCCGCAACAGCCGCCCGACCCGTTCGGCCGCGGCCAGCTCACGGGAGCCCAGGTGCAGCGCGGCCAGGTCGTCGGCTTCCGGTGCATGGAACGGATCGGCGGCCAACCGCGATTCGAGCTCGGCGATCGCGGCGTCGGCCGGTCCCAGATCGCCGGGCGGGCCGGGCAGCCGGATCAGCCCGTGGTGCTGCTCCAGGCCGGTGCTGTAGACGACGTCGTCGAGCAGGGCCGGATCGGGGAGGGCTAACACGTCCACGGCTGCACCCCGGGAGAGCCCGGCGGCCAACGGATCTCGCTGCCGCAGTTCGTGCACTTCGGTCTGCAGG
This sequence comes from Mycolicibacter terrae, assembly GCF_010727125.1. Classification (NCBI taxonomy): domain Bacteria; kingdom Bacillati; phylum Actinomycetota; class Actinomycetes; order Mycobacteriales; family Mycobacteriaceae; genus Mycobacterium; species Mycobacterium terrae. Next base: position 3,984,731 of record NZ_AP022564.1, on the reverse strand, counting down.
CGCTCCCGCCAGGCGTCGTAGGTGGGGGCATGCACCCACCAGTCGCCGATCACTCGGACGTGGGCGGGCACCGTGGTGTAGTCGCAGCCCAGGATGTGCAGTCGCTGTCGGGTGACGGCGCCGCGCCGCGCCACCTCGGCGTACGCCCGGCCGGTGTGATCAGTCAGATCCATTTCGGCCAGTGCGGCGGACCGCCGGCTCGCGTCGCCGCGCCGGTGCAGGGCGGGCGGGTCGGCGTCGAGCACCAGCGCCCCGCCGAGCAGGCGGCGGCTGCCGGGGTTGCGCAGCAGCAATCGGTCGCCGGGGATGAGCGGCAGCGGGCGCTGCAGGGTGAGCCGGGCATGGTCGTCGTCGAAACGCCGCAATCTCGCCGGTATCGCCGCGGTTCCGATGTGCACGGTGAGCTGTTCCGGCGCCGTGCCCAGCCCAGCTCCGGTGCTGCGCCGCACGTCGATGATTCCGGTGCGGCGCCAACTGTCCGGCGTGGTCAAGGCGGCACCGCGATGCACCGCATCGACGGCGATGCCACGCAGGTTGACCGCGACCCGAGCTGTGGGCCCAACAGTGGTCATCGGTTCACCGCAGCACTGCAGACCGCGGACGTCCACCGGCGCAAGTCGATCCCCGGCGAGCAGGTCCAGGTGGTCGCCACGGGTCAGCGTGCCGGAAGTCAGCGTGCCGGTCACGACCGTCCCGGCACCGCTGACCGGAAACACCCGATCCACCCATAGCCGCACCCGCCCGTCGGCTCGAGGCGCAGGCACGCCGGCCAGTACGTCGTCGAGGGCGGTGCGCAGCCGGTCCAGCCCGGTTCCGTCGACCGCCGACACGGCGACGACCGGGGCATCGCGCAGGCCGGTCTGGGCCAGCTCGATTCGGGCTTGCTCCGACACTTCATCGACACGTTGCGCGGTGGCGCGATCGGCGCGGGTGAGCACCACCAGGCCGTGCGAAACACCCAGGGCGGCAACGGCGTCGCGGTGATCATCGGATTGCGCACACCAACCCTCGTCGGAGGCGACCACGAAGCACACCGCCGGGGCGGGACCGAGCCCGGCCAGGGTATTGGGCAGAAACCGCTCGTGGCCCGGCACGTCGACGAAAGCCACCTGCCGGCCGGACGGCAGCCTGGTCCAGGCGAACCCCAGATCGATGGTGAGCCCGCGGCGGCGCTCCTCGGCCCAGCGGTCGGGCTCCATGCCGGTGAGCGCGCGCACCAGGGTGGATTTGCCGTGATCGACGTGGCCGGCGGTGGCGACTACGAACATGGTCGGAACACGCTCAGCCGATCCGGTCGAGGGCGGCCCGTACCGCGGCCAGCAGTCGCTCATCGTCATCCGGCGGAACGCAGCGCAGATCGAGCAGGCAGGCGCCGTCGTGTACCCGGGGCAGTACCGCGGGCTCGCCGGTGCGCAGCGCGGCGGCGACGGCCTCGGGCAGCCGGACCGCCCAGCCCCGCAGGGGTACGCCGGGGGCGCCACCGCCACCGACCCGGCCGTCGTGGGCGACCACGCCGGCCCCTACCGCGGCAGCCAACCGTTCAGCCCGGGTGCGCAAGTGATCCGGGTCGGCGTGCAGCGCCTGGGTCACCGGGGCGGCCGCGCCGGCGACGGTTGCCTCCAGTGCGGCCAGTGCGAGCTTGTCGGCGCGGACGGCACGAGCCAGCGGGTGCCGCGCGAGCCGGGTGATGATCTCGGCGCGGCCCAACACCATTCCGGCCTGCGGCCCGCCGAGCAGCTTGTCGCCGCTGGCAGTGACGACATCGGCGCCGTCGGAGAGCGCGGTGGCCGCATCCGGCTCCTCGGGCAGCAACGGGTCGGGCCCCAGCAGGCCGCTGCCCAGGTCGGCTACCAGTGGGACGCCGTATTCGCTTGCCAGTGGCCGTAATTCGCGCAGTCCGACGGCGGCGGTGAAGCCGAGCACGGCGAAGTTGCTGGGATGCACCTTGAGGATGCAGCCGGTTTGTGGGCCGAGGGCTTCGGCGTAGTCGCGCAGGTGGGTGCGGTTGGTGGTGCCCACTTCGCGCAGCGCCGCGCCGGTGGATGCGATCAGGTCCGGCAGCCGGAAGCCGGCTCCGATCTCGATCAGCTCACCCCGGCTGACCACCACCTCTTTGCCGGCCGACAGCGCGGTGGTGGCCAACACCAGGGCGGCGGCACCGTTGTTGACCACCAGCGCGTCCTCGGCGGCCGGGCAGGCGGCCCGCAGCGCGGCCCGGGCGGCGACACCACGCTGGGACCGGGCGCCGGTGGTCAGGTCGAGTTCGACGTCCACATAACCGCTGGCCGCGACCAGCGCATCGACTGCCGCCTTCGATAGCGGGGCGCGACCGAGGTTGGTGTGTACCACTACGCCGGTGGCGTTGAGCACCGGCCGCAGGGTGGTTGCCGAACTGTGCGAAAGCTGCTCCAGCAAAGAGGATTTCACCTGCTCGGGATCAAGATCGCCGCGCCGCGCCCGGTCCTGGGCGTCGCGCACCAGGGCGCGGACGACGTGGTCGCCCAGCCGGGTGCGTGCCTCGGCCACCGCCGGCAGCGTCAGCAGTGCGTCGGTACGCGGAATGCCGCGACGCGGATCGATCTGGCTCACAGCGCCTCCTATGGCGGAGGCGGACGGGAATCGAACCCGCCAGACCGAGCTGCTCGGCCTCACCGGTTTTGAAGACCGGGGAGCCCACCAGGACCCAAACGCCTCCGAGGATCAACCTATCGGCTGAGCTGCCCCGCGCGCGGTAAGTCACATCCGTCTCGGGCGTCCCGTGGCTGGACCAGGACGTCCTCACCTGCCCGGTGGTGCGTCAAGGGACACTGAACGGATGAATCCAGATGTCGTCCGGCTGACCGGCTACGCGCACGGCGGCGGCTGCGCCTGCAAGATCCCGCCCGGTGAACTGGAGGACGCGGTACGCGGCCTGGTCGGGCAGCCACACGATCGGGTCCTGGTCGGTCTCGATGACGGCGATGACGCGGCCGCGGTGCTGGTGCGTGACGACCTTGCGGTGCTGTCCACCGCGGACTTCTTCACCCCCGTCGTCGACGACGCCTTCGACTGGGGCCGAATCGCCGCCGCCAACGCGCTCTCGGACATCTACGCGATGGGTGGAACCCCGGTGGTGGCGATCAACTTGGTCGGGTGGCCACGGGAGACGCTTCCCATGGCGCTCTTGACCGAGGTGCTACGCGGCGGACTGGAGGTCGCGCAGCAGGCGGGCTGCCCGGTGATCGGAGGGCACTCCATCGACGACCCGGAGCCGAAGTACGGCATGGCGGTCACCGGGGTGGCCGACCCGAACCGGTTGCTGCGCAACGACGCCGCGGTGCCCGGGCTGCCGCTGACGTTGACCAAACCGATCGGGGTGGGGCTGCTCAACAACCGGCACAAGCGCACCGGTGAGGTGTGCGCCGAGGCGGTGTCGGTGATGACGGAGCTGAACCGCGACGCCGCGCAGGCCGCGTTGGCGCACGGTGTCGGGGCGGCCACCGACGTCACCGGCTTCGGACTGCTGGGTCACCTCCACAAGATGTGTCGGGCCTCGGGCGTGGGCGCGGTGATCGACCATGCGGCAGTGCCGGTCATCGAGGACGCCCGCGGGGCGTTGCGTGACGGGTATGTCTCCGGCGGCAGCCGGCGCAACCTGGACTGGGTGCGTCCGCACCTGCGCCCCGGCCCCGGAATCAGCGAGGATGAGCTGCTGCTGCTGGCCGACGCCCAGACCTCCGGTGGCCTGCTGGTTGTCGGAGAGCTTCCCGGGTATCCGGTGATCGGGCATACCGTGACCGGAAGTGGAATCGAGGTGCGATGAGCAAGTTCAAAGTCGGCGATCACGTGCGATGGAACTCCGAGGCCGGGCACGTGACCGGCAAGATCACCAAGGTCCATACCAAAGACACCGAATACAAGGGACACACCCGACGCGCCAGCCCCGATGAGCCGCAGTACGAGATCAAAAGCGACAAGACCGACCACATCGCCATGCACAAGGGATCGGCGCTGGAGAAGCTCAGGGATTAGCCCGCCGTGGTGATCGAATCCCCGGTGATGCCCGCTGCACGTCGTGCCGCCAGGCGGCGTTTCTGCGGCTCGATCGTGTAGCGCGGGTCCTTGGCCGATTCGATGCCGGCCTCGAACACCCCGAACCGGGTCAGCGCAGAGGCTGCCAGCAGCGCCAGCCCCGATACCGCCGCCACCGCGCGATTCCGCCCACCCAGTAACGTCCCGACGCCGCCGGCGACCGCCAGGCGTTCACTGGCCCGCAGCATCGTCCCGGCGCGGCCCCGATGCAGCGGTTCGGCGGCGACCGGGTCCATCCGGTGCGCCATGGCGCGCGTCGCGATCACATCGCCGAGCACCCCGAGCACGGCCAGCCGTCGCGCCGGCCCGGCCTCGCCCACCGGGGTGGTCAGCATCGCCAGCCCGCCGGAAGCCAGGCTCGCCGAGCTGACGAACACGAACGGCAGGTCGCGGTGCGCGTCGTGCCAGGTCGGGGTGGCAGTGTCGCCCAGCAGCACCGCGGTGTAGACGGCCAGCGGGGCCGCGAACGCGGCGGCCTCCAGGCCGGCCGGACCCTCCGCGGCGCGCAGCACCCCGCGCAGCGGGCCCAGCGGCAACCGCCCGCCGGTCATCCGATCCACCTCGGCGGCGGCGGCGACCGCGGTGCCGGCACCGAACCCGGACAGGATCCACGAGCCCAGGCTCATCGGTGAGGTCAGTTTGATCGTGCGCAGCATGTTGATGAAGCGTTCCGGGCGACCGAGGTCGCTGATCAGGGCCGCCGCGCTCAACACGATCGCCACCAGCGCCGCCAACCGCGAGTTGCGCCGCAACACGTTTCGGCCGGTGAGCTGGGCGCCGGCGGCCAGCAGGCCGGAGCCGCCCGCCAGGCCGCCGAGGAACAGGTACGCGGCGATCTCATGGGACCACGGCGCGGGCTTGACCACCGGGCGCCCGTAGTAGGAGGTGAACTGCACATCGGGCACCATCGGCATCTCGCGGCCGCCGTCGCCGCCGCCCCGGCGCCGGCGTCGGCCGCCGCTGCGCCGTGGACCATCCGGCACCGTGCTCACGAGCGTCCCCCCAGGAATGCGAGCGCGGCGGCGGCCAGCATGCCGGCCGCGGCCAGTGCCGAGCGCTTGAACATCGCCGGCAGGTCCGCGGTGCCCACCCGCGGATCCGGTGGCAGGCCGTACACCTCCGGCTCGTCGAGCAGCAGGAAAACCGACCCGGTGCCGCCGACCCCGTCGTGTTCATTGGCGCCGTAGAGCCGGGCCTCGGTGCGGCCCTGTGCGTGCAGCCGGGCCACCCGCCGGCGGGCGTCGGCGACGAGCTCATCGTGGTCGCCGAACTTGATCGATTCGGTCGGGCAGGTCTTTGCGCACGCCGGGATCTCGCCGTCGCCCAACCGGTCGTAGCACATGGTGCATTTCTGGGCTATGCCGGAGTTGCGCACCCCGGGGGCTTCGCCGCGGGCCGTCCTCGGTGCCGCCGTGCCGTCGGTGCGGCGCTCGATGACGCCGAACGGGCACGCCGGCACGCAGTTGCCGCAGCCGTTGCAGACGTCGTCCTGCACCACCACCGTGCCGAACTCGGTGCGAAACAGCGCGCCCGTGGGGCAGACGTCCAGACATCCGGCGTGAGTACAGTGTTTGCACACGTCCGAGGACATCAACCAGCGGAACTGATCCGTGTCGGGCGGCGCGACATCCGCGGTGGCTTCTAGGCCGCCAGGCATTTTCGGCATGCCCAGGCTGATCAGCCGCCGGCCGGACTCGCGAGCCTCCTCGATCGCGTCGCGGCCCTGCTCGATGAACGCGACGTGCCGCCAGGTGTTGGCGCCCAGGGCGCCGGTGTTGTCATAGGACGACCCGAGCAGCTCCAGCTCGCCGTCGGCCGGGTTGTGATTCCACTCCTTGCAGGCCACCTCGCAGGCCTTGCACCCGATGCAGATCGAGGTGTCGGTGAAAAACCCCTTGCGCGGGGGTTGCGAGGGCCACCGGGCATCGGCAGCGGGGTCGGTCGGTCCGGACAGTTGGCCCATCAGCCCCGCCTCTCCGGGTCGATATCGGTATTTCCGGTCTCCGGTGTTGCGCCGGAACGGCTTTGGTACTCGGCGATCAGGCGCAGCAATTCCGCGCCGTGCGGGCGCCGGCCCGGCCGGATGTCACACGACCCGGCCTTGGATTCCTGGATCTGCACGTTGGGGTCCAGGGTCACCCCGAGCAGATCGTTGGCGGCATCCCCGCTCACCACCGCGTCGCCGCCGACTCCCCAGTGGTACGGCAACCCGATCTGGTGCACGGTGTGCCCGCCCACGATCAGCGGCGTCATCCGGTCGGTCACCAGCACCCGCGCCTCGATCGCCGCCCGCGGCGAGATGATGGTGGCCCAGCCGTAGTTCTCCAGGCCCCGCTCGGCGGCCAGGGCGGGGGAGACCTCGCAGAACATCTCCGGTTGCAGCTCGGCCAGGTACGGCAGCCAGCGGCTCATCCCGCCGGCGGTGTGGTGCTCGGTGAGCCGGTAGGTGGTGAACACGTACGGGTAGACATCGGCGCCGGGCTCCCCTGCGCTCGGAGCCGACAGATTGTCTTTGCGGGGGAAGGTGATTCGGGCGGGATTGCGCTGCTGGCGATAAACAGCGTTGGCGACCGGCGACTCCTGCGGCTCGTAGTGGGTCGGCAGCGGCCCGTCCACCAGACCCTTGGGTGCGAACAGCCAGCCCTTGCCGTCGGGTTGCATGACGAACGGGTCGTCGCCGGCCAACGCGTCCGGACCACCCGAGGCCGGATCGGGTCGAGCACCCGGGGCACGGTCGATCACGAAGTCGGGCACATCATGGCCGGTCCAGCGGCCGGCCTGGGCATCCCACCAGACGTAGCGTTTGCGTTCACTCCACGGCACCCCGTCCGGGTCGGCCGACGCGCGGTTGTACAGGATCCGGCGGTCGGCCGGCCAGGCCCAACCCCATTCGGATTGGTTGGGGCTCGGGCCGCCGCGCGGCACCCGGCGGGCGGCCTGGTTGACGCCGTCGGCGTACACCCCGGAATAGATCCAGCAGCCGGCGGCGGTGGAGCCGTCGGCGCGCAGCTCGGTGTAGGACGACACCGGGCGGCCCGCGTCGTCGCCGGTGAGCTGCCGGCCGTTGATCTCGGCCAGCACGGACTCCGGATCGGGTTCCCCGTGCTCATCGACCGGGTAATCCCAGACCAGATCCAGCAGCGGCCGGTCCCGCGGATCCGTCGACCCGGCGAGCTTGGCGCGGATTCGGTTGCCCAGCTCGATGAAGAATTGCAGCTCGCTGATGCAGTCTCCCGGCGGGGCGACGGCCTGATGACGCCATTGCAGCAGCCGCTGGGTCTGGGTGAACGTCCCGGCCTTCTCGACGTGGCCGGCCGCCGGCAAGAAGAACACCTCGGTCTCATTGTCTTGCGCGCGCAGCTCTCCGGAGGCGATCTCCGGGCCGTCCTTCCACCAGGTGGCGGACTCGATCAGGTTCAGGTCCCGCACCACCAGCCACTTCAGGTGCGACATGCCCAACCGTTGTTGGCGGCCGTTGGCCGAACCGACCGCCGGGTTCTGGCCGAGCAGGAAGTAGCCCTCCACTTCGTCGGCCAGCATTCCGGTCACGGCCTGATAGGTGCCGTGTGGGCCGGTCAGCTTCGGCAGGTAGTGGTAAGCCCAGTCGTTGTCGGCGGTGGCGGCGTCGCCCCACCACGCCTTGAGCAGGCTGACCAGGTACGCGTCGGCGTTGGCCCAAAACCCCTTCTGGCTCTTCGATCCGACCCGGTCCAGGTACTGCTCCAGGGTGTCGTCGCGCCCGGCCTTGGGCATCGGCAGGTAGCCGGGCAGCAGGTCGTAGAGCGTCGGGATGTCGGTGGAGCCCTGAATGCTGGCGTGCCCGCGCAGCGCCATGATGCCGCCGCCGGGCCGGCCCACGTTGCCCAGCAGCAGCTGCAGGATCGCCGCGGTGCGGATGTACTGGGCGCCCAGGGTGTGCTGCGTCCAGCCCACCGCGTAGGCGAAACAGGTGGTGCGTTCGCGTCCCGAGTTGGCCGTGACCGCGCGTGCCAGGTAGCCGAACGCCTCGGTGTCGATGCCGCAGACGTCGCGGACCATCTCCGGCGTGTAGCGCGCGTAGTGCCGCTTGAGGATCTGGAACACTGTGCGCGGGTGGGTCAGGCTTTCGTCGCGCCGCACCCGGGCGTGTTCGAGTGCCGGTCCGCCGCTGCCCAGCGTCTCACCGGCCGAGCGCCCCGATGCGCTGGCGCCGTGCTCATGGCCGCCGCCGGGTGAGCCGATGTCGTCGCCCCCGGCGTCCGCACTTTGGTAGGCCCAACTCGACGGGTCGTAGTGCCCGGTCTGCGGATCGAATCCGGAGAACAGCCCGCCCAGGTCCTCGGTGTCGCGGAAGTCCTCACTGACCAGCGTCGCGGCATTGGTGTAGGCCAGCACGTAGTCACGGAACCACAGGTCGTGGGTGAGCACGTGGTTGATCAGCGCACCCAGCAGCACCACGTCGGAGCCGGCCCGGATCGGAATGTGCTTGTCGCACACCGCCGAGGTGCGGGTGAACCGCGGGTCGACGTGGATCACCACCGCGCCGCGGGCCCTGGCTTCTTCGACCCACTGGAACCCGACCGGATGGCACTCGGCCATGTTGGAGCCCTGGATGACGATGCAGTCGGCGTTCGCCATGTCTTGCAGGGTCTGCGTCGCGCCACCGCGACCGAAGGAGGCTCCCAGACCGGGAACCGTGGCGGAGTGTCAAATACGAGCTTGGTTGTCGATCTGAATCACGCCGGCGGCGGTGAAGAGTTTCTTGATGACGTAGTTCTCTTCGTTGTCCAGCGTGGCGCCGCCCAGCGAGGCGATCCCCATCGTTCGGTGCAGCGCGCGCCCCTTCTCGTCGTGGTCCTGCCAGGCGTTGCGCCGCGACGCGATGAACCTCTCGGCCACCATGTCGATCGCGGTGTCCAGTTCCAGCGGCTGCCACTGCGTCGCCCGCGGGGCCCGGTAGAGCACGGTGATCTGCCGGCCCGGGGAGTTGACCAGCTGTTCGCTTGCCGAGCCCTTCGGGCACAGCCGCCCGCGGGAGATCGGCGAATCCGGATCACCCTCGATCTGCACGACCTTCTCGTCCTTGACGTAGACGCGCTGACCACAGCCGACCGCGCAGTACGGGCAGACACTGCTCACCACCCGGTCGGCGGTCGCGGTTCGCGGTGCGATGGCGCGGGTGCGTTCGGAGGTGACGGCCGGCCCGCGGCCGAACACATCGCCGGTGCGCAGTTGCCGGATTACCGGCCACTCCAGGAATTTTCGCTGAACCATCTCGCCAGCGTAGCCCCGGCGTGCTCGAACGACCCGCCATTCCGGGGCAACCGGGCACGGGGCCGCATCGGACCCGGGATGATGGGGCGATGAGTCGGATTACGCAGCGTCGGCGGGTCAGCCACCTTGCCGCCGGTGACGCGACGCAGCGGCCCGAGACGCTGGCGGTCGAGGAACCGCTGGAGATCCGGCTGGGCGGTGTTCCGCTGACGGTCACGATGCGCACGCCGGGATCGGATATCGAGCTGGCGCAGGGCTTTCTGCTCACCGAGGGAATCATCGCCAGGCGCGATGACGTGCTGACCGCGCGATACTGCGCCCACCCGGACGGAACCAACACCTACAACGTGCTGGACGTGACGCTGGCCCCGGGCGTCCCGCCGCCGGCGGTCGACGTCACCCGCAACTTCTACACCACCTCGTCCTGCGGAATCTGCGGCAAAGCCTCGCTGGAAGCGGTGCGCCTTGCCAGCCGCCACAGCCCCGGCGACGACCCGGTTCGTCTTACCGCGGCGGCGCTGACGGCGATGCCCGATCAGTTGCGGGCCGCCCAGGATGTCTTCGCCACCACAGGCGGCCTGCATGCCGCGGCGCTGTTCGACTTCACCGACGGCGGCAGTATGCGGGTGGTCCGCGAGGACGTCGGCCGGCATAACGCCGTCGACAAGGTGATCGGGTGGGCACTCGAACACGCCGCGGTGCCGCTGACCGGGAGCGTGCTGCTGGTCAGCGGGCGGGCCTCGTTCGAGCTGACCCAGAAGGCGGTGATGGCCGGGATTCCGGTGCTGGCCGCGCTCTCGGCCCCGTCGTCGCTGGCCGTCGACTTGGCCGTCGAATCTGGATTGACCCTGGTGGCCTTTCTGCGGGGCGCTTCGATGAACGTTTACAGCCGGCCCGACCGCATCGTCGGCTGACAGGTCCGCAATCGCGGATATATCACCGGTCAACGATTCGTAGATCCTGTTAAATACCGGATGATTTGCCCTCAGCTGTTGACCTGACCGACGTCCCCGGGCGTACCGTCATTCCAGTGCCGCAGCGACTCCGCGACGACGCGGGCAGCGACTTGTCGCGGCCCGGGAACCGGACCGGCGTGGTTCGCGACTAACCGGTAGTGGAGAAAGGAGTGCGGTGATGAGTTTGTTGGATGCCCATATTCCGCAGTTGGTGGCGTCGGAGTCGGCGTTTGGGGCTAAGGCGGCGTTGATGCGTTCGACGATGGCGCAGGCCGAGCAGGCGGCGTTGTCGGCGCAGGCGTTTCATGTCGGTGAGGCGGCGGCGGCGTTTCAGGGGTCGCATGCGCGGTTTGTGGCGATGGCGGCGCGGGTGAATGCGTTGCTGGATATGGCGCAGGTGAATCTGGCTGATGCGGGCAGTACTTATGTCGCGGCTGATGCTGCTGCGGCGTCGGGTTACACCGGGGTTTAAGGGATATCGGGGCCAGAGAAAGGAACACAGTCTGATGTCGCAGATTATGTACAACTACCCGGCGATGCTGGCTCATGCCGCGGAGATGAATGGGTATGCGGGCACGTTGCAGGCGGTGGGTGCTGATATCGCCAGTGAGCAGGCGGCGTTGTCGGCGGCGTGGCAGGGCGATACGGGGATGACGTATCAGGCGTGGCAGGTGCAGTGGAATCAGGCGATGGAGGAGTTGGTGCTGGCTTATCGTGCGATGGCGAGCACGCATGAGACCAACACCTTGATGATGAACGCCCGCGACACCGCCGAAGCCGCCAAGTGGGGCTGACCGGTCGGGGACCGCGAGTAATCGGGGATTCCTCGCTGGTTACAGCGGCGTAGGGTCACTGGAATGCCTGAGATGCGCAGTGAAGGTGACAGTTGGGACATCACCACGAGTGTGGGCATGACCGCGTTGCGGGTGGCCGCCGCCAGGGCGTTAGAGGCCCGCAAGCCCGATCCGGTGGTGGTCGATCCTTATGCGGAGGTGTTCTGCCGGGCAGCGGGCGGGGACTGGCAAGCGGTGGTGGAGGGCAACCTGCCCGATCATCGACTGTTGACCAGTGATTTCGGCGAGCACTTTGTCAACTTCCAGGGCGCGCGTACCCGCTACTTCGACGACTACTTCCGCCGCGCCGCCGACGCCGGGGTGCGCCAGGTGGTCATGCTGGCGGCCGGGCTCGACTCCCGGGCCTACCGATTGGACTGGCCGGACGGGACGACGATCTTCGAACTGGACCAGCCCCAGGTGCTGGCCTACAAGAGTTACGTACTCTCGCAGCGCGGCATCCGGCCGACGGCGGAGCGGCGCGAGGTCGCCGTCGATCTTCGCGAAGACTGGCCCGCGGCGCTTGTCGCCAGTGGCTTCGATCCGGCCCAGCCCTCGGCCTGGATCGCCGAGGGCGTGCTGGTCTATCTGCCGGCTGACGCGCAGGAGCAGTTGTTCACCGGCATCGACGGCCTGGCCGCTCCGGGCAGCCAGGTAGCGGTCGAGGACGGCGCCCCGCTGTCCGACGAGGACTTCGCCGCGGCGGTGGAGGCCGAAGTGGCGGCCGACGACGACAGTCGCACCTTCCACCGGTTGGTCTACAACGAGCGCTGTGCGCCGGCCGATGAGTGGTTCGGCGCGCGGGGCTGGACCGCGGTGGCGACGCCGTTGGCGGACTACCTGCGCGAGCTGGGCCGCCCGATTCCGGGTCCGGACAGCGAGGCTGGCCCGATGATCGCGCGGAACTCACTGGTCCGGGCGATCAAACGGTAGGGATCGCCGAGAACGTCAAACCGCCTTCGCCAACCAGCCGCGGATGCGGTAACGTGCCACGCAATCGAAAATGATTTTCAATAAGGAGCGGTAATGGGTTGGACCGATGCCGGTGCTTGGGTGCCGGCTCTACCTGCCGACCAAGCGCCACGCGCGGTGACGGAAGCCACTCGACGATCGTCCCGACCGACCTCGACAGTTAGCTTATGCAATGCTAACTTCAGCCGAGTTAGCTTAGGCAACACTGGTGAAGGGGCGAGCCACGCATGAACAACGGTGACGCGGCTCTGTTGACACCGCAACCACGGGTTGACGAGGAAACCCTCAGCCGGTTCGCCACCTGCTGCCGTGCCCTGGGTATCCCCGTCTACCAGCGGCAACGGCCGGCCGACCTGGCCGCGGCCCGCACCGGCTTCACCGCGCTGACCCGGGTCGCGCACGAGCAGTGCGACGCCTGGACCGGCCTGGCCGCCGCCGGCGACCAGTCGCCGCGGGTGCTGGCCGCCGCCTCCCAGACCGCCGCCACCGCCGGGGCGCTGCAGCGGCGTCTGGACCTGCCGCAGGGCGCGCTGGGCTTCCATTACGACACCGGCCTGTACTTGAAGCTGCGCGCCACCGAAGCCGACGACTTCCACCTTGCGCATGCCGCCCAGCTGGCGATGGCGGGCCGCTGCGCGGAGGCCAACGAGCTGGTCGCCGAGATCACGCAGCGGCGTCCGGACTGGAACGACGCGCGCTGGCTGGCGATCGCGGTGAACCACCACGCCGGGCGCTGGTCGGACATGGTCAAAATGCTGACCCCGATAGTCAACGACCCCGACCGCGACGAGCTGTTCACCCACGCCGCCAAGATCGCCCTCGGCATCGCGCTGGCCCGGCTGGGCATGTACGCCCCGGCGTTGTCCTATCTGGAGGAGCCGGAAGGGCCGATCGCCGTGGCCGCAACCGACGGGGCCCTGGCCAAGGGACTGATCCTGCGGGCGCAGGGCGACGACGAGACGGCCGCCGAGGTGCTGCAGGACCTCTACGCCGCCGACCCGGAGAACGAGCAGGTTCAACATGCGTTGTTGGACACCAGCTTCGGGATCGTCACGACCACCGCGGCGCGGATCGAGGCGCGGACCGATCCCTGGGACCCCGAGACCGAGCCGAGCGCCGAGGACTTCATCGACCCGGCCGCCCACGAACGCAAGGCCGAACTGCTGGCCGAGGCCGAACGTGAACTCGGAGAGTTCATCGGCCTGTCCGAGGTCAAGAACCAGGTGCAGCGGCTCAAAAGCTCGGTGGCCATGGAGGTGGTGCGCAAGCAGCACGGACTGGCCGTCGGCCAGCGCACCCACCACCTGGTATTCGCCGGCCCTCCCGGGACCGGTAAGACCACCATCGCCCGCGTGGTGGCAAAGATCTACTGCGGCCTGGGGCTGTTGAAGAAAGAGAACATCAAAGAGGTGCACCGTGCCGACCTGATCGGCCAGCACATCGGGGAGACCGAGGCCAAGACCAACGCGATCATCGACAGTGCGCTGGACGGCGTGCTGTTCCTCGACGAGGCCTACGCGCTGGTGGCAACCGGCGCCAAGAACGACTTCGGGCTGGTCGCCATCGACACCCTGCTGGCGCGGATGGAAAACGACCGCGATCGCCTGGTGGTGATCGTCGCCGGCTACCGCGCCGACCTGGACCGGTTCCTGGACACCAACGAAGGTCTGCGGTCGCGGTTCACCCGCAGCATCGATTTTCCGTCCTACCAACCGCCGGAGCTGGTCGAGATCGCCTACAAGATGGCCGAGCAGCGCGACAGCCGCTTCGAGCAGTCCGCGCTGGAGGAGATGCAGGCGCTCTTCGGCCAGCTGGCCGAGGCGTCGCACCCCGACGCCAACGGGATCGCCCGGCGCAGCCTCGACATCGCCGGCAACGGCCGGTTCGTCCGGAACCTGGTGGAGCGCTCCGAGGAGGAGCGCGAGTTCCGGCTCGACCATTCCGAACAGTCCGGTACCGGTGTGTTCACCGATGAGGAGCTCATGACCATCACTACCGAAGATGTCCGTAACTCGGTGACGCCGTTGCTGCGTGGCCTGGGTCTGGAGGCGAACGCGTGAGCGGCGCTCAGCCCGACCGCAGCGATGAGGAGCGGCGTTCGTTCGCCTCGCGCACCCCGGTCAACGAGAACCCCGACCGGGTCGAGTACCGGCGGGGTTTCGTCACCAAGCATCAGGTCAGCGGCTGGCGGTTCGTGATGCGGCGGATCGCCTCGGGCGTCGCCCTGCACGACACCCGGATGCTGGTGGAGCCGCTTCGCTCGCAGGCCCGTGCGGTCCTGATGGGCCTGCTGGTGCTGGCCACCGTGGCGGGCGGCTGCTTTGTGTTCACCCTGATCTGGCCCAACAGTGCGGCCGCCAACGACCCGGTGCTGGCGGACAAGTCGACTTCGGCGCTGTACGTGCGGGTCGGCGACCAGCTGCACCCGGTGCTGAACCTGACCTCCGCCCGGCTGATCGTCGGGCGCCCGGTCAACCCAACCGCGGTGAAAAGCACTGGGCTGGATAAGATTCCGCGCGGCAACCTGATCGGCATTCCGGGCGCCCCGGAGCGGATGGTGCAGAACGCCAGCCGTGACGCGGACTGGACGGTGTGCGACTCGGTGGCCGGTACGGCCGCCGGGGTGACGGTGATCGCCGGGCCGCCGGGCGACGGCGGATCCCGCGCCGGCGCGCTCGACGCACAGCAGGCGGTGCTGGCCGACAACGGTGCGGGCGCCTGGCTGCTGTGGGAGGGCAAGCGCAGCCGGATCGATCTGTCCGACCGTGCCATCACCGGTGCCCTCGGGATCGGTGAGCGGGGCTCGGCCGTCCCCACGCCGCGTTCGATCTCGACGGGCCTGTTCAACGTGATCCCGGAGGCGCCCGCGCTGACGGCACCGCTGATCCCCGGCGCCGGCGACAAGCCGTCGTTCGACCTGCCGGCCGACGCTCCGATCGGCGCGGTCGTGGCGGCGCACACCTTGGAGGGCGGCTCGGAGGCGACCGTGCGCTACTACGCGGTGTTGCCGGACGGCCTGCAGCCGATCTCCGGGGTGCTCGCGGCGGTGCTGCGTAACACCGACTCGCACGGGCTGGAGAAGCCGCCGCTGCTCGGCGCCGACGACATCGCGCGACTGCCGGTGTCGCACGCGCTGGACACCTCCCGCTTCCCCGAGAAACCGGTCAGCCTCACCGATCCGGTGGCCGACCCGCTCACCTGTGCGCACTGGAGCCGGGCCGCCGGGGCCAGTACCAGCTCGCTGACGCTGCTGTCCGGCTCCTCGCTGCCGCTGCGCGACGGCGTGCGCACCCTGGATCTGGTCGGCGCCGGTGTCGGCGGGACGGCCGCCCGGGTCGCCCTGGACCCGGGCACCGGCTACTTCACCCAGAGTGTCAACAGCGACCCCACCGCCAATCCCACTGCGGGCCCACTCTTCTGGATCTCCGACACCGGGGTGCGCTACGGGGTCAACACCGAAGGCGGTACCACCGGTGGTGACGGTGACACCGTGTCCGCGCTCGGGTTGAGCCAGCCCGCACTGCCCATTCCGTGGTCGGTGCTGTCGCAGTTCGCCCTTGGACCGACCTTGTCGCGCTCCGACGCGCTGCTGGCCCACGACGGGCTGGCGCCGGACCAACGGCCCGTCCGCCGCGCTACGGCCGATCTGGGCGCCACTACCGGGGGAGAGACCCGATGAGTCGTTTGATTTTTGAGGCGCGTCGTCGGCTGCCGGCGCCGCCCACCGACAAGGGCACCATCACCATCGAGCCGCCGCCGGAGTTGCCGCGGGTGGTACCGGCGTCGTTCCTGCAGCGGGCGCTGCCGGTGGTGATCGTGATCCTGATCGTCGGCATGGTGATCGCGATGGTCGCCACCGGTATGCGGTTGATCTCGCCGGTGATGCTGTTCTTCCCGTTCGCTCTGCTGGTCGCGGCGGCGGGTATCTATCGCGGTGGGGACAAGAAGGCCCGCACCGTCGAGGTCGATGCTGAGCGGGCCGACTATCTGCGGTATCTGTCGGTGGTCCGGGACAACATCCGGGGTTCGGCCGCCAAGCAGCGCGCCGCCGCCGAGTGGTCGCACCCCGACCCGTCGGAGCTGGCCGTCGTTCCCGGTTCGCGCCGGCAGTGGGAGCGTGATCCGCACGACGAGGACTTCCTGGTGGTGCGCACCGGGCGGCATTCGGTGCCGTTGGCCAGTGCGGTGCGGGTCACCGACACCGCCGACGAGATCGATCTGGAGCCGGTGTCGCACAGCGCATTACGCAGCCTGCTCGACACCCAGCGCACCGTGCGCGACGTACCGGTCGGGCTGGACCTGACGAAGGTCTCCCGGATCACCGTGCTGGCCGAGAAGGACGGTGCCGCCGAAGACGTCGCGGGTGCAATACGGGCCTGGGTCGCCCAGGCCGTCACCTGGCACGACCCGACCATGCTCGGGGTGGCGCTGGCCTCGCCGGAGCTGGAGAGCCCGGCCTGGTCATGGCTGAAGTGGTTGCCGCAGGTGGATATTCCGGGTTCTGTCGATGGCGTCGGCCCGGCCCGCTACCTGGCCGGCAGCGCCGAGGAGTTGGTGGGGTTGTTGGCGCCGGTGCTGGCCGAGCGTCCGGCGTTCACCGGCGAGCCGGCCGAGTCGGGCCGGCATCTGCTGGTGATCATCGATGACCCGGACTTCGACGTGGCCGCCTCGGTGTTGGGGGCCGCCCGCGCCGGGGTCACCATCGTGCAGCGCGGCAGGGTCGCACCCAACCGCGAGCAGTATTCCGACCCCGAGCGCCCGATCCTGCGGATCAGTGCCGGGGGGAAGTTCATCGACCGCTGGCAGACCGGCGGCTGGCAGCGCTACGTGGATCAGGCCGACGCGTTGACCGTCGAAGAGGCGGCGCATTTGGCGCGGCGGCTGTCGCGGTGGGACTCCAACCCGACCCATGCCGGGCTGCGTTCGGCGGGCACCCGCGGCGCCAGCTTCACCACGCTGCTGGGTATTGCCGACGCTTCGCGCCTCGACGTGCCCGCGTTGTGGGCGCCACGCAGCCGCGACGAGGAACTGCGGGTTCCGATCGGGGTCACCGCGACCGGTGAGCCGCTGATCTTCGACCTCAAGGATGAGGCCGAGGGCGGCATGGGCCCGCACGGGTTGATGATCGGCATGACCGGTTCGGGTAAGTCGCAGACCCTGATGGCGATCCTGCTGGCGCTGCTGACGACGCACTCGGCCGACCGGCTGATCGTGATCTACGCCGACTTCAAGGGTGAGGCCGGCGCCGACATCTTCCGGCACTTCCCACAGGTCGTCGCCGTCATCTCGAATATGGCGGAGAAGAAGTCGCTGGCGGAGCGGTTCGCCGACACCCTGCGTGGTGAGGTGGCGCGGCGTGAGCTGTTGCTGCGCGAGGCCGGCCGCCAGGTCCAGGGCAGTGCGTTCAACTCGGTGACCGAGTACGAGGCGGCGATCGCGGCCGGGCATGATCTGGCGCCGATCCCGACGCTGTTCATCGTCGCTGACGAGTTCACCTTGATGCTGGCCGATCACCCGGAGTACGCCGAGCTGTTCGACTACGTTGCGCGCAAGGGCCGTTCGTTTCGGATCCACATCCTGTTCGCCTCGCAGACTTTGGATGTCGGCAAGATCAAGGACATCGACAAGAACACCTCGTATCGCATCGGGTTGAAGGTCGCCTCGCCGAGTGTGTCGCGCCAGATCATCGGGGTCGAGGACGCCTATCACATCGAGTCCGGCAAGGAGCACAAGGGCGAAGGCTTTTTGGTGCCCGCACCGGGCGCGGCGCCGATCAAGTTCCGCAGCACCTACGTCGACGGCATCTATGACCCGCCGCGGCAGTCCCGGGCCGTGGTGATGCATGCGATTCCCGAGCCCAAGCTGTTCACCGCCGGTGCGGTCGCCTCCGGTGCCGAGACCACCGTGGTGACCGAGCCCGACGATGAGACGCACGCCCCGCCGCGCAAGCTGATCGCCACGATCGGCGACCAGCTGGCCAACTACGGGCCGCAGGCACCGGTGCTGTGGCTGCCGCCGCTGGACGAGACGATCCCGCTGAACGCGGCGCTGGCCCGGGCCGGCGTCGGCGAGCGGCAGCTGCGCTGGCCGCTGGGTGAGATCGACAAGCCGTTCGACATGCGTCGTGACCCGCTGGTGTTCGATGCCCGCTCGGCCAGCGGCAACATGCTCATCCACGGTGGCCCCAAGTCGGGAAAGACCACCGCATTGCAGACATTCATCATGTCGGCGGCGCAGCTGCACTCGCCGCGCGAGGTGAGTTTCTACTGCCTGGACTACGGTGGCGGGCAGCTGCGCGCCCTGCAGGACCTCGCGCACGTCGGCAGTGTGGCCTCGGGGTTGGAGCCCGAGCGGATCCGCCGCACCTTCGGTGAGCTCGAGCAGTTGTTGACCGCCCGCCAGCAGCGCGAGGCGTTCCGGGACGGCAGCATCGGCTCGCTCAACGACGGTTACGGCGAGGTCTTCCTGGTCATCGACAACCTGTATGCGTTCAGCCGGGACAACACCGATGCGTTCAATACCCGTAACCCGTTGCTGGCCAAGGTGACCGAGCTGGTCAACGTCGGGCTGGCCTACGGCATCCACGTCGTGGTCACCACCCCGAGCTGGCTGGAGGTGCCGCTGGCGATGCGTGACGGCCTGGGGCTGCGTCTGGAGCTCAAGCTGCACGACCCGCGGGACAGCAATGTGCGGGTGGCCGGGGCCCTGACCCGCCCGGCCGAGGCCGTGCCGGCCAACCAGCCGGGCCGCGGCCTGACCATGGCCGCCGAGCACTTCTTGATCGCCCAACCCGATCTGGGCCAGATCGCCGAGATCAACGCGCGTCACCCCGGGCTGGCCGCCCCACCGGTGCGGCTGCTGCCGACGAACCTGGCGCCCGAAGAGGTCGGGACGCTGTGGCCGGCACCGGAACGCATCGTGATCGGTGTGCGCGAAGAAGACCTCGCTCCGGTGGAGGTGGACTTCACCGACAACCCGCTGGTGATGGTGCTCGGGGATGCCAAGTCCGGCAAGACCACCCTGTTGCGGCACATCATCCGCACCGTGCGGGAGAACAGCACCGCCGAGCAGGTGGCCTTCACCGTGCTGGATCGCCGCCTGCACCTGGTCGACGAACCGCTGTTCGCCGACAACGAGTACACCGCCAACATCGACCGGGTGATCCCGGCGATGCTGGGCCTGTCCGCGCTGATCGGCTCGCGCCGGCCACCGGCCGGGCTGTCGGCGGCGGATCTGGCCGGGTGGAGCTACCAGGGCCACACCCACTACCTGATCATCGACGACGTCGACTCCATCCCGGACTCCCCGGCGCTGAGCGGGCCGTACGCGGGTCAGCGGCCGTGGACCAACCTGATCGGGCTGCTGTCCCAGGCCAATGATCTGGGGCTGCGGGTGATCGTCACCGGCCGGGCCACCGGCTCGGCCCACGCGTTGATGACCAACCCGCTGCTGCGGCGCCTCAACGACCTGCAGGCCACCACGCTGATGCTCTCGGGCAACCCCGCTGACAGCGGCAAGATCCGCGGCCAGCGCTTCGGCCGGTTGCCGGCGGGCCGGGCGATGCTGCTCGGCGACGGCGACGAACCCACCTACCTGCAGTTGGTCAATCCGTTGTTCAGCCAGAGTCTGACGCGCTGATGCGCATCGAAGTGCGGAAGGAGAAATTGTCATGACGCTCAATGTGGTTCCGGAAGGTCTCGCCGCGGCCAGTGCAGCGGTCGAGGCGTTGACCGCCCGTCTGGCGGCCGCGCAGGCCAGTGCCGCCCCGCTGATCACCGCGGTGCTGCCGCCGGCGGCCGACCCGGTCTCGCTGCAGACCGCCGCCGGTTTCAGTGCCCAGGGCAGCGAACACGCCGCGGTGGCCGCCCAGGGCGCCACCGAACTCGGCCGCGCCGGTGTCGGTGTGGGGGAGTCCGGCGTCAACTACGCCGTCGGCGACGGTGCGGCCGCTGCGACCTATGGCGGCGGCAGCGTCTGATGATCTCCGCCCCGGTCTGGATCGCCTCCCCTCCGGAGGTGCATTCAGCATTGCTGAGCAGCGGCCCCGGCCCGGGTCCGCTGCTGAGCGCTGCCGGGGTGTGGAATGCGCTGAGCGTCGAGTACGCCACGGTCGCAGACGAATTGACCACGCTGCTCGGTGCGGTGCAGAGCGGCGCCTGGCAGGGCCCCAGCGCCGAGCAGTACCTGGCGGCTCACGTGCCGTACCTGGCGTGGCTGGGTAAGGCCAGCGCGGACAGCGCCGGAGTGGCCGCCCAGCACGAGGTGGCGGCCTCGGCCTACGCCAGCGCGCTGGCGTCGATGCCGACGCTGGCGGAGCTGACCGCCAACCACATGACGCACGGGGTGTTGGTCGCCACCAATTTCTTTGGTATCAACACGATCCCGATTGCGCTCAACGAAGCCGACTACGTCCGGATGTGGATCCAGGCGGCCACCACCATGAGCACCTACCATGCGGTATCCGGTGCCGCGCTGGCGTCGGCGCCGCGCACGGTCCAAGCACCTCCGGTGGTCAAAGCCGACTCGGCGCAACCGGCGGCGGACACTCCGGGCGGCGCGGATTTCTTCACCCAGCTGTTCAACCAGCTCGGCCAGCTGCTGCAGGATCCGGCCGGAGTGATCCGGGAGATCATGAGCAGCCCCAGCGCCTTGGTGACCTGGTTCCCGCTGCTGTTCTTCATCGCCTACGAGGCGTTCTTCATCCCGTTCGGCTTCACCTTCTGGGGGGTGATGCTGGGCGCCTCGATCCTGGTGCCGATCGTGCTCGGCGTCGGACTGAGCTATCTGGCCAACCTGGGCGAAGAAGGCGCACCCGAGGGCGTCGCCGAGTCCGTGCCGAACGCGGCCAACCCGTCGGGTGATCAGCCCAAGGCGGTGGTGGCGGGCTTCAGCTCCGGCATCGCCACGCCCGGTGCGCCGGGTGTGCCGGTTGCTCCGGCCACCTCGGCGGTCGCGCCGCCGCCCCCTGCGGCGGGCGTGATGGGATTCGGCTACCTGGTTGCCGGTGGCGATCCCGGCGCCGGTCTGGGTCCGACCCTGACCGACCGGAACAAGGCGCAGGCACCGGCCTCGCGGGTGCCCGCGGCCGCCGCGGCGGTAGGCAGCGCGGCGCGCGACAAGGCCCGGGCGCGGCGGCGCCGGCGCGCCGTACTGCACGACCACGCCGACGAATACATGGATATGGATTCCGGTCCGAGCTCCGGACCGGCGGAAGAGCCCGTGCCGGCGCCTGCTGCGGCGGGTTCGGACCGCGGGGCCGGTCCGCTCGGTTTCACCGGAACCGTGGGCCAGCGCCGCGCTGCGACGGCGTCCGGGCTGGCCACGTTGGCCGGCGACGGATTCGGGGGCGGACCCAATGTGCCGATGTTGCCGGACACCTGGAGTGAGAACGACCCGGACGATCCGGCGTCGGAGTCGAAGTAGAAGTGTCGAAGTAGAAGAGTCCAAGGAAGAGAAAGGAGTGCGGTGATGAGTTTGTTGGATGCCCATATTCCGCAGTTGGTGGCGTCGGAGTCGGCGTTTGGGGCTAAGGCGGCGTTGATGCGTTCGACGATGGCGCAGGCCGAGCAGGCGGCGTTGTCGGCGCAGGCGTTTCATGTCGGTGAGGCGGCGGCGGCGTTTCAGGGGTCGCATGCGCGGTTTGTGGCGATGGCGGCGCGGGTGAATGCGTTGCTGGATATGGCGCAGGTGAATCTGGCTGATGCGGGCAGTACTTATGTCGCGGCTGATGCTGCTGCGGCGTCGGGTTACACCGGGGTTTAGGGAGGGTTTGTCTGATGTCGCAGATTATGTACAACTACCCGGCGATGCTGGCTCATGCCGCGGAGATGAATGGGTATGCGGGCACGTTGCAGGCGGTGGGTGCTGATATCGCCAGTGAGCAGGCGGCGTTGTCGGCGGCGTGGCAGGGCGATACGGGGATGACGTATCAGGCGTGGCAGGTGCAGTGGAATCAGGCGATGGAGGAGTTGGTGCTGGCTTATCGTGCGATGGCGAGCACGCATGAGACCAACACCTTGATGATGAACGCCCGCGACACCGCCGAAGCCGCCAAGTGGGGCTGACCCAGGTGATCCGCTCGACGAGAGAACGTAGCGATGGGTGCTGAGCCCAACGCTGCCGAACTTACCGTCGAGCAGGCCTGGTACATCGCGGAAACCGTTGGCGCCGGGTCTTTCCCGTGGGTATTGGCGATCACCATGCCCTACACCGACGCCAGGGAACGCGGTGCGTTCATGGCGCGCCAGCGCGATGAACTGACACAGATGGGAGTCGTCTCGCCGGACGGCACGGTCAACCGGAGCGTGGCCGACTGGATCCGGGTGGTGTGCTTCCCGGACCGGTGGCTGGACCTGCGTTACGTGGGTTCACCGTCCAGCGGGGCCACCGAGATGTTGCGCGGCATCGTGGCGCGCCGCGACCAGGGCGCCGGTAACACCCGGACGGTGGTGGCGCTGCGCAACGCCCAACTGGTCACCTTCACCGCGATGGACATCGACGACCCGCGGCTGCTGGTCCCGGTGCTCGGGGCCGGATTGCGGCAGCGCCCCCCGGCGCGGTTCGACGAGTTCACGCTGCCCGCCCGGGTCGGAGTGCGCGCCGACGAGCGGTTGCGCGCCGGCGCCCCACTCGCCGAAGTCCTGGACTACCTGGGCATTCCGGCCTCGGCGCGACCGGTCGTGGAGGCGGTGTTCTCCGGCCCGCGCAGTTATGTCGAGGTTGTCGCGGGCTGCGCCCAGGACGGCCGGCACACCACCACCGAGGTCGGGATGAGCCTGGTCGACACCGACGAGGGC
Source organism: Mycolicibacter terrae (assembly GCF_010727125.1). Taxonomy (NCBI): domain Bacteria; kingdom Bacillati; phylum Actinomycetota; class Actinomycetes; order Mycobacteriales; family Mycobacteriaceae; genus Mycobacterium; species Mycobacterium terrae. Next base: position 3,961,850 of record NZ_AP022564.1, on the reverse strand, counting down.
CGAATCCTGGTCACCCCATCGCAGGCCTTCGACGGCGAGTGGGTGTCGACCTTCCGGCCCGGAACCGACTTCGCGACCGCTGTCGCGATCGAACACCTGACCGCCACACTGCCCGACGGGCAGTGGTTCCCCGGTCAGCGACTGTCCCGAGATTTCACCACCCAGCTGACCTAGCAGATAACAGAGTAGGGAACATCAATGACCGACGCCCCGGTGCTGAGCAGCGCCGTCATGCCGATCGTCCGCATCGCGGTCCTGGCCGACAGCCGACTGACCGAGATGGCCGTACCCGCGGAGTTGCCGCTGCGCGAAATCCTGCCCGCGGTGCAACGCCTGGTGGCTCCCGACACCGGCGATGACAGCGAACCCGCCGACGGTGCGACGACCCGCCTGAGCCTGGCGCCGGTCGGTGGCGCGCCGTTCAGCCTGGATGCCAGCCTGGACACGGTCGGCGTGGTGGACGGCGACCTGCTGGCGCTTCGGCCGGTGCCGGTCGGACCGGCTGCTCCCGGCATCGTCGAGGACATCGCCGACGCCGCCGTCATCTTCTCGGCGTCTCGGCGTAAGCCCTGGGGGGCCACCCACATTCAGCGCGCCGCGCTGGCCGCCGGAGTGGGATTGATCTTCGCGGCCACCGGGCTGGCCACCGCGCACCGCGCGGTCACCGGCGAACCCGCCGGATTGTTCGCGGTGGCCGCCATCGCGGTGCTCACCGTTCTGGCGGCGCTGGCGGCCCGGACGCGTTCGGTCGACGCCGCGCTGTCCCTGTCGATCGCGGCGCTGGTGCCGGTCGCCGCCGCAGGCATCCTCGCGGTACCCGGCCTGTTCAGTCCGGCCCACCTGGTGCTGGGCGCGGCCACCGTCAGCGCGTGGTCGTTGATCTGCCTGATCCTTCCGCTGGGCGGCCGCGGTGAGCGCGGGATCGCGTTCTTCACCGCGGCAGTGGTCGCCGGCGTCGGAGTCCTGGGCGCGGCTGCTGTGAAAACGTTCTGGGAGCTGCCGTTCCTCAGCCTCGGCTGCGGGCTGATCACCGCGTCGCTACTGCTCACCGTGGCCGCCCCGCAGGTCTCGGCATTGTGGGCGCGACTGCCGCTGCCGGTGATCCCGGCACCGGGCGACCCGACCCCGTCGGCGCTGCCGCAAAGCGTTCTCGAAGACCTGCCGCGCCGGGTCCGGGTCACCGACGCCCACCAGACCGGGTTCATCGCCGGTGCCGTGTTGCTCGCCGTGCTCGGTTCGGTGGCCATCGCCGCGCAGCCCGAAGGACTTTCGGGCTGGGCCTGGTACGTGGTCGCGGGCATCGCGGCGGCCTCGGTGCTGCGCGCCCGGGTGTGGGATTCGGCGTGGTGCAAGGCGTGGCTGCTGGCCCAGCCGCACCTGACCGCTGTCGTGCTGCTGGTCTGCTACGCCGCGACCGGCCGGTATGCGGCCGCCTTCGGCGCGGTGCTGGTACTGGCCGCCCTGGTGGCGGTGTGGGCGGTGGTCGCGCTGAGCCCGACGGTCGCATCGCCGGACAGCTACTCGCTGCCGGTTCGGCGGTTGGTGGGCTTCCTGGCCTCCGGCGTCGACGCCACCCTGATCCCGGTCATGGCCTACCTGGTCGGCATCTTCGCCTGGGTTCTGTCTCGATGACGAGATCCACCACGAAGGTCGGAATGGCCGGTGCGGCAGTGGCATTGACGCTGCTGCTGGCCGGTCCGCCGGCGTCGGCGATCACCCCGCCGAAGGTCGACCCGACGGTCCCGCCGCCCAGCGGGGCACCCGGCCCCGTCGCGGCGATGGAGCAGCGCGCCGACTGTGCGAGTTCGGGCTTGCTGCCCGGCAGCGACGTGAGCACCGCGCCCGCCGGGCAGCGGATGCTCGACCTCCCCGCGGCATGGCAGTTCTCCCGCGGCGAGGGCCAGACGGTGGCCGTCATCGACACCGGCGTGCGGCCGGGACCGCGGCTGCCGGCGGTGGACCCGGGCGGCGACTACATCGGCACGACCGACGGACTGACCGACTGCGACGGACGTGGAACGCTGGTCGCCGGGATCATCGCCGGCCAGCCCGCGCCGGAGGGCCAGGACGGTTTCACCGGGGTGGCCCCGGCGGCGCGGCTGCTGTCACTGCGAACCGCCTCGGCGACGATCTCACCGAGGCTGGCCGGGGACGACCCCCGGACGACTCGCGTGGTCGTCGACATCACCGCCCTGTCGCGGGCCATCGTGCGCGCCGCCGACCTCGGTGCACGAGTCATCACCATCTCCACCACGACCTGCCTGCCGGCCGACCGCAACGTCGACCAGAGCGCGCTGGGCGCGGCGCTGCGCTACGCGGCGGTGGAAAAGGACGCCCTGATCGTGGCGGCCGCCGGCGACAACGGGCAGACCGGATCGGTCGGCGGCGGCAGCGAGGCATGCGAGTCCAATCCGCTCACCGACCTCAGCCGGCCGCACGACCCGCGCAACTGGACGGGCGTCACCTCGCTGTCGGTGCCGTCGTGGTGGCACCCGTACGTGCTGTCGGTGGCGTCGCTGTCCCCGGCGGGGCAGCCGTCGGCGTTCACCATGGCGGGGCCATGGGTGGGCGTCGCCGCACCGGGCGAGGACATCGTCTCGGTCAGCAACCGCGACGACGGCGGTCTGGCCAACGGGCTTCCCGGCAATCAGGGCAGGCTGGTGCCACTCACCGGCACCGGGTATGCCGCCGGTTACGTCGCGGGGGTGGCCGCGCTGGTGCGCAGCCGCTATCCCGACCTGAATGCCATGCAGGTGGCGCACCGGATCGTCTCCACCGCCCACAACGGCGCCCGTGCGCCCTCGGGCCTGGTCGGAGCGGGCAGCATCGACGCGGTGGCCGCCCTGACCTGGGAACTGACGCCGGCCGCCGATCCTGCCGACTCACCGTCGAAGAAGCTCTCCCCACCGCCGGCTCCGCAACCCGAGGACCCGGCGCCGCGGATCGTGGCCTTCGCCGGAACCGCGCTGCTGGCCGGGCTGGTCGCCGCCGTCGCCGTCGGCGCCGCGGCGGCAGCCCGCCGACGAAAGGAAAACCAGCTGTGAGCCCGCACCGTTCCACCATTCCCCGGCCCGGCCCGGCGCGAATCGCTTTGGTGCTGCTGGCCGTCGTGCCGGCGGTGATGGCCTACCCATGGCCGGCCACCCGGGACCGCTGGGTGCTCGGCGTGGGTATCGCCGTGACGCTTCTGCTGTTGAGCTGGTGGCAGGGCCTGCATCTCACCACGATCGTCCGCCGCCGGCTCGCCATGTCGCGCTCACGCCGTGGCGTGCACACCGGCCGGCGCGCGATCTCCGGCGGTGCGCGGGCCACGGCAGCGCTGCGGATCACCGCCTCGGCGGCCGGGGATGCGTTGCCGCTCTCGCTGATCGCCGGTTATCTGAACCGCTACGGTCTGCGGGCCGATGCCGTGCGCGTCACCAGCCGCGGCGCCCGGTCGGACGGCGGTGCCGCCGTCTTCGACACCTGGATCGGCCTCACCTATTCGGCCGCGCCGAATCTGGCGGCGCTGCAAGCCCGTTCGGAGCGGATCCCGCTGCAGCGGACCGCTGATATCGCGGCTCGGCGGCTGGCCGATCATCTCCGCGAGATCGGCTGGGACACCGCGCTTGTCGACGGGGACGAGATTCCCTCGCTGATCGACGCGGGGGCGCGGGAATCGTGGCGGGCGGTAGTCGACGACTCGGGCGATCACATCGCCGCGTACCAGGTCGCGATCGATGCGGCGCTGGCGGACACGTTGAGCCGGATCCGGGCTTCGAATGCTGGGGAGACCTGGACGACACTGGAATTCGCCGACGACGGCGGCCAGCTCACCGTCGCCGCGGCGTGCGCACTGCGCACCGGGTCGGCGCCGGACGGCGCCGCCCCCCTGGCCGGACTAGTGCCCGAGCAGGGCAATCACCGCGGCGCGCTGCTGGGCCTGCATCCGCTGTCGGGGAGACGTCTCGACGGCCACACCGCGCTGTCAGACGGCGAACTCGCCGGACTGCACTGGCCCGTCGCGGCGGCCGGTGTGCCCGCGCGCTAGAACATGTATCCGCGCAGGAATGCGGTCATCCGGCGCAGGTAGGTCGGCTGGCTGACGTGCAGTATGTGGTTGCCGGGGAACCAGTGCAGTGCGCAGCGATCCCAGTGCCGCCATAGCATTTCGGACTGCTCCGGCGGCGCCAGCCGGTCACCCAGGCCGGTGATGATCAGCCGCCGGTCCTTTGCCACCAGCGGCGGGTAGTTCAGCGGGGAGTGGTAGGCCGTGGCGGCGGTGAAGTCGTCCCGGGGGACGCGGCCCAGCAGCTGCCCGGCCTGTACCACCATATTGGCCGGAAACCAGTCCCGGATCTCCGAATCGACCGAGACCACCGGAACATTGGGGATGACCGCCTGCAGTCGGGGTTCGACGGCGGCCAGCAGTGCGCTGGTGTAACCACCCAGTGACAGGCCGGTCAACGCGATGCGGTCGACGCCGGTGAACTCGAGATAGTCGATCACC